>JBDHAL010000349.1:0-5351 GCA_039588075.1 Gemmatimonadota bacterium | reverse complement strand
AAAAAACAGTCTACCACGAATCGTGCGGTCCGCCGCCTGCGCCTTCTTGTGGGCGTCCGGCCACGAGTAGACCATCGTCCCGACGGCTTTGTAGCCGGCGAGATAGGAGATGGAGACCTTTAGCAGATCGGTACTCGGGCCGCCAGCGACACTGCTCACCCGCACTCGGTCGGTCCCGCCCTGTTCGAGCTGAATGGTACTGAAATCGGCGACACAGTCGGGCGTGATGTACTTCGCCGGATCTCCCATCTCGTAGAGAAGCTGCTCCGCTACCGTGGCGACGGTCACACGCCCCCCCAGCGCGTCGTGCTTGGTGACGACGAAGTTACCATCCGGGTGGGACTCGATGATCGGGTACCCGATGTTGGCGTAGTCGATGGACTCCCAATCGACTCCGGTGTTGCCGCCGGTGGCCTGGGCGCCGCACTCGTTGATGTGTCCGGCCACGACGCCGGCGGCGATCTTGTCCCAATCGTCGGCCGCCCAGCCGTGCTCGTGCATCATCGGTGCGTACGTGAGAGCGGTATCGGTGGTCCGCCCCGCGATGATGACAACGGCATCCTTCTCGAGGGCCTCGATGATCGGCCCCGCACCGATGTAGGCGTTTGCCGACTTGATCTGGTCACGCACCGACTCGAGCGGTTCGCCCGTCTCCATGTTTCGGAGCTCGATACCATCGTCGAGCAGCTCGTCCAGGCGCACCATCAAATCGTCGCCCGTTATCACTCCCATGCGAGCGCGTCCGCCCAGCCCCAGCTGCTGCGCCACTTCGACCACCGCATCGAGGCACGACAGCGGGTTCACGCCGCCCGCGTTGGCAACGACCCGAATGCCTTTGTCGATGCAGTCGGGCAGTATTCTCGCCATCAGCGGCACGAAATCGCGGGCATACCCCTGGGAGGGGTCGCGGCTCCTTTGCTTCTGGAGGATGGACATCGTGAGCTCGGCGAGGTAGTCCATCACCAGATAGTCGATGGGCCCGGCATTGACCTGATGAACGGGAGCTTCGAGCCAGTCGCCCCAGAACCCCTGCCCCGAGGCGATCCGAATGTTCGCGCCGCTCACCTGAGAAGCGACTCGAGCGACCCGGGCAGCGCGAACGGGCCGATGTGAGGTCCGGCGTTCTGAATGGCGGCACGCAGAGCGAGCGTTAGGGCGTCGCGTGTTTTTTCCGGTGTGATCACGGCGTCCACATAGCCCCGGGCGGCGGCGAAGCGGGCGTCGAGCTGCTGCTCGTAGGCTGCCAGCGTCTTCTCTACGGCCTTCTGCGTCTCGGCGTCGAGCTCGCGCCCTTCGGCTTTAGCCTCGTCGATGGCCGGCCCATGCACGGCTCGGACCGCCGACTCGCCTTCCATCACCCCCATCCGGCCGGTGGGCCAGCTGAAGATGAAATCGGGGTCGAATCCTTGCCCCGCCATCGCGTAATAGCCGGCGCCGCTGGCGTGGTTGATGGTGAGCACGATCTTCGGCACGGTGGCCGCCGACATCGCCTCGACCATGCGAGCGCCCGCGCGGATGATTCCCGAATGCTCGGCTTCGGTACCCACCATGAAGCCGGAGACGTCTTGAATGTAAAGCAGCGGCCGGCGGTGCCGGTCGCAGGTCTCCATGTAGTAGGCACACTTCTCGGCGCTCTCGGTGTAGATGATCCCGCCGAAGCGAGGCGCGCCACCCTTCTTGTCCGGAATTATCCCGCGGTCGTTCGCGAGGATACCGACCGGGATCCCGTTTATGCGCGCATCGACGCACATCATCTCCTGGGCTAGTTCCGGCTGGAACTCGCGCCACTCGCCGTCATCGACGATAGTCTCCAACACAGCGCGCATGTCATAGCCGCCGCGATGGTCGTCGGGTGTTAGCTCGTACGCGTCCTCGGGCGGCCGCTTCGGGGCTTGCGGATCCGAGATCGTGATCGGCAGGCCCTGCGTCGGCGGCAGGTCGGCGATGTGTTCGCGGATCCACTCGATGCATTGCTCGTCGTTCTCCGGCTCGTAATGCGCCACGCCGGATATCTGCGTGTGGGTATCGGCTCCGCCCAGCGTCTCGGCATCGACGGTCTGCCCGGTGGCGCCCTTCACCAGATTCGGGCCGCCCAACCCCATGAAGCTGGTCCCCTTCACCATGAAGATCACGTCGGACAGCGCCGGCAGGTAGGCGCCGCCGGCGATGCAGGGCCCCATGACGGCCGAAATCTGCGGCACCCTCAGATAGCGGCGCATCAGCGAGTTGTAGTAGAAGAGTCGGGACGCGCCGTACTGCCCCGGGAACACGCCTCCCTGATAGGGAAGGTTGATTCCGGACGAGTCGACCAGGTAGACGATGGGGATGCGGCAGCGCATCGCGATCTCCTGGGCCCGCAGCATTTTCGGAATCGTCTCGGGCCACCACGATCCGGCTTTGACCGTGCCGTCGTTGGCGACGACTACGACCTCGCGGCCCTCCACGACGCCGTATCCCGTAACCACGCCGGCGCCCGGTGCCTTCCCGTCGTACTTGTCGTAGGCGACCAGCAGTCCGACTTCTTGGAAATGCGTGTCTTTGTCGAAGAGGAGATCGAGGCGCTCGCGCGCGGTGAGCTTACCCGAGGCGTGCTGTTTTTCGATCTTCTTCGGTCCACCGCCCATCCGCAGCTCGGCTTCGAGGACCTGCAGTTCCTCCGCCAGGCAGCGCATGCGGGGCTTCCGCTTAGCTTTCAATGATCCAGCTCCCTCCATCCCTCGCTTCTCGTTTCTCCTTATCGTTGTCGTTGTCGACAAAAAAGCCGACAAGGACAACGATAGGGAGAAACGAGAGGCGACCCGGCATCAGTCCTTGGCAGCCCCGTGTTTTTTGAACCAGTCCCCGATGTAGGTCACCGCTTCGGACGTCGGGGTCCCCGGTCCGAACAGACGGCCAACCCCCATCTCGTGCAGCTTCTTCATGTCCTCGTCGGGGATGATGCCGCCGCCGGTGACCAGCACCTGGTCCATCCCTTCCTCCTGCAGCAGGTTGAGGACCCGAGGGAAGAGAGTCATGTGGGCCCCCGAGAGGATCGACAGCGCCACGACATCGACGTCTTCCTGAATCGCCGCCTGTACGATCTCTTCGGGCGTTTGGTGAAGGCCGGTGTAGATGACCTCCATGCCGGCGTCGCGAAGCGCAGCTGCAACCACTTTCGCGCCGCGATCGTGGCCGTCCAGGCCTGGCTTGCCCACCAGCACGCGTATCTTACGGTCTGCCATGGCGTTGTGGGGTGAGGTTGGTGTCGGAACTTCGCGTCGGCAAAATAGCCCGCGCCATCAGAGCTCGGCAACCTCGGCGAGCCCCGCTTTCAACTTCGCCGCCGCTTCCTCCGGCTCCGTCACGAGGACGTGTACGCCGACGCCGATCTCGAAGCCGGCCAGCGTGAGCCGCGGTATGATCTGGACGTACCAGGGGAGAACCGCTTCGGCGCCATCGACGAGTGGGGGAGTATGGAGGATGAGATTGTAGTCGGGTCCGCCGAGCGTCTGGTCGACGGCGGCCGCCGCCCGGCGCACAGCTGCAGCGAAGCTGGCCAGCGTCTCGTCGTCGACGCGGTCGAAGCGCGGCGGCACGAAGGCGGGCGCGACCCACACCTCGTAGTCGTGTGCGGGGGCGAAGGGAACGAACGTCGCGAAGCGGTCCCGTTCCTCAATGAGCCGTGCGCCGTCCTTCACCTCTTCGGACACTACATCAAAGAGCAAAGCGTGGCCCCCGGCGCCGCGGTGCTCCTTTGAGTGCTCGAAGATCCTCGAAACGGCGTGCGGCACGAATGAAAGGGCCGCCAACTGCGAGTGGGCGTGAACGATGGAGGCATTGGCCATGGGGCCGTAGTTACGGAATATGACGACACACTTGATCCGTCGGTCGGATGCCGCCTCAGCGAATCGCGCACGGTAGGCCTGCATCACCGCCAGCACATCCTCGTCCCCGAGATCCGGTAGGTCCCGATTGTGGTAGGGCGTTTCGACGATCACCTCGTGGCGACCCACGGCGGGCTGCACGTACCGATACGAGCTCGACTCGACGGCCGCCGGCTCCTCACCTTCTTCTAGAGCCGCGAACTTGTTGGGCACCACCCGAACGCTCCATTCGTCCGCCCCGATCCGCAACAGCTCCGCCGGCGTTTCCTTCTCGTTGCCGGGGCAAAAGGGACACGAGGCGTCGCGTTCCGGCAGTTCGCCGCGCCCAGCGGGTGCCGGCGGAACCCGAGGCCGCCCCACCCTTCCGGGCGCAACAATCACTCGATCGGCGGTGAGCGGATTGAATCTGTATTGCGGCATTCAACGAACCTGGTGAATTCTAGAAAAACACGGGCTCCCGGAACCTCCCGTATACCCTCTCCAAGGCATGTCGGATCTCGCCCAGCGTGGCGTACGCACGCGCGGCGTCGAGAACCGGTTCCATGAGATTCTCATCGTTCTGCGCGGCCTGCGCCAGGCGTTCCAGGGCAGCATCCACCTCGGCCTGATCACGCCGCGCCCGCAGGTCGGCCAGGCGCTGACGCTGTTTGGCCTGGATCTCCGGCCCGATTCTCAAAGTCTCGATACTCATTTCCTCGTTGCCACCGGTGAAATCGTTCACACCGACGACGATGCGCTGGTTCGTCTCGACCTCGTGCTGGAAGCGCTCTGCCGACATCGCGATCTGGCTCTGGAAGTATCCGTCCTCAATTCCTTTCACCACGCCGCCCATCTCATCGATCTCGGCGAAGATGCGCTCCGCATCCTCTTCCATCTTGTCGGTGAGCCACTCCACGTAGTAAGAGCCAGCCAGCGGATCGATGGTGTTCGGCACGCCGGTCTCGTAGGCGAGGATCTGCTGGGTGCGAAGTGCGATCCGCACCGCCCGTTCCGTCGGCAGCGCCAGCGTCTCGTCCAGCGCGTTGGTATGCAGCGACTGCGTGCCGCCCAGCACCGCGGCGAGTCCCTGGTATGCCACCCGGGCGATGTTGTTCTCAGGTTGCTGAGCCATCAGTGAGACACCGGCGGTCTGCGCGTGAGTGCGCAGCCGCCAACTCTCCGGATCCTTCGCTCCATAGATGTCCTTCATGTGGCGCGCCCAAATGCGGCGGCCGGCGCGGAACTTTGCGATCTCTTCGAAGAAATCGTTGTGAACGTCCCAGAAGAAGGAGAGCCTCGGGGAGAACTCGTCGACGTCCAGACCACGCTCGATCCCCTTCTCGACATACGCGAAGCCGTTCTTCAGCGTGAACGCCAGCTCCTGCACCGCCGTCGATCCGGCCTCGCGGATATGGTAGCCACTGATCGAGATCGTGTTGAATTTCGGCGCCTTGACCGACGACCACTCGAAGATGTCCGCGATGACCTTGAGAGCGGGCTCGGGCGGGA
>JBDHAL010000348.1:0-8202 GCA_039588075.1 Gemmatimonadota bacterium | reverse complement strand
AGGCGGCTGCCTGACGGCAACCGCCTCAAACTAGGTGAGGACCCGAGGCACGATAGGAGACACGCTCGACAGAGGTATTCGGTACGGCTTCGCCATGCCCAACCCGACTTCGTAGAATGAGCCAGCTCCAGACGAATCTGACTTAGTGCCGCTCTGAACCCCGTTCAACCGGCGAATATCAGTAGGATCATCGTCGAAGCTGCCTCGGGTCCTCTTCAGCTTGACTTGAGCCCTTTCATATCACCTCTCCAGCAGCGCCTGGAAGCGCGGGTGGTCTACCGTGCCAACCCGCAGGCTTCCTCGTTCCCGAAGATGCAACCTTTCTTGAACAGTTCATTGGCGCGTGCGGTGTCCTTGGGCACCCACATGCCAATGTCATACATGAGGCCGAGCTTGAGGCAAATGTCCCCATGCCTAAGGTCGCAATCCTTAAGCATGAAGCTCGTCCAGCGCGTAAGGTCCTCCAAGACAGCTCCCTGCGTGTGCAGGTTAGCACCCCTCTCGCAGCCTCGCCCGTTCCCGGCGTCACAGAGGTGCTCATAGAGCGAGTCAGCGATCGTGTAGTCTTGGGGAACCCCATCGCCGCGTTCGTATGCAGTGGCAAGAACGAGGCAGCTATTCTCACGGCCGCCGTCGCAGGCTTTCTGGTAGAAGGACGTGGCGCGGGTGTCGTCTTTGGGGACTCCACGGCCACTACGGTAGCAGTATGCGAGGCCGTCGCAGCCGTCCGCGTTCCCCAGTTCGCAGGCTCGTTCGAAGAGTCGGGCGGCCAGGGATTCGTCTCGGGCCACTCCGAACCCCCGGAAGTACTTGTCCCCAAGGTCGTCGCAAGCCTCCGCGTTTCCAGCGTCACAGTCGCGTTGGAGTTGCTCGACTTCAGCCTGCGCTCGGAGGGGTCCTGGGGTACAGACTATAGCCCCTGCCACGCACGAAACGAGAACACAAGAGAGGATGGGACGCATAAGTCACCTCGCATCGTCGGGGGATGTGTAGACATACGGGCCGCCATCGGCCTACTCGTACTCTTCCAGCAGCGCCTGGAAGCGCGGGTACGCCGTAGAGTTCATTGCGCGCCGTGCTCCCGCAGCAGGGTTACCACTTCGGTATGGCCATTCTGCTCTGCGAGGCTCAGGGCTGTCACACCGTTCTCGGCTCTTGCGTTCACGTCGGCGCCCTGCTCCAGCAGCAGTCTCACCACCTCGATGTGGCCAAGGCCCGCTGCGACCATTAACGCTGTCCCCCCCTCGAGTTTCGCGTCTACGTCGGCGCCGTGCTCCAGCAGCAGTCTCACCACCTCGATGTGGCCAAGCCCCGCTGCGAACATTAACGCTGTCAGCCCCCACTCGTCTTGCGCCTCCACGTCGGCGCCCTCATCCAGCAGGGTCCTCACGTCGTCAACGCGCCCTTCTTTGACCGCCGTCAGCAAGGCGGCCACGTCAGGTATCGTAGAGGAGGCCGGCGCTGGCGGGCCGGCCTCCCGCAGCAGATTCACCACTCCGTAATGGCCACCCTGCTCTGCGAGCATCAAGGCTGTCGCACCGTCCGGCAGTTGCGCGTCCACGTCGGCGCCGTGCCCCAGCAGCAGTCTCACAAACTCGGTACCACCGCCCTTCGCTGCGACCATCAGAGCGGTGTAGCCGTCCGCGTTTTTCGCGTTCACGTCGGCGCCGTGCTCTATCAGCGGTTTCGCGACGCTGGAATTGCCGAATACACCTGCAAACATCAACGGTGTCCAGCCTTCCCAGTCGCTGGAGTTCACGTCGGCGCCATGCTCCAGTAGCGCGATAACGCAGCTTTCACCTACAAGAGACGAGGCCGCACGCATTAAGGCCGTCTCATTCTTCTTGGTTTTCGCGTTCACGTCGGCGCCGTGCTCCAGCAGTAGTGGCACGCTCCTAGCACCGCACCACTGTGCTGCCTGCATCAACGGTGTCATACCATCTTCTGCCTTCGCGTTCACGTCGGCCCCACGCTCGACCAACAGGTTCGCGACCTCACTCTCGTTCCTCCTCAACGCCCAACCCAACGATGTCCCGCCCTGCCGGTCTCTGCAGTTCACATCGACGCCTTGGTCGAGCAGCGTCCGCACGTCGTCAACGCGACCGTCTTTCGCAGCCGCCAGCAAGGCAGCCTCGTCAGCTTGTTGGGCGGCGGCGGCAGTCACTGTTCCACCACCGGAGAACGCCAGTAGCGTCAACGCAATCGAGATCATTCCTGTGCTACGCATGGTTCACGTCCCTCCGAGGACATCGCATGACTGCCCCTCAGTTGTTACTGGATAGGTGCTTGTAGTCGTCCTAGGGCTGGATACGACTGCGGGCCAGCTTAGCGCACGGTTGGATATGTGAGGTATTGCCACTACTGAAGTCCCCTCCACGAGCGGAACCCTACCGCACAACCACCTCAGCCTACTCCCGGTGCTCTCAGTATGTGGACGTAGCCGCTGTGAGGCAAATGAAACCAAGACTGGCCATCGGTATCTCCGAAAGTGAGGATGAGGGCACACGCGGACTCGGAGTCCGCAGGCCTCGGCTTGGTCGCCCCACGGATTATGATAACGAGAAGACACCAGGACCATCAGGGTCCACCGACCTCGAACCCAGACAATAGGCGGCCTTCCACCTTCTCGGTGGTCCCCTCAGTCCCGGTGAGTCTCGATAGTCTGGTCACAATCCTGGTCACAAGTCTAGGCCACCTGGCGAACTCGTATGTCGGGGGATCGTGCGTCATCTGCCGTATCACGCCCACACGAATCAGCGCCGACGTCGACGAGATCGAGGGACTCAGGGATCACAACGAGGCCGACGCTATTTCAGGCGCGGTCCAGGTTACGGATACCAATCCAGGCTCAGAGTGATATAGTCGCCGAGAGGGCCCGCATCACCGCTCGCGGTGACGCCCCAGGTTCGGCCGAGGTCATATCGGAGCCAGCCTCGGACGCGTTGATGGACTCGCGACCAGTCCGAAACGTCGTACTCGCGGGTCCAGCGAAAGCCGAGACGTGACCGGCGGGTGGCCAGCCAGACCATGCCGAGCTCCAGGCCCGGCGCGAACGCCACTTGGCTGCAACAATGGCTAACGCCCGCCGCGGTGATCAATCCGTAGAAGAAGACCCGGGCGGGCAGGCGCACGGTCCTACCAGCCCCTGCTCGTACCTCTAGGTGGAGTGCGTCATTTCCGAAGAGACCGCCGCGGCGAGCCAGAGCCTCAAGCATCCACGAGCTGCGTGTAGTAATCCAGTCGGAAGGACTAAGTGAGCGCTGGGAGAAGAGGACCAGAGCGTCGAGACGCGGAGCGAACCGATCGGTCGGCACCGAGACTTCTAACGCGAAAAACTCGAGCATGTTGAGGGGTCTATGGACGATCCCAGGATCGGTTTCGTCTCGCAACGCGCCCCGGTATCGGAAAGAGATGCGGTGAGCCGCAGAGGCCGCCCAAAGATGGGAGAGCCTGATACGGCTGTACCGGTAGAACACCGGCGGCGGAATCGGTTCCCCTGCGTTTTGAGCAGCATCGGATACCTCCCCCTGCGGAGCCTCGCGGGCGTTGAGCACGCGCAAGAGTGCCAAGCCGCGGCGGGTTGGCTCGTCGAGAACCGATTGTCGGTCAAGGGTCTTCCAAGCAAAGTATTCCTGGACAAACCGCCGCTCATGGGCAGGAAGTCCTTGCAGCCACGCTGTATCTGCAGCCACAGTGGTCCAAGACTCACGCCGCAACCGAGCAAGTACGCCTTCATCAACGCTGTTGCTCATCGCTTCGAGCTTTCGGGAAACCGCCGGACGGAAGTAGCTCGGACCCGCCAAGCTGCTGCTCAGGACTTCGCCCATGACGCCCGTCGGACTCACTGTACCGCGCGGTGACCCCAATTGCCCTGTCGCACGCTCAAGGAGAAGCCGTAAGTAGTAGGCGCTGTTCTTGTTGAAGAATGTGTATGGGTACCAGCGCCCCCTCGTAGCGGCGAGTTCGTCGTCTAGGCCCTGGCGTTGCTCGGGAGTCAGCTGAAGCCGAACTAGCCACATATCCCGGTCTTCAAGTAATTGATAGTCCCGCGTCTCCTCGTGGAACTCCAAGCGCTGATATCGGCCAAGAAAACCGCCGGCGATCCCCAGGGCGAGATACCGGATCGGACCAGCGTCGTACGTCTCCGCGATGAAGCTGACCACATCCCATAGTGGGGGAGCCTCATCCGGGTCAGACGGCATAATTAGGAAGATGTGACCAAACGCTGAGGCTGGACTGGACGAATACGGGCCGGCGAAAGCCAAGTATACTGGACCGCCGCCCGAAAGGGATGGCTGTTGGACAGAGGCTGTACCGCCGGCCAGGGCGAGCCACAGCAGGCCGGCGGTACCCGGGCTACTGAGCACTTTCTAGAAAAGTTCGGTCACGTAATCTCCGAAGCGATTCGGGTCGCCGCCACTGGTCGCGAGGGCGTCGCCGATCGCCACTGGATCAATCTCCTTCCCGCCGTATTCCTCAAGCAGAGTTACGAGCGCGGAGAGGTAATCGCCTCCTCCCTGCGAGACGTCCCTCGATATCTCGTCGATGTAAATCATAGAGAACCACCGCACTCTGACCTGCTGCCGAAAGTCGTTTGAGGATTGGCCAGCAGCCTGGAGTTCAACCCGGTAGGACGCCGGGGCGTACGTAAAGGCCGCGCCGGTCGCGAAATCAGTTATGCTGCCAATCGTGCCACCAATGATGATGTTGCCCCAGAACCAGGGCTCAAGCGACTTGGACAGCGTGAGCGTTTCTGCCCGATAGCCCTCCTCCTCCACCCTCAACTGGCTTTTGTTCTTCTTCACCAGGCCGGTGAAAGGCGTGGAACCGATCCTCTCGCCGTCAAGGAAGAGCTCGGCGCCCTCCACGTTACTCGTTACGGTGATACTTTGGCTTGTTCCCGAGACAATTGACGCGCAGCCGCTCACAACGAGAGCGCCTATGAGGGTGAGGCTGCCGTAGCTCGTTTTGTGTGTCATGAGTACCCCCAAGTTTGTAGGGTTTGGGCCGCAGGCTAGGTTATCAGCACAAAAGGGCATAGCCTGGAACGTGATTTCTTGAGCACCCTTGAGCACCACCTTCGCTCGTGCCCGCACGTTGTCAGGCACCGAAGGGACCGCAACCTGTCACCCACGTTCGGTCCCCGTTCGCTATCACTAGGCGAATCCGGCACTCGTTTCAGAGAACCTTTCAGGCTCGATGATCGGGCGGAGACAGACCCTCCAGCGGTGGGAACGGACGAGCAAGGCGAACGGGCAGGAATGTGCGGTACCTTCACCACTGAGGTCCCCCTTGCTGGCAAGACTCAACTGCACTCTCCTCAGCAACTCCCGGTGACAGCAAGTATGCGGGTGCAGGTGACGGCAGCGCAACAGAAACCGATACCAACTACTCTTAGCTAGACGATGAGCTAAGCAGGGCTTGCTCTATAGCCCATCTGGCCTCCATTCGACCGGGCTGGCCGTCGCCGCTGCCTGCCGGGGAGATCGTTCGGTACGACATGACAGCCCTCCCTGCACGCGGACACCAGCAGCTCCCGCCAATCCTCTAGCTTGATAACCACTACGCCACGTTCAGTCAGGGGCGCACCTGAGGTCCCGGATACTTGCGCCTGCCAGCCTGCGAATGGGGTAGAGATCCTTCTCGTGTTTCTGCACGTGTCGCCTGTCAGCAAGGGTCACGAGGCCCATCTGCGGCCTGCAATGTTCGTCCGACCTGAACACGCGAAAGAGATCCACCTCTGCAATCGCGGTCTTCGGCACCGCCAATGAACCTGCCCATTTCCGAAGCCCCGGCCAAGACATGCTTGTCAAGGCACCTTGGCGGAAGCCTTCTATCCAGATGGCCGGCCAGGTCCAGATCGCGGGAACCCCAAATCTCTCCTTCTAACCCCCCGGGGGGGATGTTGACGATTTGCTGACGTGGCCTGTCGATCCTATGCCGTGGCCACCGTGAACTGGCCCGGGCTCACCCGACACTGGAGGTGGGAGAAACGGGGGTGGGTGGGACAAACCGGACGGTATATCCCACCAACGCGGCGGCAGGGCCAAAGGCTTAGACCTGCGGACAATTGCGCACGATCTGGCGTCAGCCAGCGGCGGTGGGCGCTGGCAGTGTCGCTGACACTGTCTGCTGCGGTTGGCCGGATCCTACTGCCTAGCGGAGTGTCGGATCGAAGTTCTCCACGATGTGCACGTCTTGCTTGAAGTCGATCACGGCGCACACGGCGGTGGAGGCATCCAAAGACAGAGTCACATCCTGGGTGTCGCAGTCCTCGGGGAGTCGCGCGTAGAGCTGCGGGGTCCCGCCCTCCGGCGCGATGCGGTAGATGACTGGGTAGCGCCCGCCGGACGCGGCGGTCTCCTCGCTGGCGTAGTAGATCCAATCCTCCGTCCAGTTCAGCATCCGGTTTGCCTTCTCGGTGATCCGCGTCGCGTGCCCGTCGGCCAGCGCCCCGATCCACAGGCCGCCGCCGAGGGCGCCTGTCAGAGCGATTCGGTTTCCGTCCGGGGAGAACACCACCCGGCCAGCTCCTAAAGAGCAGTCTGTATTGCACTGCAGCTCGACAACGACCTCGCTCGAGTCCCGCAGCTCGACGAGAACGACGCGGTTCACCCCAAGGTAGCCCGTGGTCGCGAAGCCTTGTCCGTCGGGAGACCATGCGACGAACGAACCGGCGCCCAGCGGGAGCTCCGTGGTGCGGGCCGTGGAGATGTCCGCAATGACAATCCCTACGCCCAACGCGTAGTAGGCGAAACGGCGACCGTCAGGCGACATTGCGAGTGGCTGTTGCGGCGTATCACTGCTCCGGCGCATAACCAAGCGCTCGACCCCTCCTCTGGTGGGCTGGGTGTAGAATTCCGTTCCTCCCTCCGCCCGGCGCAGGAAGACGACCACCTCGCCGTCAGGGGTGAGCCCGGCATACGTGTTGACCGCCGTCCCGCTGGTCAGCATGGACGTGGGATGTATGGTGGCCTGCGGGGCGCCGGTCAGGTCGATCGCCTTCAGATTGCTGTTGTACCCCCCGCCAACGTAGGACAGCGTCGTACCATCAATGCGCGCCCGGCCCCAGTCTGTTTGCACCCCTCTGGTGACGACCACCGGCTCGCCCGCTCGTGTCCCGCTGCCAGGATCGATTGGCAGCTTGACGATATCGACCAGGTTTCTCCAACCCCCACCTGCCCCCCGGGGGTAGTAGACGGCGTCGCTGGCGGGGCTCCACCCCAGCGGGATCGGAATGAAACTGTCGTTGAGGATTGTATGTCGGGTCCCGTCGGTCGAGAGCAACCCGGCAACAACCGTCTCCACTCCTTCAGGGACGGAGCTGTACGCGATCCAGCTGCCGTCCGGCGACGGTCTCAAGAGCCAGATCTTGCCGGCCGCGACGTTGAGAAGAGTGCCCTCGCCCGCCAGGGAATCCTCACTCACCCACCGTAACGTCTCCGGGGCTGTCCCCAGATAGATCCACACGTCGTTTGTCGAGGCGATCGTGATCAGGTATTCCCCCGAGGCGCCGAACCCAGAGAAAAAGACGAGCTGCCGTCGCAGTGGCAGGAGGTCGGCCTCGGTGCGCAGCGGCCCGCCGAGCCGCGGCACACTGGCGATGATATCCGATGTGTCGGACAACAGGCGGATAAACACCCGCGCGTCGTCGGGGCCCCAGTACGGCTCCCGCATCCTGAGTGCCGGATCCTCGAGGCGCACCAGCGTGTTCGATCCGCCGCCTGCCAGATCTTGCACGATCAGCGATCGGCCACCGTCGGCTCTGTAGGCGATAGTGCGGCCGTCGCCGGCGAGGGCAGGCCACCCTCTCACATCGCCGCGGAACGTGACCTGGCGATCGATGGCAGGCTCTACCTCGGCATCGGGGGAGCCCCGCAGCAGGAAGCCGGCCGCCGCGACCGCGCCCGCACCCACTACCGCCGCCGCGATGAGCGCTACATGCCGCTTGCGCCCGCTCAATGCCTTCACCGGCCGGGTCTGGGTCGGCGTGATCCCGCCGCTGGTAGTAGTCAGCCCCTCCAGCACGGTGAGCATGTCGTCCGCCGACTGCCAGCGGTCCGCCGGCCTCTTGGCGAGGCAGCGCATGACCAGGTCTGCCAGCGGCGTGGGTACGCTGGCCCGCCGGTTGGTCACCGGCTCGGGATCCTGCATCACGTGCGCCGAGAGAACGGCCTGCGCGTTCGGGCGCCAAGACGCCCA
>JBDHAL010000347.1:0-3389 GCA_039588075.1 Gemmatimonadota bacterium | reverse complement strand
AAAAAAGGCCGTCGCCTGCTCGGGGGCCATGTAGGCCGGGGTCCCCAGCGCCACACCCGCCGTCGTGAGCTGCTGTCGCCCGGTCGCCTCGCTCACCGCCTTCGCCACGCCGAAGTCCATCACCAGCGCGTGGCGCCTGGAGAGCATCACGTTGTCGGGTTTGAGGTCGCGGTGCACCACCCCGTGCTCGTGCGCGTGGGCCAGGGCATCGACGATCTCGCGGATGAACCGGACCGCATCGTCGATCGGGAGTTCCCCGCTGCGGGTGAGCCGATCCCGCAGCGATTCGCCCTTCACGTACGGCATCACGTAGTAGAGGAACCCGTCGGCCTCGCCTGAGTCGTGCAGAGGCAGGATGTGCGGATGCTGAAGCTGTGCGGCGATCTTGATCTCGCGCGTGAACCGCTCGGGCCCCAGGGCGGCCGCCAGCTCGGGGCGGAGCACCTTGAGCGCCACCTTGCGCTCGTGCTTCACGTCGTGCGCCAGGTACACCGTCGCCATCCCGCCCGCTCCAAGCTGGCGCTCGATGGCGTAACGATCGGCCAGTGCGGACTTCAGGCGATCAGGCCGATCGTTCATGGCCGTGATCGCGTCTTCAGCCGCTTGAGACGGGACATAGCTGACACCTGCGGCCTGAGGCATGTGGAATAGCGCACCCGGTTGTGATAAAAGATGCGGGCTTGGCGGGCAGACAGCAACCAGGGCTTGGCTGCTTCAGCCGCTGTGGTCGTTGATCGAGATCGGACCGGGAGAATCGCGCAGAGCCGCGCCGCCGGATATACGCGATAAGTTGAACCCGAACGATCCCACTATCACTTGGGTCAGTTGACGTGGGCAGCTAGGACGGCCGTGGAGACAGTGCTCGGCGGAGATCACGCAATACTGGAGGTGGGAGAAACGGGGGTACGTGGGGTAAACCGACCGGTATCTCCCGCAGACTGAAGATGTAGCGTGGGAGGAGTCAGGCGGGTTTACCTTCCGACCACTTCGTCCGCTAGAGTCGCGAACACCTCCTTGTCCAAGGCAGCAAAAACGTTGTTCCACTGCTCGGCGACCGCCAAGTAGTACTTCGAGCTATAGCTGAGCAGAACTGGCACGAACTCGTGACTGTAAACACGAATCGTATCTCTCGAAAACACGGGTATCTGGCTGTCCGGTTGGCCGTGAGCTATTGAAGACAAGAACGAATAGTCGGATGCGTAAAGTGCGCCCTGATCAATCGCCTCAAACATGTCCTTCCAGGTTGGCCCCCATCTCTTGGCCTTAGCCCTAACGAACCTCCCATAGCTTCGCGCCATGGCGCTCCAGTACTCACGTACTTCCTCCGGTAGGCGATGCTTGTTCTTTGGAGGAACTTGTCGCCACATGAAGGCAATGTAGCTTCCCGCACGACGCTTCTTTTCTCTAGGCTCGGATTCCGCACCTATGTAGACCGCCTGAACACTCAGTTCCATCAGCCGCCGCACGATCGTCGCTGAGTCCTCCATAAGCCCATACTGACCCAGGAGTGATGTGCTCACGTGGGCTTTGTGACTCTGAACCATCAACATGTCCAGTACCAAGTGTACCACACTGGGATGACTGCGTGGTTTGGCCAGTGCCGCTTCTAAGGTAGTTGCCACGCTCTGGTGAAGATCAAAGGCAGCGCGATGGGCAGCGAGTACCTTATCTCTGTATGACATCATCGTATCAGTCACGTTTCTACTCCCCAGTGTAACGCCGCTTGTTGATTGCTGTCCTCAGCCGAGGTCCCTAAGAACGCTATTCGCGCTGCTATCTCGCAGGGTCAGATTCCCGCCTATAGCCGCGTTCGTACAGGCTATTCCTGAGAATATACCCCACCGTCCTGTGACTCCAGCTGCCACCTCGTTTCGACAAGACGCCCGCCGCGTTGAGCCGCCGGGCGATCTCCCGTAGACTTGCCCCACCCTGCTCCCACTCACGCATCCGACGCACGACTTCGAGTTCCTCTGTAACCGGCTCCAGGCGGTCACCCACGCGCCGGTAACCGAACGGCACTCGGGCGTAGACCTCGCCGTTAGCCTTCTTGTGGCTTAGAGCCGCTCGGGTGCGTTCGCCGATCGCCTCCCGTTCCCACTGCGAGTCCCACTGCGAGACCACAGCGAGCAGGTTCATCATCAAGCGCCCCGCCGCGGTCGTGCCGTCGAGACTCTCGTTGAGGCTTACGAGCGCCACATCGTGCTCATTGAGTGTGCGAGTTAGGAAGTCGAGATCAGACACGGAGCGGGTGAGGCGGTCTAGCTTGTACACGATCAAGGCGTCGACCGCCCCGGCTTTGACCAAATCAAGCAAGCCCTGGAGGCCCGGCCGATTGAGGCTCTTAGCTGAAGCGTCCTCGCAGACCACCTCTTGGAGATCGAGGCTCACACCATTGTTCGCCTGGTCCTCGGTAGAGACCCGCGCATAAGCTATAGCCCTCATAGCCAATGCCTCCGGGTCATCACCAAGACGACAAAGGCGAGTGTGATCGCTGCAAGACACGAGAGCGCACCCGTCGCAACCGCTGCACCACCTTTCGGTTGTCTTAGACCTGGCCAGGTCACACGCACCAGGGCCGCCAGCAACAGAATGACAGTACTCAGGATGCCGGTCAGCAGCCTTGTCGAATATCGGCTGTACGGACTTACGAACGTCAGAGCAAGTAGAATCCAGAATACAATCGCCGTGAAGAGACCCCACATGACGACCAGCTGAGCCGGCCTCGCGTCGCTGAGCCGCGGTAAGGCCACTTCCCCGATCTGCCACCCCAACACCAGCGACAGAGCCATTCCCACGGCGTGGGACCAACTCCAGCCTAGCTCCCAAAGGCCGGCGCCGATCCAGAGAGAGTCCCGGATCACAGCCACGCCAATCGCTAACAGCAGAACAGCACGCTTCAGCGCACTGAGCAAGCCTCCAAGTGTTATCCCCATTGTTGCTCCAGCAGAGACCAGGCGGGAGTTGCGCCATCGCCCTTCCATCGATTACAATATGTTGACGCCTAAGATTTGTCAACAGACTGTAATCGAGGCGAGATGCCTAGTAAGAGCCCTTTGGCAGAAGCCCTCGAACTGTGGCCGGGAGCTATCGAGGAATTGGCCGAGGCTGTCGGCGTGCGCCGGAATACGCTCTACGTGTACGCCAGCGGGCGCCGAAACCCGCCGGCAAGCCTGCTTCGGAAAGTAGCAGAACTACTCGAAGAGCGAACGAAGAAGCGTGCCCAGCGAGCCAAGCAAGTAGCCAAGGCGCTAAGGAAGGCGGCGCGCAGCTAGACGGTGGCGCAAGGAAGCCGCAGGCTCGCCCTATGAATTACTCGTACTTATCCAGCAGTGCCTGGAAGCGCGCGTGGTCGCGGAGGGGGTCCCACATGGGGTGGAGTCGAAGATACG
>JBDHAL010000346.1:0-728 GCA_039588075.1 Gemmatimonadota bacterium | reverse complement strand
CTCGGCCGCGATGCGGAGATAGCGGTAGGCGAGATCCCGCAACCCGAGCCGGGCTGCCACGCAGGCGTACACCGGCACGCTGAGAGAGGACTTGTGCAGCGTGCGCCTCTCGTAGTAGTCAAAATTGCGCATCAAGCTCTCCCGGGAGAACAGCGCCGGGAGCAACCAGCCGAGCATCACGACGTCGGCCTGCTTGATGAACTGCGTTGATTGGAGTTTTTCCAGAGGAATCGATTTCGGGAAGCGGGGCAACCCGTTGGCGTCGGGGGCGGGAAGCGGGTATTTCTTCTTTCGACTGTAGCCCTCGAACTGCTCCAGGAGTCCCGTCCGCCGGTCCCACGGCAGGAACATCCGCTCCTCGATCCGCCGGAACCGATCCAGCTCCGAGCGACGGAAGGCCAGCTTCTTCGTAATCCTGCGAACCGCGGCAGGCTGCAAATGACGGAGCTGTTCGTAGAGGACTCGTGCCGTGCGCAACGTCCATCGGGCCATGGCATTCGTGAACGCATTGTGATCGACACGCTCATGAAACTCGTCCGGCCCGATGACGTTCCTGACGCCATACCGACGGTGCCGTCGATCGTAGGCGACGCGACCCGCCCAGAAGCGGGCCGCCTCCAGGACGAGCTCCAGTCCACCCTTCAGCATGAACGACACATCGCCCGTGGCCATGAAATACTGCCATGCCGCATAGGCCACGTCGGCGGTGATGTGATGCTCCTGCTGCA
>JBDHAL010000345.1:0-3052 GCA_039588075.1 Gemmatimonadota bacterium | reverse complement strand
AAAAAAGTGCCACGTGGGGGTGACGTCCTCCCCGGTATCGGCCGATTCCCAGGGAAACATGGCGCCCTCGTAACCATGGGCCCGGGCCTTCTCGCGGGCCGCCGCGATCCGCTGAATTCGATACTCCAGCAGTTTCCGGGCCACGTCGGGCATCGTGTGTATGTAGAACGGCAGGAGAAAGATCTCCGTGTCCCAGAAAACATGTCCGCGGTAGCCCTCACCCGAAAGGGAGCGCGCCCCGACGCTGTACCCGGAAGGGCTGTGCGGCGAGGCGGCGATGAGCAGATGGTAGATGTTGAACCGGAGCGCGCGTTGCAGCCGCCGGTCTCCATTCAGACGAATATCACAGTGCTGCCAGAGCGATCGCCAGCGGCGCGCGTGGCGCGCGACCAGCTCATCGAACCCCGCGGCCGCCGCCCGGCGAACCGTGTTCATGGCCTTCGACCGGATGGCGCGCGTCTTGATCTCGCGGGACGTGTACATCGCAAAGTACCTGGTGAAGACCGCAGTCTGTCCCTTGTCCACGGCGATCTCGAACTTTCTTCTCCGCTGCCGTACCGTTCGGCCATTGACGTTCACCGTGAGGATCGAGGCGTAGGCGATCAGCACCTCTTTCTCGAGCGTCTTCGTGCACAGATAACTGACGCCGTCGACGTTCGAGAAGTCGTAGAGGTGGAAGTGGCGCTTGGCCCCCTCCGTCACGAGCCCCTGGTTGGTGACCGACGTGTCGACAGTGCTGCGGCCGGTGAACGTCAGCGCATGATCCAGCGGTGTCACGGCGACGCGAAAAGCCACCACGTGCGGGTTGGCCATGGAGAAGAACCGCAGCGATTCGTAGTGGATCTTCCGCTTTCCGATCGTGGTCCGATAGAGCGTCTCGCGGTAGAGAAGCCCCTGATGCATATCGAGGATGCGCCGGAAATCGAGAACGTCCATCGCCGTCACGCCCAGCTTCTCGCCGCCGACCGCCAGGACGAACGACATCGGATTGGGCGCGTTGATCATCTCGGTGACCTGCGCTCCGGTGTCGTCGAAGAGCCCGGCAAAGAACGTCCCCGGTTGGCCGTCGACCGGCGACTCTTCCAGAGCACCGCGGCTTCCGAGGTAGCCGTTCCCCAGCGTCAGGAGCGTCTCGGCCTGTCGCTGCCTCGAGGGATTCCACCCGATGTCGAGGATGTACCACTCAGGGAGGGAGAGTCGCTTGTGAAGAGGAGTTGCCATGGGGCTCTAGCCTCGGATGCTCAGGGGGCCGCCCTCGCTCGCTTGGTGATCCACCAGCGCAAACGACCGTCCGGGCCCTCGAGCCGTCCGAGCAGGGTTGCTTACGTTATCACGGAATGATCGGTTTTCGATCGATGACGGCGCGAATCAGCTCACGGAGTTCCGCGTATGCCGGCCTTCCACTCCGACAGTCCGGAGCCCAGCTCGAGCAACCAGCCGCGCAGGTCACGGTGACGTCCTCTGCGGACTCTATCTTCAGCGTGGTTCGGTCTCGCGCTGCTGATCGTCTCGTATCTTGTGGACCGCCGCACGCGCGTACCCCGTGATAGGCGAGGCCCTGAAAGTCCTCCCACGTCTGGCGCGCGCCGCGCCGGGGTGATACCCTCCGAATCTCTCGACGAGCTCAATCGGCGCCGGTTCCTGACAGACCGCTGGGGGCGGCCGAACCTGGCGTCGATGAACCCAGACGGTGGCGACGTCGAGCAGTACACGACCTTCGACGATTACGACGTTCGCTGGCCGTCCCTGGGTGACGGGGTCATCGTCTACCAGCACAAGATGGATATCTGGACCTATGACCTCGAGTCCGGGCGGAACGCTCAAGTGCCGATCCGCCTCCCGAGCGATCGCCTTCAGAGGTAGGCGGTTGGGGGGCGGTCCTCACCGTACGCGGGCACGCCGATTGTGGCCTCTTCTCGCAGGTGATAGAATTTCCCCTTCAATTGGATTGTCTGGTCCATCAGCGTGGGAGGGTCTCTCCGTGCGCAGAAACATCTTTCGAGCTGCCTTGATCCCCTCGTCGATCGCCGCTGCGGTGCTTTGCGCCGCTCTCGCCGCGGCAGTGCAGCCCGGCGCGGCGCCTTCCACCGACCCGCCGGCGGCCGGGCAGAGCGCCTCCACCTCGCACGACGCGGAACTCAAGCGGGCGCAGGACACGCTGGCCGACCTGCTCGCCAGCGAGCAGATCGACCGCATCGATTTCGAGGCCGAGACCTACCATCAGGCGATGGCTCATATTCAGGTCGTCGTCGATACGATCCTCGCGCGCAACACGGAGGGCTCCCAGGAGATCACGGTGTTCGCCGACCAGGCTGGCCAGGTCATCAAGGCCCTGGACTCACACAAGCCTCGCGGATTGATATTGACCATCGGCAAGGACGTGGACCGGATCCCGGTCCTGGACCCCGGCGAGGCACGCATGCTGGGCGAGCTGGTCGGCAAGACCGTTTCCCTCATCCGCGAGCAGTACGGCAAGCATCAGGTTTCCTATTATGAAATGTCCGCGAGGCTGTTCCGCTCGGTCATCCTCGACGTCGAGGAGGGACCATTCCTCGCGCAGTACCTGGATGGGATTCAGCTCATCGCCGATCAACCCGCCGCGAAGCGGGGCAGATACTTCCGGTAGACCGATGGGCAAGCGAACCACGGCGTCGCGGACCGCTGCCGGCGCGCGCTGGCTCGCCCTTTTCCTGCTCTGCTCCCCGGTGCTCGCGTCGCCGTCCGAGGGCGTTGATCTGCCCCTTCGCTGGCAGGTCCGGACGGACGGCTGGAGCGGGACGCTGGAGCTGAAGGTCGAATCCTCGGGCAAGATCTCCGGCACGCTCCAGGATCGAGCGGTCACCGGCTTTCTGGCCGGCCGGCGCCTCGTGCTCCGCCGGGCGATCGGCGACCACACGGAGGTCTGGGAGGGCTGGCTCTCCGGAGATTCCGATTCGTCCGAACTGTTCGTGGCCGGCAGCGTGACGGTTTCGGACCGCGACGGCGGTCCGGTTCATCCGTGGTACGCGGTGCCCGAACCCGGCGAGGTGGGCCCCGCCGATCCCGTGGTGCT
>JBDHAL010000344.1:0-4603 GCA_039588075.1 Gemmatimonadota bacterium | reverse complement strand
CCCGAGTATCCCGAGCACCAGAGCACCCCAGGCGTTGAACGGAATCAAGATGCAGATTGGCGCCGACGTGGAGTCGGCGATGTAGGCCAGCTTCTCCCGGGCGCTATTGTAGCGGTCGAACAGTGGGCGGCACACGGCGCCGGTGACCAGCAGCGTGATGTTCGACTCGATGAAGATGGTCAGGCCGATGAGCCAGGCCAGCACACCGGCACCCCGAGCGCTGCTGACCAGCCGCCGCCGCTCGAGCCAGCGAATGAAGCCCTCCACGCCGCCGGACGCCTCCACGTAGATGACGAGGGAGCCGATGAGGAGGCTGAACAGCAGGATCCGCGTATTGCCCGGCTCGCCGAGCACCATGACGGTGCCCTCGATGGAGCCGGCGAACCCGGCCACCGGGTTACCGCCGCTCAGAATGGTCCATCCCAGCCAGATCCCGGCGGCTAAAGCGATGTAGACCTGTCGCGACCATATGGCGAGCCCGATGGCAAGAATCGGCGGCAGCAGGGAAAGCGCGGTCGGTTCTATGTCGGCCTCCGGGAGTGGCGGAATTCGATCCGATCCATCATGTTGGGCGCTGTCGAAAGACCCTGACTATATAGGCCGTGGGAGGCCCGGCACAACCGGTGCGGCGGTGGTCGCCAGCACCCGCGCCGGAGCCTGGGCCCAACAGCGGGCCTACCGAAAGAGGGAGGGACAAACGTGCGAATCTGGCGCAAGACAACGCTGACCCTGGTCCTGGCACTGCTGGCCGGTTGCGGGGGAGGCGAAGAGAGCCCTGGAGGAGAGCAGATGGCAGCAGGCCAACCGCCGCTACCGCCGGACATGGGTAGCGATGCGCCGCGAGTCGTTCTCGAGACAAATGTGGGTCAAATCGTTCTTGAGCTGGACCGGAACGCGGCACCGAAGACGGTCGAGAACATTCTGTACCACGTCGAGAACAACTACTACGACGGCCTGATATTCCACCGAGTGATCCCCGGTTTCATGATCCAGGGTGGGGGCTTTACGGCCGAGATGGGTCAGCGTCAGTCGCCGAACCCCGAGCTGATGAACGAGGCCGATAACGGGCTCAAGAACGTGCGCGGCTCGCTGGCGATGGCGCGGCGCGGCGATCCGCACAGCGCGAGCACCCAGTTCTTCATCAACCTGGTGGACAACCCGGGGCTCGACTTCACGAGCACGGCATCGCCGCGTGCCTGGGGCTATGCCGTCTTTGGCAGGGTGATCGAGGGCATGGACGTGGTCGACGCCATCGCCGCGGCACCGACGCAGACACTGGGAGGATACGCCGACGTGCCGGTCGAAATGGTGATCATCGAACGCGCCTACGTGCCCGAGTAGCAGCCGCGCAAGCGGCGCCGATTCGCTGCCGGGCTTTGCCGATGGACATCGCGGAACTTCTGTCACTCGTCGATGAGGAGCGCCTCGAGCGAACGGTCAGGCGGCTCGAGGGACCGCGGCACCCCAGAGCGACGCCGCAGGCGCTGGATGAGGCCGAGGCGTTTATCGCCGATCAACTGAGCGAAGCGGGGCTGGCTGTCGAACGCCAGCCCTTTCAGCTTCGCGGAAACACCTACCACAACGTTGTCGCAACGCTCCCGGGCAGTGACCCCGACCTGCCGTGGCTCCTGGTGGGGGCCCACTTCGACACGGTTTCGAACTCGCCCGGCGCCGATGACAACGCGAGCGGCATCGCCGCCACCCTCGAGGTCGCCCGGCTGTGCGCTCGCACCGAGCCCGAGCCCAGGCGCACGCTTCAGTTCGTCGGCTTCAACCTGGAGGAACCGCAGGACATGTTGGGGAGCTACCGGGTGGGGAGCGCCCGGTTCGCCGAGCGGGCCCGCGGCGAGGGCCGCGTCTACGACGGCGCGCTGGTGCTGGAGATGGTCGGGTACACCGACGGGAACTCCGGCGCCCAACAGGTGCCGCCGCTCATCTTCAAGCGGGTCCCCGACACCGGGACGTTTCTCGCCGCGGTGGGAGACGGCCGTTCGCGCCGACTCCTGCAAGCTTTCGAGAAGTCGGCGGAGCGACGCGTGCCGGACCTGCAGCTGGTGACGTACCGAACCCGGCTCCGCGGGTGGGCGCTCCCATTGACGCGACTCAGCGACAACGCGTCGTTCTGGGATCACGGTTACCCCTCGTTGATGGTCACCGACACGGCGTTCCTGCGTAACCCGCACTACCATCTGGAATCGGACCGCGCGGACACCCTGGACTATCGCTTCATGGCCCAGGTGGTTCGCGCCGTGCTGGCGACCGTCTGCGAACTGGCTACCTCCTGACCCGAGGGTCCGGAACAGTCGGAGCGATCTTGCTGTTCCTGCCTACGCAAGCAGGCCGCGAAACGCCTGCACAGAAATGCTTTTCTTGAGATGAGTCTTGTGGGGGATGATCATGGATTCCGAGCAAAAACAACCTGACGTGTTCGTGTGCGCGGGCCCGCGCACTCCGTTCGCGAAGATAGACGGACCGCTCTCGCGGCTGGACGCCGTCGGGATGTCGGTGCCGGTAGCGCGTCAGGCGATGACGGCATTGAAGGGCGGCGCTACGCCGGACCTCGTCACCTGGGGAACCGTGATTCCCTCCCTCGCGGTGAGTCACATCGCCCGAGAGGTCTGGCTGGACGCCGCGCTCGACCCGCACGTTCCAGCGCTGACAATCGTCCAGCAGTGTGCCACCAGCCTGGCGGGCGCCACGCACGCGGCGGCGCAGATCAGGGCCAGCCGCATCGAGCTGGCACTCTGCGGCGGATCGGAATCGATGAGCCATACCCAAGTCGGGCTCAGCAAGGGCATGAGCAGAACGCTGCGGCGCCTGGGGCAGGCCAAGGGTCCCGGCGCCATGCTTCGGGCTCTGGGCGAACTGCGGTTCCGTGACGCGCGCCTCTCGGCGCCCAGCGTGAAGGAACGA
Organism: Gemmatimonadota bacterium; assembly: GCA_039588075.1. Lineage (GTDB taxonomy): Bacteria > Gemmatimonadota > Gemmatimonadetes > Palauibacterales > KS3-K002 > JBDHAL01. The sequence goes on along the minus strand of JBDHAL010000344.1, from coordinate 1,690 downwards.
ACCACCGGCCTGACGATGGGCGATCACGCCGAGATCACCGCAAAGGAATGGAACATAGACCGGGAGAGTCAGGACAGGTTCGCCCTGGCGAGCCACCTGAACGCGGTGGCGGCATGGGAGCGCGGGTTTTTCGACGACCTGGTGATCACATCGGACGAGTTCCCGGGCCTCGATCGGGACACGATCCCGCGAAGCGACACCTCGCTGGAGAAGCTCGCGAAGCTGTCGCCCGTCTTCGACCGGAAGAGCGGCCGCGGCACGCTCACCGCCGGCAATTCGTCTCCACTCACCGACGGCGCGGCGGCGGCCTGGGTCGGCACGGCGGCGGGCCTGGAGCGACTGGAAGCGCCCCGCTACAGGGCGCGCCTGCTCGACTGGGAAGGGGCTCACCTATGACGACATCGGGCTCTGGGAGATCCACGAGGCGTTCGCGGCCCAGGTGGTGTGCACGATAGCGGCGCTGAACGACGGCGACTGGTTGAACGAGCGGGCGGGAGTCGATGCGGATCTCGGTCGAGTGCCGGAAGACAGGATCAACCCGAACGGCGGCACCGTCGCGCTCGGCCACCCCTTCGGGGCGACGGGCGCGCGTATTCTCTCGCAGGCGGTGAAGGAGTTGTCGGAAAGGGGCGGATTGGGTCTGATCAGCATCTGCGCGGCCGGCGGACTGGGCCACGTAGCCCTTCTAGAGGCGGTCTAGCACCGCGCCACGTGCACGGCGTTGGCGGGAAGAGTCCTTCTAGCGACCTGCTTCGTCTGTTGCGTCTTCGATCTGCCGTTGGCGCTCGCCCACGGTGTTCTCTGCGAAGTTCTGAACTCGATGGACGATCCGCACGAACACCATGCTGTCGTGGTCCTTGGCGTCCTGGAAGCCCGTACAATAGCCCAGTGAAACGCCAAGAAGGAACATGAAGATACGACGAATTGCACTTTCCATACTGTCCCCTCCTCCCCGGTTCCGCACCTTCTCTCCCGGCGGAAGCCGCGATCTGGGTCCGGTGCCGACCCTACCGGCAATGTATGGGGGTTATCACCCAATACTTGGCCGAAATATAGCAGCCACGCCGCTGATCACCCACAGCGGCGTTTTTCGGCAGGGGACTCACCAACAAATCCCCCTTCCGCAGATCCTTTGTCGGGATTCCTACGAAAGGAAGGGACGGGGCGAGACTCCGCGCAAGGCCCGGGAGAAAAGGGAAGTAAGTCAACCTCACACGGTACCCCAAAAGGCTCGTCTGCCCCGTCTCTAACTGTTAACCCCCGAAACTACCCGAAAGTTCCTTTACAACTCTGGATTATTCGACGCTGAATCATTGAATTCGACATCGGTCAGCGGTCAGCCGTCGCGCGACTCCCGGCTAACCATCCAACTAGTGGAGAGTCGACTTCCGATCTCCGACGTCGAACATCGGCAGTCGATCGTCGAGCGACGAGTCCAACTCGGCCGTCGAGCGACGGCTGACCGCTGTACGATGTCGGGAAGTCTTAGAAGTCTTAAGGGATCAGCCCTATCATGACATCCAACCCCAGGGCCGGGCCGCCGACGCCATTGGTTCCAAACATGTAACCGAGCTCGAGTCCGACGTTAACAAGCGCCGCAGGATTGTAGCCTACCCTTACCCACGGATAGCTCGTAAGGAAGGATGTTTGACGGCGCAGCAACTGCTCCACATCGCCGGTCACGCCTAGG
>JBDHAL010000343.1:0-2633 GCA_039588075.1 Gemmatimonadota bacterium | reverse complement strand
ACGGTCAGCATCTGGCTGATCTTCGCCCTCGTTGTCACTTGGACCGTCGTCGCCGCGATCGTGGACGTGGGTGGTCCCGCAGCTCTCTTTCGCTGGCCCTTCTAGTCACGACGCATGCCTGCAAGACTGCCGGGTTTGGCGTCTTCTCATTCCGCAATCCAGGGCGACCCGAAGCTTGCAAACGCCGATGCGGCACAGCGACTTCGGAAGAAGAGGGACGTCGCCTGATGGGGCTGGCGCAGAAAGTGCAACGACTTGCCATATTTGAATACCGTGCTTCGTGACTTTGTGTGGAATTGGGGAGCGGGCTGCTGTCGCTACGGCGCGCGTCTAGATAGATTTTTCCACTGTCCCTACATATTGGCTAGCTGGAGGGTGTATGGCCCCAAACGAGCGCCCGCCCGTTAACTCGGGTGGCGCAGCGAGAGATCGGCTGGCCGAGCATATCCAGCAGACGTTGGGCGGGGACATCGTGCTGAACCAGGTGCTCGGCGAAGGTCGGACCGGCCGCGTGTACTTGGCGCACCAGCACAGCCTGGAGCGCCGGGTGGTGGTGAAGGCGTTGATGCCGCGCCACACACGCAGCCGCAAGGCCGTGGCCCGCTTCAAGCGGGAGGCTAGGGCCATGGCGGGATGTCCGCACCCCAGCATCGTCAGCGTCTACAATGTCGGCGAAACGCGGAACGGCATCCCGTTCTTCGTCATGGAGTACATCGACGGCGAGTCGCTGGCGGATCGGCTCGCACGCAAAGGGAAGCTGGCGCTCAAAGAGGCCTCACGCGTTGTCGGTGCCCTCGCCGATGCGCTCACGTACGCTCACGAGCGCGGGCTCATTCACCGAGATTTGAAACCCGCCGACGTCTTGATCGATCGGCGTTCCGGTCGGATCCTGCTGACGGACTTCGGGCTGGCGAAGTCCATTACAGGTACCAGTGAGGCGGTTACGCTGACCGGCACCGGCGAGATACTGGGGACGCCGCCCTACCTGAGCCCAGAGCAGGCCGAGTGCGGCATCGTGGACGCCCGATCCGATCAATATTCGCTGGCGGTGATGACCTACGAGATGCTCGCTGGACGGCTGCCGTTCCCGGGTCCGAGCGCTCAGGACTTCGTGCGCCAGCACGCGCAGGACACGCCGCCCAGCCTTCTGCAGGTAAAACCCGAACTGCCGCTCGAGGTGTCGAGGGTCATCGACCGGGCCCTGATGAAGGAACCGGGCGCACGGTTTGCCAGCGCCGAGGCGTTTGGCGAGGCGTTACGGTCAGCGTCATCCGCCGCGACCGCCGCCGCGGCCGCGTCGGCCAGGGCCGCCGCCGAAAAACAGGCGGCTGCGGGTGCGGGCCGGCGAATAATCCGTGGTGCGCTGATCTATGCCGGGGCCGGCTTGGGAGTGATGGAAGGACTGTCGATAGCTCTCGATACCTTGAATCTGCCGGCGGACATCCTACTCCCGGCGCTTTGGATCGTCCTGGCCGGGTTCCCACTAACTCTGGGCCTGCTATGGCTGGCGGGTCGCTCGAGCCACCTGAACCGTCTTCTGGTCAGCGATCACTAGCGCGGCCACCACGCCCGCCGCCGAACCTATTCTCCGACTATCTGAAAACCCGGCCGTGCCTCCTCGTGAGAGATCTGTCCGCCGCCGAAGTATACCCCAGCCATGCGACGGAGATGAAGCAGAGGATGAGCAACGTCGGGGCGAACCAGCCAGGTAGCTTCTTTGGTGGACGGAACGCCACGAGGCCAAAGAGCGCGATGATCCCCACAATCTCGGCGAGGGCGAGACCGGATCTCTTCGGAGATCCCAGCAAGATCATGGACGATGTCGTGCGCTGGCTCGCCGGTTAGGTAGGCTGGGATCGTGAGGATGGCGATGACAACCAGCGCGACGAGGCCGGTTCGGGCCAGGTCGGAATTCCGCCGCAGCTGTGCAACGGCGAGTATGACCACGCCGAACAGCAAACCGATGACCGGGAAATGGTTGATCATCAGGTGGAGGTGTGCACCGTTCATCATCCTTCGATCCCTTCTTCTCAGGCTTCGGGCTGGAAGGAACTGCGCGTAGAGAGGTCTGTGGGGCGCCGAGATGTCAAGCAGCCGCCGTTACAGTGTGGCGTGCGATGCCGACGGCGTGCGACCTCCGCGTTCCTCGAGAGATTGAGGTAGCCCCCTGCCTCGCATAGATTTGGCGCCGAGTGTTGATGGGGGGCGGTAGCTCAGCTGGGAGAGCGCCTGCCTTGCACGCAGGAGGTCGAGGGTTCGAGTCCCTTCCGCTCCATTAGATATCAGAGCACGCAGGAGGTCGAGGGTGACTTCCCACCGCCTGATGGCGGTGGTCAGTGTGAAGCCGCCCCTAGGCGGGGCGCCTTCACCGCGAGTCCCTTCCGCTCCATTTTTCACAACATGAGGCGTCGCAATAGCTTATAGCGGCGCCTTTTCCCATTTGTGGCCTTTCACACGGCTCCGGTGCACATACGGTGACCCAGACACCGTAGCGGTCAACCACCACACCCATAGTCTTGGTATCAGTACGAGCCCCCCGGCCTCGAGATCCGCAGTCCACGGCCGTGACAGCGGTCACGCCTCTTGCGTCACGTATTCGTTCCTAGGTCTGGCGCACCGAGATAGACAGCGAC
>JBDHAL010000342.1:0-2283 GCA_039588075.1 Gemmatimonadota bacterium | reverse complement strand
TGTCCCGGACTAGCCCTCCAAGTCCTCGAACTCCTCACGTACGAGCGTGAGAATCGCCGCCTGCGGCACTACGAGATACTTCTTCCCCTCGAAAGTAATCTCGACCGCGGCGCGGCGGAAAAAAAGCGCATAATCTCCCATCTCAGCCCGGAACAGAGCCCAACTCGCGTCCGTGAAACTTCTAACATTGTACCCCTCGCGGCCCACGCAAGCACCACCTCCATATTCTTCGCCCTCGTCCTAGCCTCGTCCTCCCCCGCGCCCACGCCCGCGATGGCGATGGAGAGTCATTGTCACCAGAGGCAGCATTTCTCCATCTTCTAGTCGACTTCTGAGCCCTTCGTTGCCGACGAGTCAACAAACGGTGCACTACATATGAACGAGCACGACCCTCACGCGATCCAGGACTATTACCCGACCGATGTCGCCCATTGCTACGGATGCGGGCGGCTAAACGAGCACGGCCACCAGCTAAGAGCTACTGGGACGGCGACGAAACGGTCACACGGTATACCCCACAGCCCTACCACACAGCCATTCCCGGCTACGTCTACGGCGGACTCATCGCATCGCTCATCGATTGTCACGGTACCGGCACAGCCGCCGCCGCCGCCGCGCGGGCCGCCGGCATGGAGCTGGACGCGGACTCGGTTCCTCCCGTCCACGCCCCGCGCTACGTCACGGCATCGCTGACCGTCGACTACCTGCGCCCAACACCGCTCGGGCCCGAGCTGGAGGTACGCGGCAGCGTGAAAGAGCTTGGCGAGCGCAAGGTCGTGGTCGACGCGACCTTGTCGGCCGGGGGCGTCGTCACCGCGCGCGGTACCGTCGTGGCCGTTCGCATGCCGGAGGCGATGGTCGAGCGCGAGACCCGTTAGTCATGACACGGGAGCGCCGGCGCGCTGCACCCGCAAGATTCCGGGCGGACAGCATCGAGCAGTCTAGAAGAACGCTCACTTATCAAAGGAACACCCACTACTATATAGAGGGACCGATCAGCTACGTGGGACTCGGATCCTGCCGCTTCGCGCTGGCAGAGGGTAGGTTCCTGCCCTACTTTTCGTGCCGTGAACGGTAAGGACATGCCCGACATACCGGAAGAACTCCGAGCCGCTCTGCGGGCCCGCTATGAGCTGACCCGAGTTCTCGGGCGCGGTGGCATGGCCACGGTCTACCTCGCCGCCGACCTCAAGCACCAACGGCAAGTCGCGGTCAAGGTGCTGCGCCCGGATCTGACCGCCTCCATCGCTACCGAGCGATTCCTGAAAGAGATCCGCATCGCCGCCCAGCTCACGCACCCGAACATCCTCACGCTCATTGACTCGGGCGATGCCGACGGTTTTCTCCACTACGTGATGCCCTTCGTCGAGGACTCGCTGCGCGGAATGCTCGATCGCGAAGGAGTCTTGAAGCAGGAGAGAGCGCTGGAGGTCATCCGGGATGTGGCGGACGCGCTGGGTTACGCCCACGGTCAGGGCATCCTGCACCGCGATATCAAGCCGGAAAACATCTTGCTATCGCAGGGCCACGCCGTTGTCGCGGACTTCGGCGTCGCGAAGGCGATCACGACGGCCGGCGGTGCGAATCTGACGCGTACCGGGTTTCCCATCGGCACGCTCGGCTACATGAGCCCCGAGCAGGCCGCCGGGCGCACCGATCTGGACGAGTGCACCGACATCTACAGCCTGGCCTGCGTCTTCTACGAAGCGCTAATCGGCGAGCCCCCGGGGATGTGGATCACCGACGAAGCGGGACGGCTAGGTCGGTTCCTCAAGGCGCCCGCTCAACACAGGAACGTACTCGACCGTCTTCCCGGCCTCGTCGAGGCGACCCTGGTGCGTGCGATGCGGCTGGAGCCGGAAGATCGCTTCTCCAGCGCCGGCGAGTTCGCACAGGCGCTCGGCGACGCGCTCGGCGGGTCACGCCGCTACAGCGAGCCACAAGCGTTGGACATCGTGAAGCGCGCGGCCGACCTGCAGGCGCGGCCAACGGAAGACGGATCGCTCTCACTTGGCGGCATCCAGCAGCTCGCCGCCGAAGTCGGCATCCCGCCTGAGCACGTACGGCAGGCCGCCCGAGCGCTGGACAAGCCGGAAGCAAGCATCGAACGGGGCGGCTACACCGGTTTCACCGGAAAGATAGAGCTCGATGCACCCATAGATGTACTCACATCGCCGCAGGCCTTTGGACCGGTCCTCGAGGAGATCCGCCATACCATCGGTCAGGCCGGACGTATCAACGAGACGTTCGACGATTCGTTCAGCTGGGAGTTCAAGCCCGGCT
>JBDHAL010000341.1:0-2006 GCA_039588075.1 Gemmatimonadota bacterium | reverse complement strand
TGACGCAGGGGCAAGGGGCAGCGCTTCCGAGGGTTCACCAACTGATCCAGCCCAGCCGCGGCTGGGTCTCGCTCGGGCTCCCAGAGTTCTGGGCATATCGCGAGCTCCTGTACTTCTTCACCTGGCGCGACATCAAGGTACGGTACAAGCAGACCGTGCTCGGCGCCGCCTGGGCGGTAATCCAGCCCTTCTGCACCATGGTCGTGTTCAGCCTCTTCTTCGGGAAACTGGCCAGTATGCCGTCGGATGGGATCCCGTATCCGATCTTCAGCTACTCCGCGCTGGTGGTCTGGACGTTCTTCGCCAACGGCGTGACCAACTCCTCGGCCAGCATGGTGGGAAGCGCCAACCTGATCAGAAAGATCTACTTCCCGCGGTTGGTAGTACCGGCCGCGACCGTACTGTCCGGGCTGGTGGACTTCGTGATCGCCTTCGCGGTTCTTGTGGCGATGATGCTGTTCTACGGTGTCTATCCCACGGGCAACATCGTCTGGTTGCCGTTCCTGCTGGTCCTCGCCTTCGCCACCGCTCTGGGGGTCGGCTTCTGGCTCTCGGCCCTCAACGTTCAGTTTCGCGATGTTCGGTACGTCACACCGTTCGTGGTCCAATTCTGGCTCTTCGCGACGCCGATCGCCTACCCGAGCAGTCTCTTGGACGAGCCCTGGCGCACGCTCTACGCCCTGAACCCGATGGTCGGCGTGGTGGAGGGGTTCCGCTGGGCTCTGCTGGGGACCGATACGGCGCCCGGCCCGATGATCGTCGTCTCGTCGCTGGTCGCCTTCGGGCTTCTGGCGGGCGGCGCCTTCTATTTCCGTCGACTGGAGAAGACGTTCGCCGATGTCGTGTGAGGTGGACTCGTGAGCGAGATCGCCATTCGCGTCGATGGCCTCGGCAAGACGTACCACATCGCGGCCCGGCGCGGCAGGTACTGCACGCTGCGGGACAGAATCTCGGGGGCCGTGACCGCCCCGTTCCGCCGGGCGGCGAAGCTGCTGCGGGGCCAGGCGACGGGCGCCGCCGAGCTGGACGAGGTGATCTGGGCCCTGAAGGACGTGTCGTTCGAAGTCCGCGAGGGCGAGTTGGTAGGGATCATCGGGCGCAACGGGGTGGGGAAGAGCACGCTCCTAAAGGTGCTGTCGCGCATCACCGAGCCGACGGAGGGGTTCGCGGAGATCTACGGCCGGGTGGGCTCGCTGCTGGAGGTCGGCACCGGGTTCCACCAGGAGCTCAGCGGCCGGGAGAACGTGTACCTGAACGGCGCGATCCTCGGGATGACCCGCTCCGAGATCGATCGGAAGTTCGACGAGATCGTGGCCTTCGCCGAGGTGGACCGGTTCATCGACACGCCGGTGAAATACTACTCCACGGGCATGCGGCTCCGGCTGGCCTTTGCGGTGGCCGCTCACCTCGAGCCCGAGATCCTGATGGTGGACGAGGTTCTGGCTGTTGGCGATGTGAGGTTCCAGAAAAAGTGCTTGGCCAAGATGGAGGACGTGGGTCAGCACGGGCGCACGGTGCTCTTCGTATCCCATAACATGCCCGCCATCACTCGTCTCTGCGAGCGCACGATCCTGCTGGACGGTGGGCGCGTTCTTGACGATGGGCCTTCCCACCGCGTGGTCAGCACCTACCTCAATTCCGGCCTAGGCACCGCGGCGGCCCGCGAGTGGCCCGATCCGACGACCGCACCCGGCGGTGATGTGGTGTCCCTGCGGGCGGTGCGTGTGCGCGGCGAGGACGGACGGGTAAGCGAGGCTGTGGATATCCGCCGGCCGATCGCCGTGGAGATGGAGTACGAGGTGCTGAAGCCCGGCTACGTACTGATGCCGTCCTACGTGGCGGTCAATGAGGAGGGGCTCGATCTGTTCTCGGCCATCGACCAGGACCCCGCTTGGCGCGGACGTCGCCGGCCGCCCGGGCGTTACGTCAGCACGTCCTCGATCCCGGGGAATCTTCTGGCCGAGGGGACAGTGTTCATCTCCGCGCATATCGCCACGCTCTATCCC
>JBDHAL010000340.1:0-2326 GCA_039588075.1 Gemmatimonadota bacterium | reverse complement strand
CGAGGAGACTCGGAGCGGCGCCACGTTCATCGTCTACGGCGACGAACGCTACAGCTTCGAGCGGGCGTATCAGGCGGCCTGCAAGCTCGCCCACCTGCTCGTCAACGACTATGGCGTAACCAAGGGCGATCGAGTCGCCATCTCCATGCGGAATTATCCCGAGTGGATACTCGCCTTCACCGCTGTCACCTCGATCGGCGCCATTGCGGTTGCCATGAACGCCCTCTGGACGCCTGATGAGATGGAGTACGGGCTGACGGACAGCGGCGCAGAGGTGCTTCTCGCCGATCAGGAACGCCTCGAGCGTCTTGCACGGTGTCCGATGCACTGTCCATCCACGCCATCGCCGTTCGACCGAACGATGTCGTTGCCGACGGCATCTCCACTTTCGACGAGCTGTTGGATGCAATGCCGATCCAACCCATGCCCGAAGTCGATCTGCACCCCAACGACCCGGCGACGATCCTCTACACCTCAGGATCCACTGGCCACCCGAAGGGAGCGGTGTCCTGCCACCGCAACATCCTCACCGCGCTCCTGTCGTGGGAGCTCGAAGCACGGATCGCCGTGCTCCGTTACAACATCGACCCCGTTGAGCCGAGGTATCAGCCAGCAACGCTGCTGGCCGTTCCGCTGTTCCACGCCACGGGGTCACATGCCGTCTACCTGGCGTCCTACCGAGGCCAGCGCAAGATCGTCTCGATGTACAGATGGGATCCCGAACTGGCGGCCGAGCTCATTGAATCCGAACGCGTCTCATCGTTCGTGGCACCCGCTACGATGACCGGCGACCTGGTACAGGTCGCCAGCAGAACCAGCCGCGACCTCAGCTCGCTGGCCATCGTCGGTGGTGGCGGCGCGGCGCGTGCCCCGGAACAGGTGAAGAGCATCGATGAGACCTTTGCGAATGCCATGCCGAACACCGGCTGGGGAATGACCGAAACCAACGCCATCGGCACCGGCATCGGTGGTGTGGACTATCTCACCCGGCCGGCGAGCTCCGGTCGTTGCTCGGTGGTCCTCGATCTGCGCATCGTCGACGGAGATGGTCGCGAGTTGCCCGCGGGTGAGCGCGGTGAGCTGCTGATCCGAGGCACTTCGGTGATCAGCGGCTATTGGCGGCGACCTGACGCGGACGAGGAGACCTTCACAGACGGTTGGCTGCGAACCGGAGACGTCGCCTACCTGGATGACGAGGGCTTCCTGTTCATCGTCGATCGAATCAAGGATCTCGTCATTCGCGGCGGCGAGAACATCGGTTGCGGCGAGGTGGAAGCGGCGCTGCTCGAGCATCCGCAGATTCTGGAAGCCTCAGTCTATGCCGTGCCGGATGAGCGCCTCGGCGAGGAGGTCGGCGCCACGCTCTACTGCGATGGCGCCATCACCGAGGACGATATCCGGGGCTTCCTGGCGCCGCGACTCGCCACGTTTCAAATCCCGCGCTACATCCGCATCAGCGGTGAACCGCTGCCACGCATTGCCTCCGGTAAGATCTTCAAGCGCCAGCTGCGCGAGAACGCAGTCGCCGAGCTCGCGCGCGAACCCGCCCGGTCGGCCTGATCCGCGAGTCCGTAGTCGAGCGGCCAGTCGTCCGCAATGCAGGCCAGGCCTGGTGGAGGCTACGGGCCGGGCCTCGCATCCAGTAGAACGGCAGAGGCGATCAGGCGCGCGAGCCGCTGCTGGACGGCGGCGAGCTCGGCGAGCTCGATCTCGTGCTCCTCCGCCCAGACGGGGCGCGCCGTCCTGGCGTCGAACACGCGAACCTCGAGGCCGATCCGGTTGGCGGCCCTGCGCACGCTGCCCTCGATGACGTAGCGGACCGCCAGGGCGCGCCCGACCCGCTTGGCGTCGATCGCCCCGGTCCGGTAGGCGAACGACTCGTCGCGGGCGACGACGGCGAGGTAGTCGAGCTTCGAGAGGCGCGCGATCAGGTCCTCTGCGATCTCGTCGCCAAGCGGCTCCCCGTCGGACGCGACGTGGAAGGGCAGGACGGCCAGCGCCGGCGGGCTGCCGGTCTTGTCGGTTGCGGGGCTGTCCCCGGCGGACAGGATGCGGCTGGTGACCAGGTGCCAGAGGATCAGGCCGAGCACGACCAGGCACACGAAGCTCGAGAGCATCACGACCAGCGCAGTCCTGCGCTGCCGTCGCGCGCGCGATGCGGCGAGCTGGCTGTCGGGTCCGTCGGAGCCCAAAGTCGTCCCCTCCGCGGCCGCGCCCGCCGGCGTCAGACCCGCAGCTCTCCCGATTTCACCGCCCGCAGGCGCTCGGGTGTGAGCTCGACGTAGCCCCGCTGGGAGTCGTCGCGTACGTAGAGCGGATCCTTGAT
>JBDHAL010000339.1:0-2009 GCA_039588075.1 Gemmatimonadota bacterium | reverse complement strand
ACCGCGAACCTGCTGGCCAAGATGGCGACGGGGATCGCCGACGACCTGCTGAGCACCACGCTGCTGGCCGCGCCACAGCGGGCGCTGCTCGCCCCTGCCATGAACACGCGGATGTACGAGCACCCTGCAACGCAGGCCAACCTGGGGATGTTGCGCGGGCACGGGCACACGATGGTGGGTCCGGCCTACGGCGAGCTGGCCGAGGCGGAAGAGGGCTGGGGTCGGATGGTCGAGCCGGAAGTGATCCTCGCCCACACGGGCCGGATGCTGGAACGGCCGAACCGCTGGAGCGGGAAGAAAGTCGTCGTAACCGCGGGTCCGACCTGGGAGCCCGTGGATGCGGTTCGCTTCATCGGCAATCGCTCGTCCGGGCGCATGGGTCACGCGATAGCGGCGGCCGCCTGGCGTCGCGGCGCCGAGGTCGTGCTGATCAACGGGCCGGCTCACGCGCCGACGCCCCCCGAGCTCGACAACGTCCACATGGTCGAGAGCGCCGAGGAGATGGCGCGGGCAGTGCACGAATCGATTGACGGAGCCGCCGCTCTCTTGATGGTCGCCGCGGTCGCCGACTTCAGACCGAGCGATCCGCAGGAGGAGAAGATTCGGCGCGCCGGCGGCATGAGATCGATCGAAGTGGAATCGACACCTGATGTCATCGCAACGGCCGGCGAGCGGGCGCCGGACGATTGCATCAAGGTGGCCTTCGCCGTCGAGTACGGCGAAGCGGCGACGGAATCGGCGCGCAGAAAGCTGACGGAAAAGAGCGCCCACCTCATCGTACTGAACGATCCCAGCGAGCCGGGCGCCGGGTTCGATGTAGATACCAATCGTGTCACGATCATCGATGCCGAGGGCGTGAGCGAGCCGCTTCCCATCATGCTCAAGACGGAAGTAGCCGACTCGATCCTCGATCGAGCCGAGCTGTTGTTGCCGGGTGAATGAGGTACCGACGACCCTCGAACTTCTCGCTCGCTACCTGAGACAGAGAGCGGAGCTGGGCCAGCGCGAGTGGTTTCTCGACCGGATGAGCGGCGCGGAGCTTCTCGATCTGCTGCGCCTGCCCGGCGGCGTAAAAGCGGTCCCCGTCGCGGCAGGGGACGATCCTTTCGAGGCCCTGCGGGTCGCCGTGCTCGGCTGCACGCGTTGCCGCCTCGCCGAGGGGCGCAACAGCGTTGTTTTCGGCGAGGGCGACCGCCACGCAGATCTCCTGGTGGTGGGCGAAGCGCCGGGTCACGAGGAGGACCGAACCGGGAGGCCGTTCGTGGGGCCCGCCGGACAGTTGCTGAACAAGATGCTGGCCGCGGTCGGCTTCAAGCGGGAAGAGGTCTTCATCTGCAACGTCCTCAAATGCCGGCCGCCCAGCAATCGAGATCCCGTGGGAGATGAAGTTGCGGCCTGTAGGCCTTATCTTCGTCAGCAGGTGGAGTACGTGGCGCCGAAGGCGATCTGCGCATTCGGGCGCTTCGCGGCCCAGGCGCTCCTGGAGACCGAGCAATCGCTCGGGCGGCTCAGGGGCGTCAGGCACGAATTCATGGGGATTCCAGTCGTGGCGACCTACCATCCCGCAGCTTTGCTCAGGAACGCGCAGTGGAAGCGGCCGACTTGGGAGGACCTGAAGATGCTTCGTCGGATCTACGATGAGGCGGGCGGGCGGACGCCGGGAGGCGAGTGTGGCTGACTGGGTGCCACCCGACGACCGCGAGAGCGGGGGCGGAGTCAGAGCCTCCGATCCATTCGCCGATCGCAAGGCGCCCTGGTCGCCCGAGGCGGAGATCTCGGTGCTGGGCGGCATGCTCATCGATGCCGACGCGGTGGCGAAAGCGGTGGAACTGGTCGACGACTCCATGTTCTACCGCGAGGCCAACCGCCGTCTCTACCGGGCGATGAGGCGGCTGTTCGAGCGCGGCGAAGCCATAGACCCGGTGACGCTCACGGAAGAGCTGCGGGGCAGCGGAGAGCTCGATTCGGTTGGTGGCCCGGCCTACCTGGCCGAGCTAATGGAGGCGGTT
>JBDHAL010000338.1:0-2136 GCA_039588075.1 Gemmatimonadota bacterium | reverse complement strand
AAATGCTGGATCACGGCTCCCGTGGAGAACGACCTGAGGCTACCGTCGCCTGGCGCCCCGTCGCCCGACCACCCGGTCCGCGGCCCATCGCGACTCGCCACCGACGTCGGCATCGCCAACGTGTGCGGGATTCCGCGCATGTTGAAGTTGTTCGCCAGGTCATCGAATCCATCCTGGTTCTCCAGGATGAGGCCAAACTCTCTCATCAGCCGCGGGTTCTCGAAGTTCTCCGCCAGATTCGGGTTCGTCTCCGCCACGAAAAGCGGGTCGTTCGGCGGCAATGTGGCGATGAACGCCGGCGTCAGGCCGAAGTTGTCTTCTTCCCGGTGACACGTGCCGCAGGTCCGTCCGTTCCCGCTGAACGTCTCATTGAAGAAGATCTCCTTCCCGCGCTCCACCGGCGTTGGCTCCGGCTCCGGCGCCGGCGGACACCCGGTTACCGCCGCAAGGCAGGCGATGACAGCTCCCAGCGACCCGGCGCGGTCGATGGTCCTGCGCGCGTTGTCTTTCATGGATTGCCCAGTCCTCCTTTCAGGAAAGGGACTGCCGCCTCGAGGCCCGATGGTGAGAGCCCCGAAGTACCGGAGCTCCGAGGCTGAGCGAGAGCGGCCTCAGGGCTCCTGGTGGATCTGGGTTCGGATCGGGAAATTGCGTCACCCCATGATAATACCGGAGCCAGTTCCGTCAATCAGATATGAGGAGAGATGTGCGCCAACTTCTGACGTAGACTCCCGATAGTTGGGCGCACATATACATATGACTGAGGGTTGGGCTGGCATGGTTTTGAGAAACTTCCGCAGGCTATGCCACGTAAGGGCGCTGCGGCGCTATCATTCGGCGCCGCAGAACGTTACGAGGGCCGACATCACTTCCCGCTCTTCGCTGCCGCCCGCCGGGCGGTTCAGGCGAGCACCGTTCACATTTATCGTGGACGAACCGCCGCCGTCCAGGTTGAGCGCGTCCACCGCGCCGGCATCGCGCATCAAGACGGCCAGCTCCTCGAGGCTGACGCCGCGGCTCTCCTCCTGGCGGCCGTCGACCACCATCAGGATCAAGGAGCCGTCCGCCGTTCGCCCGGCCGCGGTGCGGGGGTGCACTCTGGGGATCGACGTGCCGAAGAAGACCTCTTCATCTGACGTGATACGGATCTCCCCATCCATCAGCAACGCGGGGCCGGCCCCAATGGCGTCACGCACCTGCCACTGTCGCTTCTCTTCGTAGCTCGACGTGTCGGCCGGCTCGCCGGGTTGGTTGGGCGGCGGCACTTCCCAGGTGTAGTGATCGCCCTCGTCCGTCGTCGTCCACGTGATCTCGAATTCGTCGCCCGCCGTGAAACCGATCGCGGCGCGCGCCGTCTCGTAGCGCACCGCGTCGCGAGTCACGACGCGAGTCGCCGGAGCCCAGAGAACCCCATCCGCCAGCAATAGGCCGTAGTGGTCGGCCGGCGTCTTGTTCATCGTGAAATAGCCGCCGTTCACCGCCACGCAGGCGCCCAGGTCGCGGGCGAAGCTCGAAACCGTCTCCCGGTTGTCCGTCGAGTCATCCGAGACGACCACCCGCGTCACGATTCCCGGGTCCGCCTCATCTATTAGCACGTACCACCCGCGAAGCGGCAGCTCATCGTTCCGCCCTTCATAGACCCGCACGCCCGCCGGCAGCCCTCTGTTCAAAGAGTCCATCGCCGTCCAGCCCATCGGGAGCGCAGAATCACTCCGCTCTTCCGCCCGGCACCCCGCCAGCGCCAGCGCGCCAAGCAGCAAGATCCGCAAGCAAGAATTCATCCCTATTTCCATCCCCAATGCAAGGTCAAACTTCCAAACTCCCCCATTCCATAATCCCGGAATCAACATTCAAGAATTCCCAACAACTTCCCAGTTTCGATCGCGTTGCGCAAATACATTCACACTTAATCGCGGTGACCGGTAGAGGTAGCTCATACGGATTATCGTTGTCGCTTGTCCCCTTGAGAGTTCTACAGTAACATGTGAATTCTGAGGGGTGCAGAGGCTGTGGGGTGGCCTTGTCTTCAAAGGTCCTCGACGGTGAGAAGACCCTCGACCACACAACGCCGCCATTCTTGCTGGCCCACCGCGGTTACCAGTCGTCGCCGATGCCTGCCTGTTCGTAACCTGCGTT
>JBDHAL010000337.1:0-2177 GCA_039588075.1 Gemmatimonadota bacterium | reverse complement strand
CCCCCCGCGTCCAACGCCGTGGCGCTGAACTGTTGGGTACTGCCGAAGGACTCGAGCGTATCGACCGCCGGGGTGACCTCCACGCTGGCGACTCTGGGGGCACTCGGGCCGGTGGGCTCTTCTTTTTCGGCGGCGCACGAAGCCAGGCCCGCCGCCGCAAGGACGGCCAGGATCAGGATCCCCAGGCGCAGACGCCAAGAAACCGCCATAGAGATGGACTCCAAGGAACGGGCTGGTGCAAACGGGGACGATAAGGAGGGCGTTCGGCCACGTGGCCGAATGTGGGCTGGTGTACCCTTTAGCTCTTGCCGTGTTCCGGCTCTAGGCGGGCGGCCCCGCCTTCGCCTCGCGCATCACCGCGAAGGCGGCGTGCAGGCACTTATCGAACGAATCGGTACGGGTCGGCTGGATATCGGAGACGCCGACGTCGATCTGCAGCTGCTCGGCGGTCTCCCGCATCTGTTGCTCCACTCTGCGCGCCACGTGCTCGGCGCCGCTGCGGAGAGTATCTGGCAGGGCGATGGCGAAGACATCCTCGCCGACGCGCCCGACGAAGTCGGTCGTACGCAACGATGACCGAGCCTGTCCGGCCAGGTGGGTGAGCAGGCGCTCGTCGATCCCCGGTTGCTTGTAGTCGCGAGTCACTCCCGGTTCCGAGATGTCGACCACGAGGACCGAGTAGGGCCACTTACCGCGGACCGCCAGCTTGTGCAGGTTCTCCAGCGCCCGGGCGAACGCCTGCAGGTCGTACACCGAGTTGCCCGGATCGTCGGTGGAGGCCTTGGCGAGACGGAGGCGGAGCACCTCGTGGCGATCGACGAGGGCGCCGAGGATCAGCGCGCCGGCGCTGATCGAACCAATCCGCATGATCGAAATCCAGGCGACGGAGCCCGGCGCTGTTCCGACCAACAACACCGCATACTCGCCGGCCAGGTAACCGGCCAAAGCGAGGGCGACACCCTTCCATCCGTAGCCCAGGACGAGCACCAACGTGAGGAAGGCGAAAGCGAAGGCGCCGTTGCCAGTCGGCGCGGCTTGAAGGATGAGCAGCCCCGTGATGGCGAGCAGGTCGATGAAGCAGACGAAGGCCAGCGGCGGGTGCTTTTTGGACCAGTGAAGAACGGTCAGAACTCCGTTGTAGAGCCCCACGCCGCCGAGAATCCAGATCGCGGCGGCTCTGAATCCGTACTGCGGATAGATGAATGCCGCCCCACCCAAGAGCAGGATCCACCGCAGAACGACGGCGAGCACCGTCGCCTCACCATAGAGCGATGTCCGCCAGGGCCGTGCCGGATTACGTTTCTCGCGCCTCTCCGTCTCCATCCGAGAACGATTACTCCTGCTTTCGATAGACCACGCGTCCGCCCACCACGGTGAGCACGATTGAACCGTCGAGCAACTCAGCGGGCGCCACGCTGCCGACGGCCAGCGGGTCGACGTCCATCACGGTGATGTCGGCCCAGCGTCCGAGCTCGAGCGTGCCGGTCACCTGCTCGAGGAAAGCGCTGCGCGCCGCCCATACAGTATAACCACGAACCGCCTCCTCGGCGGTCAACCGCTGCTCGGGGTACCAGCCGCCCACCGGCTCGAGCCCCTTGTCGCGGCGCGTGACGGCGGCGTGGAGGCCGTAAAAGATATCGTGGTCGGAGCCGGGCAGGTCCGAGTTGAAGGTCAGCGGTACGCCCAGCAGTCGGAGGGTCCGCCAGGCGTAGGCGCCCTTGACGCGTTCGGGACCCAGGCGATCCTCGGCCCACGTCTTGTCTTCCACCGCGTGGGGAGGCTCCATCGACGCTATGAGGTTCAAATCCGCGAAGCGCTCGAAGTCGTCCGGGTGGACGACCTGCGCGTGCTCGATGCGGTGACGGTAGTCCCGGGCGTCGGGTTCTGCTTGGTAAACCGACTCGATGAAGTCGAGGGTCTCGCGGTTGCCCGCATCGCCGATGGCGTGGATCCCGACCTGGAAACCGGCCTTCATCATGTCGGCGACGATCTCCTCGTTGAAGCCGTACTCATCGCCGCTCACGCCGCGGTGGCCCGGCATGTCCGAGTAGTCCTCCAGCAGGCGCGCGCCGCGCGAGCCCAGCGCACCGTCGTAGTAGGCTTTGACGGAACGCGTAGTGAACATGCCCGCACCGACGTCGGGTCCGCGCTCCAGCCAATCCCGCATCAGAGGCTCG
>JBDHAL010000336.1:0-2178 GCA_039588075.1 Gemmatimonadota bacterium | reverse complement strand
TCCGAGTTGCATCCCGGGCCGCATCACGATCAGGGTGCCGACGATGCCTGCAAGCACGCCGGCCTCTCCGCCGAGCCCTAGCTTGCCGCCAAACCAGGGCAGCAAGGCGTACAGGGCCGAGAATGCTGTGATGCTGAGTAGATAGATCGCGTAACCGCCCGCCAGGCCCATCCCGAACACGCTCCAGATCAGCGTGAGGATCCCGGGCACGAGCGGCGGTAGGTGCGCGGTGGGTCCGGTAGGGATCACATACGGATCGGCGAATTGGCCACGCTCGATCAGCGATGTCGCGATCGCCGCGTCCTCGGTAAGATCGTTGGGCAGTATGCGGCGCTCTGGAATCGTGCTCAGGACGCCGACGCGAATCGAGAAGCCCAGCAGGAAGATGATGATGAAGGCTCGCAGCGGTGATCGAGCCATCCACTTCACGGCGCTACGCAGCGGTGTCATGGGCCGCTCAAACGATGGGGGCAGCCGCTCACTCGTCGCCGCTCTACTCAGGACAACGGCGAATTGCGGCTCGAGGGCTGATGGTCAGGTTTGTTGAAGATGCCAGCCGAGCACTGGCATAGCAACGCCAGATCCTCTTCGGCGAACGGCAAGCTCCTTGTAAGGCTGTTGCGGCTCTTCGTGAAGCACCCTCACCGAGTCGGGCGACCGGGCGAGCCGCGGCGCATCATCCAGGTGCTGCACGTTCGTGTTGATGCAACCGACGGCGAGGGTACAGATGGATAGTCGGAGCCACTGTCGCATGGTTACCTCCGATGGTCCGTATGCCCGCAATTTCGTAGCAATCACTACGCTGGTTCAACCGCGCTAGTCAACCGGGCGATTGCTTAGGTAGCGCGGACTGTTCGCGGGCGAACGTTAGAGGACGTTCTTCACGCACTCCCCGCAGCGTCTGCTCGGGCTCCCTCGGGTTCCTGACAACGGCATAGGTCTTGGAGTAACCGTCGGATCGTGATTTTCTGCCAGACGCGGTCTCCCTTGGTAACCCCTTCAACGACGCCGCCGGCGGCGCCGATCACAGCACCAGCAGCTGCGCCCGCTGCTATTTCCTTGCCGGCATCTTGGGACCTGCCCTTGACCGCTCCAGCCGCAACACTGCTCGTCCCGAGGACGGCGCCGGCCGCCGCGCCCAATATCGCCCCCTTCGCAAAGCCTTTCGCCGCCGCCTTCGCACTGCCTCTGTGACCGCGAAATACCTCGAGCCGCGAGATCTCCCCCACGGGGATAGCGTACTCGCGCTGATCCCTGAGCGAGTAGATCGCGACGGTGTCGAAGCTCGCGAAAATGAGCTCTCCTTCGTGCCTCACTTGAGCTGCAGGATCACACTGCTGCGTGGCTGCGCAGTAAGAACGGCTGATGCGGATCCTCAAGCCGGTTGGAGCCGGGGGACCGCTGGGCCGCACCGCGCACGCCCCTATCGCCAGTATCGTCGTCGTCACAAGAAGGACTCTTCCTAACATATGTCTCTCTCCTCGAATTATCGTCAGTTTCATCCTCTCGCCGTCACGTTAGCACCCGGCGGTCAAGCTGAAGTCAAGTTATGGCTGCGGTGCTGATGAGCCTGCGCGCGCTCGCCGCCGGCCAGGATGAGCAAGAGCAGCAGGCCGTGGAATGCCAAGGCCTGGCTCGCGCTGGTGGACGCCGGGAGCTACGCGGAGAGCTGGGACGCCGCCGCGCCAGTATTCCAAACTGCCGTCACTAAGCAGGGCTGGGCGGACTCACTTGATCAGGTCCGAAAGCCGCTCGGCAACCTCGGGTCGCGGGAGCTTGCATCGGCCGAGTACATGACGGACCTACCCAACGCCCCGAAAGTCGAGTACGTGGTGATTCGCTTTCAAACCTCGTTCGAGAACTTGGAATCCGCGATCGAGACCGTGGTTCCCATGCGGACGGACGATGGGGAATGGAAGGTGAGCGGCTACTTCATCGCGCCGCAGTAAGCGGCCGGCACCGCCTCGGACACAACCCCGTGATGGCCGCGGAGGCTAGCGCCGACTGTACTAGAAGCGATAGTCCGCTCGAAAGTGCGCAATCCAACCGATGTTATCTCTATTAGGGGCCACATAGTCAGTCACGAATGCCGAGACCTCGTATCCCAACCGAATGACGGGAACGGGCTCCCAGATCAGGGTCCCGAAGGCTACCTCGTTGCGTGCGCGCTGGCCGCTG
>JBDHAL010000335.1:0-2205 GCA_039588075.1 Gemmatimonadota bacterium | reverse complement strand
CCCGTTGCGGGGGATTTCTCCCGCGCCATCCGTGCCGGAAGCCTAAGGCATTCTCCGATTCGCTCCACCGCCACGGCGTCGGCCGCCGCGCCCCCGGGCCGGTGGGCTTCGCGGCGGGACCCGCCCTAGAGCTGGGGAGGGATCAGCGCCATAGCGATCGCGCTGACGGCGAAGCACGCGACGGCGATGAGGAACGTGTAGCCCACTACGTCGCCGAAGCGCATGCGGGTGACGGCGAGGATCGGGATCGCGAAGAAGGGTTGGATGAGGTTCGTGGTCGAGTCGCCGTAGGCGTAGGCGAGCAGGACCGTCACCGTCGAGACACCGAGCTCCTGCCCGGCGGGCACCAGGTAGGGCGCCTCGATGAGCCACTTCGAGCCCGCGGAGGGTACGAAGAGGTTCATCGCCCCGGAGTAGACGTAGACGACGGCCGGATAGCTCTGCTGGGTGGAGAGCTGCACGAACAGCGAGCCGATCCAGCTCCCGAGGCCGGTGTTCTGCATCAACCCGAAGATCCCGGCGTAGAACGGGAACTGGAGGATGATGCCCCAGGCCGAGTCGACGCCGCGGCGACAGGCGCGCAGGAACGAGAGCGGCCGCCCGTGCAGCAGCAGGGCCGCGACGAGGAAGGCCACGTTGTAGGCGTCGATGGTCCAGCTGGTGCCGAAGCCGCGGTGGACGATCGAGTGACCCAGCGGGTACGCGAGCAGGAGCGCGGCGAGCCAGATCCAGCCGCGAAAGGCGTCGACGCGCCCGCCGGGCGAGGAGGGAGCCGGATCTTCCTCGGGCGGGGTGGGCAGGATGGCGGCGACCTGCTCGTCGGAGAGCGTCACCGCGCCGCGCCGCGGGTGGAGCGCGACCGACATCCCCAGGCCGACGGCGCCGATGACGAACATGTAGACGAGGTTGAACGGGTTGAAGAGGGTCTCGGTCACCGGGAAGAGGCGGGTCACCACCGGCGCTCCGGTGCCGGGGGCGACCAGCGGGTTGCCCGGGGTGGCCAGGATGAGCGGCGCCGATCCCGAGAGCCCACAGTGCCACACGGTTCCCAGGCCGAGGTAGGAGGCCGCGATCAGCACGCGAATGTCGACCCGGGGATTCCGGCGGCAGATGAACGGCACGAAGAGCGCGCAGGCGACCAGGCACAACGCCCAGTTCACGTACGCGGTCACGAGCGAGAAGACGGCCGCGAGGACGATCGCCTGGACCGGGCGCTCGGGATCGGGGATGCGGGCGAGGCGGTCGAGGAGGCGAAAGACGGGGCGCGAGGAGACGCACGCGTGGGCGGCGACCATGGCGATGGTGAACTGCATGGCGAGCGTGAGCAGGACCCAGACTCCGTCGCCCCAGGCGAGGATCGACTCCTCCACCCCGGCACCGGCGCCGAAGATCGCCAGCGCCAGGGCGATGGCGGTGAGGATCATGCAGATGACCCACGAGTCGGGAACCCAGCGCTCCGTGAAGCGCGACAGCCCCATTCCGAGATCGCGAAAGAAGTCGAGCACCGACGGTCCCCCTGACTGACAGCACGTGATCGGGAATTCGGATCAAACAGGCTATAGGCGCACACGGAGAGGAGCAACGTCAACAGCAGAGGCCCCGAGTTGTCCAGACGGGAGGGTCGCGCTCCCAAAATGCCGTTTGAAGAACCTTCCATAGGGGAGGCTCTCGGCAAAGCGCTGCCATTTTCTCGCCAGCGAGAAGTCGGGCCACGAACCGGAGACGTTCATCCATCTTGCAGCACTCCTTCCACGGCACTCTGCTTTCCCCTGCAAAGGCCAAAAAGTGTTACCTATGTGTCCGGAATCAGGTGTGACCCAGCGGTCCCGCCCGGCGCTTGAGTGAGCAATAAGTGAGCACCTGTCAAGGTCGGGATAAGCGCGCTCGGCTCAGGTCGAGGCGATGGTCCAGGACCTCGGTGATGAACGGATTGGAACGCTGGGGCAGCTCCCGCGACGTCGTTGCGCAGCCGGACGCAAAACCCTCCGCATCGGCGACGCTTTATGTCGTTCTTTCCAACAATGTGACTGTGCCGTCATCACCATTCAGGCGGATCATGTCACCGTTCTGGAAGAATTTCGTTCCAACACCCGTATTGACGACACAGGGCAGGCCGTGCTCGCGCGCGATCACCGAACCGTGGGATATGGCACTGCCAATATCCGTCACCAGGCCTGCAATCAAACTGAAATAGGGCGTCCAAGC
>JBDHAL010000334.1:0-3962 GCA_039588075.1 Gemmatimonadota bacterium | reverse complement strand
ACTCGGCAGCGTCCAGTTCGCGCCGTCGGTGCTTGTGCTAAACATTAGATCGGGAAAACCGGCTTGATAATCATTGTAGACCAGAAGAAATTCTTGGTTGGTGGCATCCTAGACCACCACCGGTTTCCAAGCCGAAACCCCAATTGGAAGAGTTGTGGTTCCACCCCATGTTCTTCCTTGATTGCTTCGGTCGACGAACTCGAAGAAATCCTCGGGCGTCAAGTGGCCTAAGCTGTTCATAAAATAGCCTCCTTCTCCTACCTGAGATAGACGAAAAGTCGGGCGGTGGGCCTCCCCAACTGAGCTTTTCCCCCGATTTCCTGGCGTGAATAAGGCACAAGATTGAGGCAGATGCCTCATTTACTTCGGGGGCTACCCATGCTACCAGAGCTGACGTTCCGGGCCGGAGCAGAGGCTCTCATGAAGAAGCTCCTTGCTCTTCGGGTCGTGACTATCTTATTCGCATAAGGGAGGAATCTCATGCGTCAAGGCCTACTCGTCCTTCTGCCAGGGATCGCAACGCTTGCGGTCTCGCTTTTCGCGACGCCGCTTCGGGCTGCCCCGCCCCAGCGGCAGGCTCTCGACCCCGAGGGCATCGCGCGGCTGCGGGCCGCCACCGGCAACTCGGTAAACGTGAGGCTGGACCGCGTCACCGGCGCCGCCCGGTTCGTGCGGCTCGGCCGGGGGCCGGCGGTTGATCTGGCCGCCAGAGCGGCCAAGGCCCATCCGCACGCCAAGTCGATGGCGTTCTTCGCCGACTATGGGACCATCTTCGGCATCAGGAACTCCCGCACTGAGCTGGAATTCGCCGTGACGATGACCGATCAGACCGGCGCCACCCACGTGAGCCACCGTCAGGTTTACCGGGGCGTCCCGGTCTTCGGCGCCGTTCTGCGCAGCCACTTCGATCGAAACGAGCAGCTGCGCTCGGTGGGCGGCGTCTTCGTTGCGGGGATCTCCCTGGATACGACCCCCACGAGGAGCCAGGCCGAGGCCGAGCAGGCCGCGGTCCATCACGTGGCGGCGCAGCTCGAGCGGGAGCCCGCAGCAGCCCTCACGGCGCGGCCGGCGACGCTGAGCGTGTTCCGCAAGGGCCTCGCGCAGGGCGTGGACGGTCCAAACCTCCTCGTCTACCACGTGGAGGTCGGAAACGGCCTCGACGTGCGGGAGTTCGTGTTCGTCGACGCCCACACCGGCAAGGTGGTCGCCCAGTTCACGGGGGTCCACGACCAAATCCACCGGAAGGCTTTCGACGGCCAGGGCGATCCAGATGAGCCTGGGCCGAACTACCCGGCCACTCCGTTCTGGGTCGAGGGCGATCCCTTCCCGACCGGAACCACCGAGGCCGACAACATGATTTATGCCTCGGGCGATATCTGGGACATCGGCATGAACGGGTTCGGCTACACTCCCCCGTTCCCCAACACCGGCGGCGAGATGCACGCCATCTTCAACCGCGGCTGGGGCTGTCCCAACGCCTCGTGGCAGGGGACGTACATCTCCTTCTGCCCCGGGTTCACGACCGACGACGTCACGGTCCACGAGTGGGCTCACGCGTACACCGACTTCACGCACAACCTGATCTACGCCTGGCAGTCGGGGGCCTTGAACGAGTCCTACTCCGACATCTGGGGTGAGGTCGCCGACCTGATCAATGGGCGGGGCACGGACGCGCCTGGGGGCGCCCGAACGGACGGCGCCTGCTCCACGCTCGGCGGCAGCCCGCCCCCGACCTTCACCGTCAACTCGCCGCCGGACATCGCGGGTGACTACCCCGTGCAGGGCGCGGCCTTCAACCCGTCGGGACCGCTCACGGTCACGGATGACCTCGTGCTCGTCGACGATGCTGTCGGTGCGACCTCGGATGGCTGTGAGCCGTTCGCGAATGCGGCGGCCGTGAGCGGCAACATAGCCCTCATCGATCGCGGGGGCTGCTTCTTTGTCGACAAGACCAACAACGCCATCGCCGCCGGGGCCACGGGTGTCGTCGTGGCGAACGACCGCCCTGGCCTGATCAACATGGGTGGCGCGGGACCGCTTACCATTCCGTCCGTGCTGATCCTCCAGACCGACGGCGACACGATCAAGGACAACCTGCCGGGCGTGAACGCCACGATCACCCTCGGTGTTTCGACCGACAATTCCTACCGCTGGCTGATGGGCGACGATCAGGGCGGCGTCCACAGCAACTCGGGGATCCCCAACCACGCCTTCGCGTTGCTCGCGGACGGCGGGACGTACAACGGGCAGACGATTACGGGGATCGGCCTCAACAAGGCGCTCGCCATTTACTGGCAAGCGCAGAGCGCCTACCAGGTGCCCTACAGCAACTTCGCCGATCACGCCGAGGCCCTCGAAGCGTCGTGTGACGACTTGACGGGCACACTCGTGAACGACCTCTGGACCGGAGCCCCCGACGCCGAAATCACCAGCGACGACTGCGACCAGGTAGCAGCCGCGATGCTGGCGGTGGAGATGAGGACGCCGCCGACCCAGTGTGGCTTCGAGCCGCTGCTGGCCAAGGACCCGCCGGCCGCTTGTGGGATCGGCACCTCCCGAGCCTCGGTCTTCAACGACGACTTCGAGGATGGCGCCCCTGGGTGGACGCTCGACAATGAGGGTGTGTACCCCACCTACACGCCTCGGGACTGGGAGCTGACGACCGGCACCCTCGACGGCCGCACCGGCACGTGGTTCTTCGGCGCCGATGACCCGGCCGTGGGCGACTGCAACCCGGAGTCCGACGACCAGTCGGGTGTGATGTACCTAATGAGTCCCATCATCACCGCGAGGCCGGACCCCTTCCTCACCTTCGACCACTACGTGGCCACCGAGATCCACGGGCCCACCGGGTGGGGCTGGGACGGCGGAGTCCTCCAGATCAGCGTCAACGGCGGCGACTGGACGGACGTGGCCGCGGCGGACTTCACGTACAACCCGTACAACACGTTCCTGGTCTTCGCGCCCTTCAACACCAACCCGCTGGCGTACGACGTCCCCGACTTGCGCCCTGCCTACTGCGGTACCGATGAGGGCAGCAACAGCGGGAGCTGGGGCCAGTCCCAGGTCGACCTCCAGGCCTACGCGACCGAAGGCGACACGGTTCAGCTGCGCTATGCCCTGGGCGCCGACGGCTGCGGGGGCGTGATCGGCTGGTTCGTGGACAACGTCAACGTCTGCGCCGCGGACAGCGACAACGACGGGGTCCCCGATGACCAGGATGTCTGTCCGGGCACGGTGATTCCGGAGGCGGTACCCACCGTCAGGCTCGGGGTCAACCGCTGGGCACTGGTCGATGGCGATGACGTCTTCGACACGACCTCATCGCGCGGCCGCGGTCCCGGCCTCAGCTTCACGACCGAGGACACCCTTGGCTGCCCCTGCGAGCAGATCATCGAGGCCCAGGGCCTCGGCAAGGGCCACACCAAGTTCGGCTGCAGCAACGGAGCCATGCTGAACTGGGTGAAGCAGGTCACTCCGTAGACCGTGTGGGGGGGGCGGGAGCGGCTCCGGCTCCCGCCCCCCCCTGTCCCCCAGGGCGCTCGAGCGCCCTGGGGTCTCACGATCGCGCGCGGCCGGCTCCGCGTGTCAGGCCGCGCCCGAGGCGCAATGCAATACACTTCAGCCGTGGAGCTCGAAGGCGCTCAGACCTTGCTGCGGGCGGCCGGGGGCACGGAATCGTGAGCCGCAAGCGCCGGTCCCGGACCTCCGGTGGGGCAAAGCCTCGTTCGAGGCCCGAACCACCAGCGCCGCCCGGCTCGCTCGCCCTTTCGCGCTGGAAGGTGGCGCTGTTCTCGCTCCTCGTCCCGGTCGCGTTCTTCGTGGCGCTCGAGTTGCTGCTCGCCGGGCTCGGCGTCAAACCCGCCCTCTACGACGACGACCCCTACGTTGGTTTCGCCTCGTCGGTTCCGCTCTTTGTGGAGCAGATCTCTCCGGACGGCTCGCCGGTGCTGGTGACCGCG
>JBDHAL010000333.1:0-2324 GCA_039588075.1 Gemmatimonadota bacterium | reverse complement strand
GATCCCGCGGCCGCCCGGTAGCACGTGAGGCCAGGCGAATCGACCTGCATCGAGGTGATCCAGGTTCGCCACGTCCTCGACCGGACCACCGCTCGCCTGCACGCGACGCAGCATCGAGCTCGAACCGTCGAAGGAGATGAAATACAAGTAGTCGTCGGGTCCCCAGGCCGCTCTGCTGTCGACGCTGGAATCCACCACCGTGACCGGTGGACCGCCGCCAAGCGAGACGACCCGTATCTCTGCTTTATCGAGCAACGCGGTGAACGCCACGCGCTCGCCGTCGGGAGCGAAGACGGGCGACCACCCATTTTGCGTGCCGGGAAGTGGGCTGGCGTTGAGTTGGTCGAAGGGGCGGTGCCAGAGCTGGGTTCCGTCCTCGCCATCAGAGCCGACGTAAACCAGTTCGGATCCGTCGGGCGAAATGGCGAGACGGGAAGGGTTGGCCTGGCTGTTGAAGAACAGCGCCTCCTCATCGTCCATGGCGACGGCGAAGCGAGTGATGGGCGCCGGCGGCTGGGGCCGCAGCAAGGCGACGAGGACCAGCGGCAGCAAGAGTGTCGCCAGTGCCGTGGTCGCTATGGAGAGAGGGTTCCAGAGCGATCGCGCGCCGGCCGCCGCATCGGCCGCGCCGCGGGTCGTCGGCAGCGTGAACGACACGTTGGTGAGCGCGTCGGCGAAGCTAGACGCCGAGGAGAAGCGGTCCGCCGGCAGCTTCGCCAGCGCCTTCTGGATCGCGGCATCCACGTGCGGCGACACCGTCTCCCGCGCCCGTGTCACCGGCGGCGCCTTCTCGGTGATCACCTTCGCCACGATCGCCTGTGCCGTCGAACCCGTATAAGGCGGATCGCCAGCCAGCAGCTCGTACAGCATCGCGCCCAGCGAGTAGACGTCGCTCCGAGCGTCCACCACTCTGTCCCCCATCGCCTGCTCGGGGCTCATGTACTGCGGCGTACCGATCGACAGACCCGTCTCCGTCAGCCGGTTGCCACCCGCCTGACTAACCGCCAGCGCGATGCCGAAGTCGGCCACCAACGCCTGCCCGTCGTGCAGCAGGACGTTCTCCGGCTTGATGTCCCGATGGATCACGTCCTGCCGGTGGGCGTAGTCGAGCGCCGCCGCCACGCCGCGCGTGATCTCGATCGCCTCGTCGATGCCCAGCTGCTTCTCGCGCTCCAGCTTGTCGCGCAGCGTGTCGCCCTCCACGAAGGGCATGACATAGAAGAGGAACGTGTCTGCTTCACCTGAATCGTAGAGCGGCAGGATGTTCGGGTGCTGCAGGTTGGCGGTCACCTTGATCTCGTTCAAGAAGCGCTCGGCGCCGATCACCGCCGCCAGCTCGGGTCGCAAGACCTTCAGCGCGACCTTGCGATCGTGCTTGAGATCGTGGGCGAGGTAGACGATGGCCATGCCGCCCTGGCCGAGCTCGCGCTCGATCGTGTAGCGATCGACGATCGCCGCCGTCAGTCGTTCGAACATGTCAGGCAAAACAGCTAGCTCCTTGTACGGGTGCCAGGGTTCGGTGGTCCGAGCTCATCGCGCGCTCAACCGTTCGCGCTGGCGCTGCATCCAGTTGACCACGACCGTCAAATCGATCTCCTCCTCCTCGAAGCGAAACAGCACGATCCGATCGCCGCTCGGATCGATGTCGTACTGACGTTGCCAGGAGTAGGCGTAGTAACGTCCCTCGATGAGCGTCTGCGGACGGCTCAGCACCCGGAACGCGTCCCCGGTTTCGACCGACACCACCTCAAACCGGTCGGCCGCGCGATAAAACAACTCGCTGCCGTCCGGCGACCAGGCGGGCTCGGTGCCGCCACCTGTCGAGACCTGGATGCGCCCTCCCGGACCGGGGAACGGGCGAACATAGACTTCGTCGCGACCCGACTCATCCGAGGAGTAGGCCACCCAGCGGCCGTCCGGCGAGAAAGTCGGCGCACGCTCCAGGAACTCCGTCGCGAGCCAGGGCTCCGGGACGCCGCTATCGAGGGCCAGAGCGAAGAGATCGTACTGGCCGCCGGCCAGCGCCAAGCGGGCGCTGGCGCTGGACGCCGCACTGCCGGTTGGCAGGGTACCCGCGGCTTCCGGTGCGTCGGCGACGGCGTTTCGCCGCAGCATCAGGTTCCTGCCATCCGGACTCAGGTCCTGTGTCCGGTGCTGTCCCGGCTCATTGACGAGCGGAACCGGTTCGCCACCGCGGTCGGACGGAACCGTATAGATGTTCACGTCGGGGCCATCAGAGCGCGAGAATAGAATGTCGCGCCCGTCCGGAGTCCAGAGCGGATAGAAGCCGCCTCCGAGGGTCAGCGGACCGAAGGTGCCGAGAT
>JBDHAL010000332.1:0-2381 GCA_039588075.1 Gemmatimonadota bacterium | reverse complement strand
GGCTCGGCCCAGGTGGTCGCCGCTGACGTCACCGACATCGCGCAGATGAGGGCGCTCGCGCAGGCCGCGGTCGATGCCTATGGGCGCATCGACGTCATGGTAAACAACGCCGGCGTGATGCCGCTCGCCTTCTTCGCGGATCACGAAGCCGCGCTTGGGCCCTGGCAGCGCTGCATCGACGTCAACATGAAGGGCGTGCTGAACGGGATGGTCGCCGTCTACGACCAGATGATTGCCCAGGGCCGCGGCCATGTGGTCAACCTGTCGTCGATCTACGGCAACGCGCCGGTGGCCGGCGCCGGCGTCTACGGCGCGACCAAGGCGGCGGTGAACTTCCTATCCGAGGCCCTGCGCGTGGAGTCACGCGGCCGGATCAAGGTCACGATCGTGAAGCCCACAGGCGTGCCCGGCACGGGGCTGGCTGCGGGCATCGTCAATCCGGAGGCGGTCGTCGGCATCCTGGCGCAGAACAAGGCCGAGTTCGAAGCGACGATGGAGAAGCTGATGTCGGGAAGCCTCCCGACCGAGCAGCTCGATCCCGAAGGCATCGGCTACGTGATGCTCGATCCCGGCTTCATCGCCGACCAGATCCTTCACACGATCGACCAGCCCTGGGGCGTGTCCGTCGGCGACATCACGATCCGCGCGGTGGGGGATCACTTCGTGCTGTAGCCGTCCGCCATCCGGCCGGTCGAGACCCGGCCTCGTTCGCGGGGACGCCTGCTCGGAGCTGCCTCTGGGGAGATTGTCGGCTCCCGCTCGCCGAGGGCTCGATTCGGGGGCTTGCGTCCGGGCCTCAGAGGCGATCTCCCAGAGTGTGCGACGGCCGTCTACGGGAAGGTCAGGAACCCGGAAAATCTGGTCTAATAACCTGTGCGCCCGGGAGGTCACCGGCGCTCACCACCGCGGCTACTTCCCGCTCGCGGGCCGAGGACCTCGTGCCCGCCGACGCGGGCACATCTGAGGCAAACGCGTAACCCGAACAAGGAGAACGTCCATGTCCCGTTTCTGTGAAGACAGGGTCTGCATCGTGACCGGAGCGGCCCGCGGTATCGGCCGCGAGTACGCGCTCATGCTCGCCGCGCACGGGGCCAAGGTGGTCGTGAACGACCTCGGGGGGGCGCGCGACGGCACCGGGTCGGACCTGACGCCCGCTCAGCAGGTCGTCGACGAGATCAAGGCGGCGGGCGGCGAGGCGATCGTGAACGGCGCCGACGTGAGCGACTTCGCCGCGGCCGGAGAGATGATCCAGCAGGCGATCGGCACCTGGGGCCGCCTCGACGTGCTGATCAGCAACGCCGGCATTCTGCGCGACCGCATGCTGGTCAACATGGAGGAGGCGGAGTGGGACGCCGTGATCAAGGTGCACCTCAAGGGCACCTTCGGTCCCGCACACCACGCCGCCGCGTACTGGCGCGAGCGGTCCAAGGCGGGCCAGCCGATCGACGCCCGCCTGATCAACACCACGTCGGTCTCCGGCATCTACGGCAACCCCGGCCAGACCAACTACGGCGCGGCCAAGATGGGCATCGCCGCCTTCACGATCATCGCCGCGCGCGAGCTGGGGCGCTACGGCGTCACGGTCAACGCGATCGCGCCAGGCGCGCTGACGCGCCTGACCGAGGACCTGGGCATGGGTCAGGGGAGTGAGGAGGAGAAGAAGCGCATGGAGCCGCGCTGGATCGCCCCGATCGTCACCTGGCTGGCCAGCGCCGAGTCGCGCGGCATCACCGGGCGCGTCTTCGAGGCCTCGGGGCGCACGCTCGCGATCGCCGAGGGCTGGCACCGCGGGCCGACGGTCGACCCGGTCGAGGACCCCACCACGCTCGGCCCGATCGTGCGCGACATGGTCAAGCGTGCGCGAAAGAACGCCGGCATGGACGGCCAGGACCTGGACGGAGGCCTGGACTGAGCGATCCGGGCCTTAGAGGAACCCCAGAATCTGGCGTGAATTACCGGTCCACCGACGAACGATAGGCCAATCGACGCCACCGGAGCTCACCGAATTGAGCGGATAGGTCATTCAAGCAGGCTTTCCGAGTTCCGGTAAGGGGCTCCTGTTCAGTTCGAGCCCAGGAGCTGTCTCTGGGCGGCGCGCCGCGCATGGCCGACCGTCGCCCTCTCACTCGATCCCCAACCGTTTCAGCTTCTTGTAGAGCGTCTGACAGATGATGCCGAGTGTGCTGCCAGTGGCGATGCCGTGGCCGTTTGTCGCCAGCTTGTCGCCAGCACAGATCTAGGTTCGTAACCTTGGAATTTGGCTAGCGCTTTCTGCCCTTCCCCCCGGTTCGAGTCCGGGAGGGCCCACCATCAACGTGTTGATCTTTCTCGCCGGCCCTCGGCGCAGCAGACGTGGCGGCGCCCCTCGAGAAGGCCCCCGC
>JBDHAL010000331.1:0-2430 GCA_039588075.1 Gemmatimonadota bacterium | reverse complement strand
CTGGCCGCAGCCCTTGTCTTGAGTGTGCCAGAAACCGTGGCCGACGCACGAAACGTGGAGCCGGTAGATGGCCGCGATGTCGGCGTACGCCTCCGACGACGTGCTCATCGAACCGCCTGCGTCATTGTCGTCGAGCCCGTGGCCCCATTCGTGATCGAAAACCGCGGCGATCTCCCCGGTGTTGCGGCATCCGCCGCCGCTCTTGAAGAAGTTGACGGAGCCGAAGCTGTATCCGGCGTTGCACGTGTCGTTGATGTTGACGGTGGCCGGGAGGGAGGATTGGAGCCAGGCGTTGCTTGGCAGCCAGCCCCTGCCCAACTCGATGATCTTGTTGAGCTCGTAGAAGCACGCACGGGATGCCGGGGTATTGCCGGGAGAGGCTCCGGAGGCCGTGCAGTCGTGGTCGCCGTTGACGCCACCGAGATCGAGACTGCCGGCGCTCGTGCTCTCGCTGATCGACCCGCAGACGTCGGAGACGTCGACGTAGAGACCCGAGAGAGTCGTCGTGACCGTGCCGCCTCCGTACTCGTAGAGACCGGCGCTGTTGGTGAAGTCGTTGGGTGCGGCGAGCCCCGTGTCGGCGAACGGCATCGGATAGTCGGGTTGCATCGTGCCGCAGATCTCGTTCGTCGGGCAGATCTCGGTGTCGGTGAGCGGATAGACCCCCCCGACGATCTGCTCCTCGGCGTAGTGAGTCGTATCCTGGAAAGAGACCACCTCCCCCGAGTGGGCGTCCACCAGGACCTCCCATCGCTCCAGGCCCGGCGGGCGCAGGAAGCCGAAAGCCCACACCAGACGGTGGCCGTAGCCCTCCCCCACGGGACCCACGAACGCCTCGCCCGACTGGTGCTGCTTCGGTGCGTACGGGACGATCTCGAGAGTGGGCCCCCTCCACAGCTCGTCCGCCGGGTCCTTGCCTTCGGCGTAGGCGAAGCCGATGGCGAGCGCCTGCTTGTCGGTGATAACCGGGTGGGAGTCGAGGACGACGTTGCCCCAGGTCTCGGTTCCGAGCAGCACGAGGTTGCCGTGGCTGATCGTCGCCGCCAAGCGACCGTGACGTACCGGGATACCGTCGGCCTGCTGGGGGATGTTGACCTGCCAGAGGTATTCCGTGACTTGGACGGCTCTCGTCGGCCCGAGCTGACCTACGTCGACGCCGATCACGGCGGCGTTCCTGACGATGAATCGCCGCACCAGATCCCCGACCACGGGGGCCTCGACGGCGACGACCGGGCTCCCGATCTCGCGCGTCAGATCCGCGAGCGTCCGGTCGTTGCCCGTGCCGGTCCCGGGGATCAGCGGGACGCGGCCGATGACGGCGGTCAGAGCCCCGGACCTCGGGTCCATGAAGAAGTTGAAGTCGGATCCGTACTCGTCGAGAAACTGCTCCACGACCGGATCCCCGGATCGCTGCCGCAGGCCCGCCAGGCCGACGCCGACGTTCGAGCTGCTGATTCGGAGCTCCTCCTTGAAGAACTGCTTCTGCCCGAGCGGCGCCGTCTGCGGCCTGGATTCGAAGGCCAGGCTCGCCGGCGAAACCACCAGCGCGCCAAAGGCGACGACAGCGACGAGGAAGAGGAGGAAGAAGAAGCCGATCCGAACGCCACGTGGATTCATCAATTTGCCCCCCCCTGGCGGTTCAACAGACGGAGTGTACGCCGAGGTAGCTCTTGAATGAAGACACGGTTGGTCCGCGTTGGGCTTCCGGGGACGTTGGGCGTGTCAGGGATTCGCCCCGGCCCCTGGTAGGCGGGGGCCCGAATTCTCTCGCTGGGGGCCCCGGGCGGATGAGCCCCTCGCGCCCCGGATCGAGCGTGGACCCCACTTTTCCTACACAAGAGGCCGAAGATGTCTTTTGTCCGACCCGAGTTGCAGTGTAAAACGGTGACGGGGATGGGGCCGCCAGTCGATGGGCGGTAGTAGATCATGATTGAACCGCGGGCAGCCAAAACAAGCCGGCAGGGGTCGATCGCGGTGGTTCTTTGTCTCGTCGCGGCTGCAGTGTCGGCGGAAGGCCGCTCGGGGGACGTCAGCCTCGACGCTTTGTTGCCCCGTTTGGCCAGGGTGGCCGAGCTCTTCAGGGATTCCGCGCTGAAATTCGCCTGCGAGGAGACGATCACCTGGTCCGGAAAGGAGCAGGTGGGCGGGCGGCAGAAGTTCGGCTACGTCTTCGTGTACAGCGACACCGAGGGCTACAAGGACTACCGCACCTGGCTTCGTGGCGGGAAGAAGCGCGAGGTCAATCCGGATCAGTACCATGTCCCGGCCTATCTCAGAAGCGCCTTCGTCTGGGTCTTCGTGTTCAAGAGCCCACGGCAGGCTCTGCACCGCTACGAGATCGTCGGAGAGGAGACCGTGCTGGATCGTCCGGCTGTCAAGATCCGCTTCGAACCCATCTTGCCCTACCGCTACAAGATCAACGACTGGTTC
>JBDHAL010000330.1:0-2435 GCA_039588075.1 Gemmatimonadota bacterium | reverse complement strand
TGATGACCTGCGTCGTGCCCTCGGCGCTGACCCCGGACCACATGCACTTCGTCGACGGCGCCGGCGGCGGCTACGCCGCGGCCGCAAGCCGCCTGCGCGGCTGAGCGCGAGGCGTTTCGAGCGGCCCGGGCCGGCGCACATGGATTTCGGCACGGCGCGGCGTGCCTGGTCGGGAGCAGGAAACCGGGCCATCGAGGCCCCGAGGGCCAATGCGAGCGGCGGGGCGGGGCGCCGGGACCCCAAGGTCATCAACGCTGCATCCGCGATCTCGAGGGCCGAGAGGTCCTCGAGCTGGGCCGAACCGGGCGCGGTCCCTTCGATCGCTGAGCCCGCCGCCGGGCTGTCTGCACGAAGAGCGAAGCGGCCGGCCACCTGAGAAGGGATCGGCCTGAAAAATCACTAAAACAGGACCTGACCCCTGTTTGACTCCTGTTCCACCGGCTCAGAAAGTTACCAGGATCGTCAACAGAATCAGCGTCAGCATCATCACGACCATGAACACCTCGACCCACCACAACCAGTTCGATGTCTGGTTGCCGATCCCATCGGACCGCGGAATCCGGGACCGGCCCGCGGCGGAGTTGGACACCGCAAGTCGCGACAGGCTCGGCGTCGGGCCCGGCGTGCTCTTGCCCAGAGACGATCTGATGTAGTCGAGGTTGCTCATGCCCGCGGGTCTCGCGCCCGCCGGAACGCCAGGGGTCGTTTGGCGGACGGCGGCCCGGCCGGGCTTCGCATGCCTGGCGAGAAACGCCTCGAGCGACGGAACCTGTTCGATGGGCCGCTTGCAGATCGACGCGAAGTCGTCGACCTTGTCCGCCAGGGGGCGCATCCGCCGCAATTCCCGGAACAGTGGGGAGGTTCCGGGATTCTCGAAATCCGACTTCTGGAACAGGATGTTGTCGCCGGTGCAGAAGCGCTCGTAGAGCGATTGGTCGCGGGCGATGGCGTCGAGGCTGAGGTCGATCATGATGAAGGAGAAATCGTCGATCCTGGGCCCGAAATGGCCGGCCGTTCGGCCCGGGTGCTGGAAGTGGGCGTGGCCGAGCTCGTTGCCGTTGCCGAGCGGCATGGCGGGCACGTACATGCCGTCGTAGTCGATCAGCGTCAGAGATCCGTTTCGCACGACCATGTTGCCGTTCTCGAGATCGCCGTGGGCGATCCCGCGGTCGGCGAGGAAGCGGGCGAGCTCGTGAAAGGACGACAACAGCGCGCCCATGGCCGCCGCATCGTCGTAGTTGTCCTCCAGGAACAAGCCCAGCGTCGGCCCCTCGGCCCAGGCCATCTTGACCACGGGATAGAGCACCGAGCGCACGCGCACCCCTTCGCGCTGATACTCGAAGGAGACGAAATGCTTGCTGCGGAGATCCGCGATCGCGTCGCTGATCTGCGCGTAGCGCTGCTTCAGGTCGGGGACGTAGCGGTGGAAGCAGCGCACGGCGAATTTCCGCGCCTTCGCGCTGACCGTGTAGGTGAGCGCAAAGCCGCCGCCGAGAACGATCGGCAGGCCGAGCGTACTGGTGGCGAGGCTGCCGGCGGCGAGCTCGGGGTCGGTGAACGCCGTGGCCGGGTTCTGTGCCGACTGATTGTATTCTGCGATGCCCGGATAACGTGTCACGGCGATCGATCACTCCAGAATTAGCATCGTCGAGTCGTCGACCCGCATGCGGCCCGCTTTGCGCTCGGCGACGACCAGCGCCTCGAGGTCGGCGAGCTCGGAGATGCCGAGCAGGATCTCTCCGGCGCAGGGATCGGCCTGCGCGCGACGGAGGAACCACTCGGCGACCGCGTCGGTCATGCAGACGATCCTCGGTTGGGCGAGTTGGTCGAGCGACCAGACGGCGGTCGAGGCGCCGGCATGGCCGGGCCGCTTGAGGAACGAGTTGTGCTCGCGCCGCGTCGACAGCAGCGTCGGTGGACGGCCAAACTCCTTCGGGTCGCTGTAGGGAAAGCTCGCCACCAGCCGCGTTCCGTCGAGCAGCAGCGCCAAGGTGTCGCCGATCGCCAGCACGCGGGCCTGGTCCAACTCCGGACTGACCGCCACGCCGAGCAGGGTGGCGTAGCTGCCGCGATCGAAGGCCGCCTGACGGCTCCAGGACATGGACTGCGGATCGTGGCGGCGGGTGTAGGCCATGATCCCCAGGTCCACCCTCGATACCGAGAGAGCCGGCTTCAGGATGAAAAGCCGGACCAGGATCCGCGCCCATAGTCTGGAATCGAAAGATTCCGAGGCGCCGTCGCTCAGGGCGAGCGCCGATCGCTCCGGAGACCACGTGAAGGCGTCTTCGTTGCGATCGGCATCACCCGGAAGCTTCGGAATCGATCCAAAGAACCGGCGCGAGAACCCGAACGACATGAGCGGGGCTCGGCGCTCATCTCAGCTGGCTGGCGCGGGTCCCGATCTCGAAGAAGTGACCGATGAAGTCCATGCCGGC
>JBDHAL010000329.1:0-2470 GCA_039588075.1 Gemmatimonadota bacterium | reverse complement strand
GACAACCAATCCGAGGCGGTGCTGACGGCCTTCGAGTCCATGGTCGCCGAATGGCCCGAGGTCCGCGAGTGCCACATGGCCCGCGGTCCGCACGACTTCGTCCTCAAGATCGTCGCGCACAACACCGCCCACGAAAACGAGCTGACGACACAGTTGACCGCGTCCCCGCACGTGGCCACGGTCCTGACCATGCAGGTGATCCGCAGCTCGAAGCACGCCCCCGGCGTGCCGCTGGATTCCGAGGCCGTTCTGCTCGAAACCTAGCGGACGGCAACGGCGCCCCTCGTCTAAATGAACTTCACTTTGAGGATTTCGTAGGCTTTCTCGCCCTTGGGCGTGTTCACCTCGACCGTGTCGCCGACTTCCTTGCCGATGATGGCGCGGGCCAAGGGCGCGGTGACGGCCAGGCGGCCCTCCTTGACGTCGGCCTCCAGTTCGCCCACCAGCTGATAAGTCAGCTTCTCGTCCGTATCCTCGTCGACCAGGGTCACGGTGGCGCCGAAAGTGACCGTGTTGCCCGACAGGCTCGAAATATCGATCACCACGGCGCGCGCCATCTTGTCTTCGAGCTCCGCGACCCGACCCTCGATGAAGCTTTGCCGCTCGCGCGCCGCGTGATACTCGGCGTTTTCGGAAAGGTCGCCATGCTCGCGCGCCTCGGCAATCGAGCGGATCGCCTCTGGCCGGGCGGTCGCCTTCAGGTGCTTCAGTTCTTCTTCCAGGCGGGCTAACCCCTGGGCGGTCATGGGAAACTTTTCACTCATTCAAGAACACCCGGTTTCTTGTGGTCCAAGCTCCGGTGGCGCCCGCCGCGCGTGCGGACGTCCATACGGGCAATGGTTCTTCAGAAAGACCCCTTAAAGTAGGACTGAAGCGGGGCGACTTCAAGCTGGCCGCTGCGCAAGGCGGAGATTGCCTGGACCGCGGCCTGGGCGCCAGGCACGGTGGTGTAATATGGAATGCCGCCGGTGAGTGCCGTCCGGCGGAGGCTGAAGCTGTCTGCGATCGCCTTGACGCCTTCCGTCGTATTGAGAACCAGCTGCACCGTGCCGTCGTTCATGGCATCGACGATGTGCGGCTCGCCTTCGTGCACCTTCTTGACCGGCGCCACCCCAATCCCTTGATCGGACAAGAACCGGGCCGTGCCCGTGGTGGCGATGATCTCGAAGCCCATGTCGACGAGCGCGCGCGCCAAGGGCGCCATGGCGGCCTTGTCGGCATCCTTGACGGAGATGAAGACCCCGCCTGACTCGGGCAGGTTCACGCCGGCACCGAGCTGAGCTTTGAGAAAGGCGCTGGCGAAGTCCCTGTCGAGGCCCATCACCTCGCCGGTCGACTTCATCTCGGGTCCCAGCATCACATCGACGCCGGGGAAGCGGGCAAATGGGAAGACCGACTCCTTTACGGCCACGTGGAGGCTGCGGGTCCGTTCCAGTGGGAAGGACGAGAGCTTGGCGCCAGCCATGACGCGGGCCGCGACCTTGGCGATCGGCACCCCCGTCGCCTTGGCGACGAAAGGCACGGTGCGGCTCGCCCGAGGATTGACCTCGAGGATGTAGATGTCGCCGTTCTGTACCGCGAACTGCGCGTTCATCAGACCGACAACGGCGAGGCCGTCCGCCAACAGTCGCGTCTGGCGGCCGATCTCCTCGATGACAGCCGCGCTCAACGTATGGGGCGGCAGGGCGCAGGCCGAGTCGCCGGAGTGAATGCCCGCCTCCTCGATATGCTCCATGACACCGGCGATGAAGACCTGCTCGCCGTCGGACACGGCGTCGACATCGACCTCGGTGGCCGCACGCAGATAGCTGTCGATCAGCACCGGGTTGCGGCCGGAGACCTCGACCGCCGAGCCGATGTAGCGGTCGAGCTGATCGCTGTCGGTAACAATCTCCATGGCCCGCCCGCCCAGGACGTAGGACGGACGGATCATCACCGGATAGCCGATCTTCTGCGCCACGGCGCGCGCCTCCGCGGCCGAAGTAGCGGTTCCGCTCTCCGGTTGCCTGAGGCCCAAGCGCGCCAGCAAGGCCTGGAATCGGCGGCGGTCCTCGGCGAGGTCGATGGCATCCGGCGAAGTGCCGAGGATGGTGATGCCGGCGGCGTCCAGCGCATGGGCGAGCTTCAGGGGCGTCTGCCCGCCGAACTGCACGATCGCGCCGAGCAGGCGGCCGGCGTCCTGCTCGACCCGGGCGATCTCGATCACGTCCTCGGCGGTCAGCGGCTCGAAATACAGCCGGTCGGAGGTGTCGTAATCGGTCGAGACGGTTTCCGGGTTGCAGTTGACCATGACGGTCTCGATACCGGCCTCGTCGAGCGCGTAGGCGGCGTGGACGCAGCAGTAGTCGAACTCGATTCCCTGGCCGATGCGGTTGGGCCCGCCGCCCAGGATGATCACCTTGTCGCGGTCGCTGGGCCGCGCCTCGCAGCCGTTCACGCCGGGCCCGTCGCTCTCGTAGGCGGAGTACAT
>JBDHAL010000328.1:0-4051 GCA_039588075.1 Gemmatimonadota bacterium | reverse complement strand
TGTGCTGTACGAGACACTGGCCGGCGAGCCTCCGGTGACGGACCCGTCGGTGCAGAAGATCGTGTCAAAAAAGCTGCTGGGCGACATGCGGCCGGTGAGTGAGCTTCGCCCGGAGGTGTCGGCGGAGATCGATGCGACGGTGACGCGGGCGCTGGCGACGGAGCCAGCGGAGCGGCTGTCGACCGCCGGCGAGTTCACGGACGCGCTAACGACCACGATCGCAGTCGAACCGGGCAAGCGACGGAAGCGCCGCTGGGCGCTCCGGACCGCTGCTGCGGCAGTCGTGATCGCGGCCGGGCTGGCGGCATGGTACGTCGGGTGGGGTCGCGAGGCCGCGATTGAAGGGGGCCGAGAGGTTGCAGCGAGTGAGGATGCTGTCGTACTCACGCGCGTCGCTGTCTTCCCGTTCGCGGTTCAAGGTAGCCCCGAGCTGAGCTACCTGAGTGAGGGGG
Organism: Gemmatimonadota bacterium; assembly: GCA_039588075.1. Lineage (GTDB taxonomy): Bacteria > Gemmatimonadota > Gemmatimonadetes > Palauibacterales > KS3-K002 > JBDHAL01. The sequence continues at coordinate 3,599 of JBDHAL010000328.1, read as the reverse complement.
CGATGGAGCTCCTCGGCTCGGCGCTGGACGGCGCGGGAGAGGTGCGGAAGGTGGATCCGTACGCCGTGCTGAGCCAACTGCGAAACTCCGAGGCTCGTAGCGAGGTCGATATCGAGACCGCACGCCGCATCGCCCAGGAGTTGGGGGCCAGTCACTTCGTGCTGGGTCGCCTGCTGGATCTGCCCGGAACGGTCCGGATCTCCACCTCGCTCTACTCGTTGGCCGGCGACTCGACATTGCAGAGCGACCACGCAGGAGAGCTGGAGGAGCTCCAGGAGCTGGTCAACGCCCTGGCGTGGGACATCCTGGTGCACATAGAGCCGGTACGGGGAGAGTTTAGCGGGAGCATCATCTCCGCTTCCACGACCAGCTATACCGCCCTACGAGCGTATTTTCGGGGCCAGGCCTACATGCGCCGGCATCAAACCGACTCGGCCTGGGTCGAATACAAGACGGCGGTCGAGGAAGACTCCATGTTCGCGCTGGCCTGGTTGGGCCTGGCCGAGGCTGGAGCCTGGTCTTCGCCGGCAACGGTTGCCGAAAACCTCACGCACTGGGAGCGCGCTCATCGCCTCCGCGCCCGCCTCAGCCCGCGCAACCGGGCATTTCTTGCAACGGGCTACGCGTTCACGCGCGGGGACGGTCCCTCGGCCGACCGGGCGGCACGGGCCATGGTCACGGCCTACCCCGACGCGGCGGAAGGGTGGCGGTACGTCGGCGACATTCTGAGGTTCCATGCGTGGCAGCTGGGACGAAACACCGCGCCGGATGCTGAAGCGGCGTACCAGCGGGCGCTGGCCCTCGACCCCGACAACCGACTGGTCCTGAACGGTCTGGCGTTAGTGGCCTATCATGAAGACTGGAAGGCGCGGGGCGACTCCTTGTGGAAGCGTTGGGGGGGATCTTATTGGGTGCCCCCCGAGGACTCCGTGGAACGGGCACGGTACTTCGCCGGGCTAGAGAGTCGTGAATTCGGGTCCTTGGTCAACAGTGCTTGGGCTACCTGCTTTGCGACGGACAGTCTGGCCGATGCGACGCGTATCGCCGGACTCCTCGCGGATCCCGCTCGGCCGGACAGCGAGCTTGCCGATGGCCACCAAGTGGCGGCCTGGGTACGCCTGGCTCGTGGGCAATCGCAGGCTGCCGAGGTGCACTTCGATGAGGCGAACCGGCTCGAGCCCGGGATGGGAGTCCTCGAGCGGGCGTGGTACAGCACGTATCCGTTCTTCGGATTCGACTCCACGACGCTCGGGGCGATCCGCGATTCACTCGTGGCGTGGACTCCACCGGCGGCGTACGGTGCACGAGGACGCAGGTATGACCAAGAGTGGCGGCTTCCGCGGTGGCTGCTGCCACATGCGAAGCAGTACGTCTTGGGACTGCTGAGCGCCCGGCTGGGCGATGCGGACGCAGCCGCCCGGTACGCCGAGCAACTCGATCTCGCCAGGGAGCCTGCCGACTCGATCGCACTTCTCCAAGATCTTGCCCTCGAGATGCGAGCCCTGAGCGCGGCGGAGCGGGACGATTGGGAAGCGGCCCTCACGCACCTCGTGGACAGCGAGCTGAAGGCCCCGACGATCGGTAGAGTTCCCCTCTTTGAACGGCGCCCGCTGGGCCGCTTCCTGCGCGCCGAGGCCCTCATGCACATGGGACGCAACCAGGAGGCCCTCGGATGGTACAGCACGCTGGGCTGGCGATTCGGTGAGGCGGTTTGGCTTGCCCAGGTGCAGTTGCGGCAGGGCGAGATCTACGAGCGGCTCGGCAACCCGGCGGAAGCTGTCAGGCACTACCGTCGCTTCGTTACGCGCTGGCGGGACGCCGATCCGAAGTACCAGCCGTTGGTGAATGATGTGAAGACCCGGATCGCGCGGCTCACTGCCGAGAGGCCCGACGAATGATGTCCGACGTGCTCGACCGTCTGCAATCTGCGCTGGCCGACCGCTACGCCATCCAACGCGGTCTACCTGGCCGAGGACCTGCGGCTCGAGCGCCGCGTCGCCATCAAGGTCCTCCGTCCCGAGCTCACCTCGGTGATGGCGGCCGAACGCTTCCTGCGCGAGATCAAGCTGACCGCCAACCTGCACCATCCCCACATCCTGGCGCTCCACGAGTCCGGTGAGGCCGACGGTCTGCTCTACTACGTCATGCCGTACGTGGAGGGCGAGTCGCTGCGAGGAAGGCTGGAGCGAGAGGGGCGACTGCCGGTGGATGAGGCGTTGCGGATCGCCCGGGAGGTGGCGGACGCGTTGAGCTATGCCCACGAGCGGGATCTGCTGCACCGGGACATCAAGCCGGAGAACATCCTGCTTGAGGCGGGCCATGCGCTGGTGGCGGACTTCGGAATTGCCAAGGCGCTCAGCGATGCGGCCGGTGACCGACTGACCGATACGGGAGTGAGCATCGGCACGCCGGCCTACATGAGCCCGGAGCAGGCGGCGGGCGAGCGGGAGCTGAACGAGGCGAGCGACATCTACTCGCTGGCCTGTGTGTTGTACGAGACGCTGGCCGGCGAGCCTCCCGTCACGGACCCGTCGGTGCAGAGGATCGTGTCGAGGAAGCTGTTGGGCGATGTGCGACGGGTTAGTGAGCTTCGCCCCGAGGTGTCGGCGGAGATCGATGCGGCGGTGACGAGGGCGCTGGCCACGGAGCCAGCGGAGCGGCTGTCGACCGCCGGCGAGTTCACGGACGCGCTAACGACCACGATCGCAGTCGAACCGGCCAAACGATCGAAGCACCGCTGGCCGCACTGGGCCGCAGCAGCGGCGGTGGTCGCCATGGCGATCGTGGCCGGCCTGGCCTGGTACGTGGGTTGGGATCGCGTGGCACCAGAGACCGGGCCGACGGGGCCAGAGAGCGAGGCATCCGTGGCGGCGGTCACGCCCATGCGGATAGCGGTCTTCCCCTTCGAGGTTCAGGGCAGCCCCGAGCTTACCTACCTGGGTGAGGGGGTGATGGACGTGCTGAGCGAGGCGGTGGATGGGCTGGGCGAGCTCCGGCGGGTGGACCCGTTCGCGCTGATGGGGCGGCTCCGCCGTCAGGACGCCGGGCGGCTGGACCCGGAGGCCGCTGGCGAGATCGCCCGGCACTTCGGGGCGGGCCGTTACGTTCTGGGTGTTGTCCTGGATCTGGGTGCGGGAATTCGGTTGTCGGCATCGCTCTACGACTCTGGGGAGGCGACCACGCCCGTCGCCCAGGCATCGGTGCAAGGCGACCGACAGTATCTGCTCGAACTCGTGACAGACCTGGCGCGCGAACTCATGGCGAATGTACCGCTCGGCGCTGGCGGCCAGCTGGATCGGGTTGGCACGATCGAGACCGCGAACTACGAGGCGTTGAAGGCCTATCTCGAGGGCCTGGCTCTGTATCGGCGCGGAATCTGGGATTCCGCAGGCGCGAAGCTGCAGGCCGCCGTGCACGCGGATTCGACGTTCGCAATCGCGTGGTACCAGCTTTACCTCGCTCAGTCTGTCGGTGCGCCGGGTGATGCATCTGCGTCTCTTCGCCAGGCGATGCGGCTCCGTGGCGCCCTTTCAAGACGCGATCGGCTCTTGATCGAAGGGGGCTACGCGGGGTCCCGTGGCGATGGCCAAGTAGCAGAG
>JBDHAL010000327.1:0-3164 GCA_039588075.1 Gemmatimonadota bacterium | reverse complement strand
ATCGTGGCGGCCCAGGTCGCGGGCCGAATCATCGACGGCCTTGCCACCTTGTTCACCGGTGACCAATTCGGGCTGATCGTACCATCGGCGGCGGAATTTTCCGGGTTTTTCCTAGCCGGCGCTTCTTTCCTGGCGCTGGCGTATACGCTCCGCCATGGCGGCCATATCCGGGTTTCGCTCCTGGTACAGAGACTGGGCGGCGCGGGACAGCATTGGATCGAGCTGTGGTGTCTCGCCTTCGCCACGGGACTGGGCGCGTTCTTCTCGTGGCACACGGTGCTGCTCGTTCTCGACATCTGGGAATTCGACGAAGTTTCCTACGGAATGATCCCGGTTCCTCTGTGGATCCCACAGACTTCGATGGCAGTCGGTCTGATCGTGCTGACCATCGCGCTGATCGACGACTTGGTGGGAGTCGCCCGCGGCCAAGACGCGTCATACAAGAGCGCCGATGAGTCGCTGCTGTCCGAAGACAGCGAAAAGATGTTTGGCGAGTGAGGGGAGCTTGTCATGGAACAAATTATACTGACGCTGACTTTGGTCGTGGCGCTCTTCGCGCTCCTGGGCAGCTCTGTCTGGGTGGCCATGTCTCTGTTCGGCGTGGCCTTGATCGGGATCGGGTTCTTCACGGGCACGCCAGCCGGGCCCGTCATGTCGAGCACCGTCTGGGGCGCCAGCAACTCCTGGGAGCTAGCCGCCCTGCCGATGTTCATATGGATGGGCGAAATCCTCTTCCGCTCGCGGCTCTCCCAGGACATGTTCACGGGCCTGGCGCCGTGGATCACCCGGCTGCCGGGGCGGCTTATGCACGTCAACATTCTGGGCTGCGGCATCTTCGCGGCCGTCTCCGGTTCTTCGGCCGCCACGGCGGCAACCATCGGCAAGATGGCGATCCCGGAGCTGAAGAAGCGCGGATATGACGAAAGGATGATGATAGGGACTCTGGCCGGCTCCGGCACGCTTGGGCTCCTGATCCCTCCGTCGATCATTCTGATCGTCTATGGCGTGGGCACCGACCAGTCGATCGCCAGGCTGTTCATCGCCGGCGTCATACCGGGGATCATGCTGGTGACCCTGTTCATGGGTTATGTCGGCCTCTGGTCGCTCTTCAACCCTTCCAAGGTCCCCGCCGCCGATATCCGCATGGGTCTTATCGCGCGCCTCTCCGCAGCCCGCAGCCTGATCCCCGTCATCCTGCTGATCGTCGGCGTAATCGGGACGATCTACACCGGCTTCGCCTCGCCGACCGAGGCGGCGGCGGTCGGCGTCGTTCTTGCGCTGCTGCTGTCATGGATCACCGGATCGCTGAGCCGCCAGACTTTCCTCGACGCGCTGATGGGGGCGACGCGGACCTCCTGCATGATCGCCTTCATCCTTGCCGGCGCCGCCTTCCTCACCGTGGCCATGGGCTTCACCGGTATCCCCAGGCAGCTTGCGGAGTGGATCGGGTCGATGAACCTTTCGCCCTACATGCTGCTCTTTGCCCTCACGATCTTCTTCATGGTGTTGGGCTGCTTCCTCGACGGGATCTCCGTGGTCGTGCTGACCACCTCGGTGATCCTGCCCATGGTTGAGGCGGCCGGGTTGGATCTGATCTGGTTCGGCATTTATATCGTGATCGTCGTGGAGATGTCGCAGATCACACCGCCGGTGGGATTCAATCTCTTCGTGCTGCAGTCACTGACGGGCAAGGACATCCTCTATGTCGCCCGTTCGGCGCTGCCGTTCTTCCTGCTGCTCGTGTCGGCGGTTGCCTTGGTCGTGATCTTTCCGGAGCTGGCGACCTGGCTGCCGGAGAGGATGTCCGCGAGAGGATAGGCCGATCGGTTCTTCACACCGCACCACCCGTGACCACCGACATTGGCGGACCACGCGAAGTTGTGAGGCCGGGAACCTGATCCAACACAATCACGAGGAGACAGAATAGTGGCTACAACGGCTGATAGGAGTGTCGGACCGATCGTTTCCTCCGCGCATCTTGTTTCCGAGAAAGCGGCGGAACTCAGTGAGCTCGAGTTCGGCTTGACCATCGCAAACAATGCCTTTCACCGCTGGATGGCGCATTGTATGGCCGCAAGTGGCATTCCGGATTTGAGCCCCCTCGACATTCTCGTCCTGCACAGCGTCAATCACCGGGGCCGTCCAAAGAAGCTCGCCGATATCTGCTTCATCCTGAATATCGAGGATTCCCACACCGTCACCTATGCGTTGAAGAAGCTCGCGAAGCTGAGCCTCGTGGCGGGCGAACGCAAGACCAAGGAGAAGTTATTCTCGACGACCAAGGCGGGCCAGGATGCCTGCCAACGCTATCGCGAAATCCGCGAGGAGTGCCTCGTCAAGTCCTTGAGCGTGAGACGCCGAGGAGGACGGGTGCTCGTGGTGCTCTCTGTACTGGGAGCTATCACGTCCATAGCGCGCATGGGCTGGATGCTCGCACAATTTGGTCTGCCGGCGGGGACCTCGCCCTACCCGGGGCCGGCATGTGGTGGTGGGGCCGGTTTCGGCTCGCCCCCGCCGGCCCGAAGAGGGCGCTGGCAAGACCGTCAGGCGGATGCGTTAGCGTGAGTCTCGGTTGATTCGCCGCGCGCCGCCCTGACCAACAAAAAAAGCCCGGCACGAGGCCGGGCTTGTTGTTGGTTGCGGGGGCAGGATTCGAACCTGCGACCTTCAGGTTATGAGCCTGACGAGCTACCGGACTGCTCCACCCCGCGTCAATAAAGGCCGGATTGCCGGAATCAGGGATTGGGAACCGGCCATCCGGCGCGTTTTGCACGCGCCCGATGGCCCGGACATCGATGAATAGGTTGTGTTGGACGGGCCGGTTTCCGCTCCGCGCTTGGAAGACTTGGCGGCGACCTACTCTCCCACGCCTTAAGACGCAGTACCATCGGCGCTGAGGGTTTTCACGGCCGAGTTCGGGATGGGATCGGGTGCTTAACCCCTCGCCATAACCACCAAGTCGTCGAAGCGCGAAGCGGGCATGTCGGGTCTATTGATGATGCATGTCTGTCGAAACCGCGCGCGCTGGCTTACCGCTGCGCGTGATGGGGTAAGGATCAAGCCGATCGAGAGATTAGTACCGGTAAGCTTCACGCATTGCTGCGCTTCCACACCCGGCCTATCAACGTGGTGGTCTACCACGGCTCTCAGGCGAGACCTTATTT
>JBDHAL010000326.1:0-2593 GCA_039588075.1 Gemmatimonadota bacterium | reverse complement strand
GATGTTGAACCCGGTCCCGCCCTCGAAGTCCTCGACGTATGTCACGCCCTGAGTGTTGGTGTTGGGCAGCGACACGGCCAATTCGCCGTCGACGGAAATGTTGGAGCCCGCCTCGGCCTCGACGCCGGGCAGCGCGTCCATCAAGTTCGTGAGCCAGCGCGGCTGCCAATTCAACCGGCCCGAGACACCCCCCAGCTGAACGGAGCTCGGCTCCAGGCCCAGCTCGGGTCGGGTCTGTAGCGTGCGCTCCGACTGCGACAGTCCGATGAGGTTGAACTCGCCCCGTTGGCCGAGCCCATAATGCGCAGCCAGCCCGAAGACTGATGTCGGCGCGAGCTGGAAGAGCGGCTTCTGCTCGAACGTCACCCGCACCTGCGAGTTGGGGTTGTCGCCGAACCAGCGTTCAGGTTCGCGCAGTTCGATTTGACCCACATCGTAGTCGATGATGTAGTCTTCGCCGCGCACCAGTTCGATGTCGTTGATGGTCAGTTTCTCGCTCGCCTCTCGCACGCCGCCCGCACCGAGCGAGATCGTCGAGAGGAAGCCCTCGAAGCGCTGGCTGTACGATAGGGTCAGCAGGTAGAGGTTGGTCCCGCGGCGGACCTGGTCGTTCGGATCGTCATAAATGGTCGTGTTCTGGTCGCCCGGCTGCAGAGGGAACGGCTGGCCATTGAGAGGGTCGCTGACATCCTGTAGGGGCGGCGGCGCCTTGAAGGGCTCGAGGGTCGGGAACGTCACGTAGGTTCCGCTCGGGCCCGCGATCGCCCCCGAGCTGGTGGCTCGAACCTCGTAGATCTGGGACGCATCGATTTCGTTGTCCGTCGGGTCGTTGTCGAGCCCGAAGATCTTCAGGAACTCGAGCTGAGTCAGGCTGGGCGTCGCGCGAAACGTGTTGCCGACCTCCGGGTCGCCCTGCGAAATGATGACCCTCACGCTGCTCTCAACCACCCCGGGGCTGGCCGACACCCGGTAGACGTTGTGCATCTCGCGCGTCCAGGTGGAGGTGCCCGGTCGGTTGTTCACCGTCTTGATCAGCGAGAGGACCGGCGGCGGCACGTTGTCCGGATCGGCGTTGTGGGCGTCGGACCGTTCCTCGGCGTTGAAGGTCCCGATTGGCGTCCCGTCGGCGGCGATGTACGTGATCGCCAGCCCTTCCGATTGTGGGATCGTGTTCCTGAGTTGGATCCACAAGCCGCTCTGATGAAGGATGTAGTCCTCGCCATCCACAAGCGGCCGGAACAGGCCGCTTATCGTGTCGGTGACGACCGTGTCGGCGCCGAGCTCTGTCTGCAGGGTGTCGCTGGCGACAGCGATGGCGGTGATGAAGCCCTCGGGCACCTGGGCGTTTATCCCGAAACCGAGCGCCTCGTATCGGTAGATCTTCACAACGGACCCGGGCTGCAGGTTCGGGGGGGCGTCGGTCGCGACGAGCCTCTGAATGTCGATGTTCGGGTAGCCCACGATGTGGCTGGGGCTGAACAGAAAGAAGAACCGGCCGGACTCGTAGTCGGCATCGTCCAGGACGGTGACCAGGTTCTGCTCGAAACCCTGGCCGCCACCGCCGACCTGCAACTCCTGGATGCCCAGGTCACCTTTCTGCTGAGCCCATACCGCTTGGAAGTCGACGGGCCCCAGCTGACCGGTAGTTCGAAATCCGAAGTTGCCGGCCGGGATACCCCGCGTCAGGTAGCGGCTCTGCGGAAGCGGGAAGCTGACATCGCCCACCTCCAGCCTCTGCAGGATTTCGTCTTCGAGCCCCTGGTAGTAGACGTTGATGTTGTTCGCCGCATCGAACTCCCGGCGGTTGTCGTAGTCGACGTTGACGTGGAGGCGATCGGAGATCGTGCCGCCGACCCGCGCGCCGAACTGGATATCCGGTTTCAGGTTCGGGACGAGGCTCGGGCTGCAGTTCGCCCGTAGAGTCGCATCACAGGGCCTGAACCGGTTCCAGCCCCCACCGAACTCGACGCGCCCCTGGATCGCCACCCCGAGGTCGGCATAGTCGCCGAACACATCCGGCAGGATGTCCAACTCGGTCTGCCCTGTCTGCGGCGGAGGAGCTGCGGGAGGCAGATCCGCCGCCGGAACGGCGACGACGTCCGGCGGCACCTGGGCGGCGCGGGCCGCCTCGACGGAGGCGCCTTGAGCGGCGATACGGGCGGCCAGCGGCCGCGCCTCGAGCCACAGCTGTCTTCGTCGCTGCGCCGAGCTCGTTCTCAGTGCATCGGCCCACGCCTCCCCCCAGTTCCTTGACCGGGGTCGCGGGTCCCGCAGAGTAGAGCTGAGATCTGTGGAGAAGACCGGTGGCACCCGCCTGTACCCGAGCATCAGCCCGGTGCTGCGTGCGGTATCCTGCGTCGCAGCGGCAGCGCTCGAGTCGGGGGGCGCAACCGCTCCTGTGTCCTGGGCCGCGGTTGCGCTGGTGTCCTGGGCTACAGGGCGAGATGTGGTATCTTGCGCGGGCCGCGCGGCGCTACTCGTGTCCTGGGCGACATATGACGGCCTCGGGGCCGCGTCGGTCGTGGTTGCAGGCTTCACCGGTGCGGGTCCCCCGGGGGGAAAGCCGCCGCCCGCTTGCTGAGGCGACCATCCT
>JBDHAL010000325.1:0-2619 GCA_039588075.1 Gemmatimonadota bacterium | reverse complement strand
CGCCCGATCCGTAGGCGAGGGCGGCTCGCATGGGGAATCCAATCACGCCGTCGGGGTTCCAGCGGTCGAACATCGAGGCTACCTTCGCCCAATTCTCCTCGGCTGCTTCGACCCAGGCCAGGGTGAAGCGGATGCGTCCGTTCTCCGGCTCGTATCGGAGCGCTCGCTCGAGTGGCTCGCGAGCCTCTATCTGAGGGCGCCCGCGTTGAGGGTTACTACCGTAGAGCAGCATACCCAGCCCAATCCACGCCGCCACGTCGTCCGGGTACCTGGCGAGAACGCCCCGGTACACACGCTCCGAACCATCGAGTTCTCCCTCCATCAGCAGTGCCCATGCCTCTAGTAATTGCTGCTCGCGCCAGGGCAGGCGGTCGCTGCGCTGCGTCGCCTTCTCCGCCGCCTCGTATATCAGAGCCTCGGACAGTCCCCAGATTGCATTGAGCGAAATTTCGAACCAGGCGAGGGCGAACGTGGAGTCGATCTCTACCGCGCGTTGGTACGCCAGATGGGCCCTACTCGTTCTCCCGGTGCCCGTTCTCAGCGCGCGCTTCCCCTCCAAATAGGCCTTTAATGCTGCCAGCGAGTCCGTGGTTTGCGCCGCGATGCCGGCCAAGCGGTCACCCGGGATTCCAAATGCGCCCACCAGAATCTCCGCGGTGATGACGTCAACCAACTCGAAGAGATCACCTGAGTCGCCTTCCGTCGTCGCCGTCGCGACTTCGGCGCCGTCGCCGCCGGTATCGTACAGGCGGGCGCTGATTCGAAGCCGCCCGCCGGCCTCCGTTACGTCCCCCAGCAGGTAGCGACCCGCGCCCAGCTTTTCCGCTACGGCATCTCCTCGCTCCGTATCGGGCGCGCCGCCTCCTGCCTGGTCGACGATCCCCAGGACGGCCTGCGGGACGACGGTGCGGACCTCGGCGCCGTCCAACGCCTGGCTGAACAGGTGCACCATGTCTTCACCGAGACCGGCCGACGCGTCGCCGCCGCTGTAGTAGAACGGCATTACGGCGATGCGATGTGTGGGGTCGAGTGCGGCGGCTTCTACCGGCGGCCGCTCTCCACGCTCTCCGAGAAAGACCCAACCGGTGAACACGACGCCCCACACGGCCAGCGCACCCACGAAGGCCAGTCCGGCCGTTCGCCAGGTGAGGGTTCGACTTCGTTCTTCGGCCTGCTCGCCGGCGACGGCCTCGGGCCCGGCGTCCGTGGGACTCGGCGGCAGCGGCTCGCCGGTCACCTCCCGAGCGAGGGTCACGACGACCACGATCGGTAGCCCGATCAGCAGGAGGACGACGGCAACGGAGAACAGCCAGGAGGGAAGACCGTAACGGTCGATGAAGATGTCGGCGGCCTCGACGACGGCGAACGACGCACCCAGATAGACGACGAGCGCCTGCCACAGCGAGCGCCGGTGGATCTCGTGTATGAGCTGTCTGAGACGCGACATCATCCTGCCCGCGACGAGGACTGTTCGATCCGACAATTGGGGCCAAACAATACAGCGACCAGATCGCGGTGTAAGATGTGTTACCGTTGCCCGACTGGCAACTGCGGCGGTCCGGTTCTAGCCCGCCACCTGCCAAACCGTATCGATCACCGTTCCGTCCACCCACTTGATCACGGCCACCGGGTTATCCGTCAGCTGGGGCGCCGCGGGCGGTCCTCCCACGAGCTTCTGAACGTCATCGCGGATCTCTTCGATGGGCCTGACCGGAAGATCGGAACCTTTTAGGCTGTCGAGCAGGTCGGCGCGGCGCGGGTTGATGGCGATGCCGCGCTCGGTGACGATGACGTCGATGAGCTCGGCGGGTCCGGTGATCGTCGTGACCTCATCGACGAGGACCGGGATGCGGTCGCGGAAGGAGGGCAGGGCGAGGATGGAGCACGGCGAGGCGAGGCAGTTCTGCCAGCCGCCGATGCCGTGGAGGAGCATGCCGTCGGAATGTGTGACGACGTTGGCGTTGAAGTTGACGTCGACTTCGGTTGCGCCGAGGACCGCGGCGTCGACCATCGAGGCGAAGTTGCCCTTGCCGTGGTAGTTGTACGAGGTGAACGGTGAGGTGGGCACGTGGCGCGGATCGGAGCCGATGGACTCGACGGCGGCCAGGTCGAAGGTCTGGCCGTCGAGGATGTAATCGGTGAGCCCTTCGCGCATAAGGTCGACCAGGTACTGGGTGGAGCCGCCGCGGACGAAGCGCGACTTCACGCCGGCCTCTTTCATCATCTCTTTTAGGAACCCGACGAAGGCGAGGGCGATGCCGCCGGCGCCGGCCTGGAAGGAGAAGCCGTCGCGCATGATGCCGGAATCTCTCAGAAAACGGGCGACGTACTCGGCGATGAGCAACCGGTCGGGGCTCTTGGTGATCTGGGTCGTGCCCGACACGATCTTGGACGGATCGCCAATGGAGTCGACCTCGACCACGTAGTCGACGTTGTTGCCCTGGATCTGCCAGGGGATGCAGGGGAAGGGGACCAGGTTATCGGTGACGACGATGACGTGGTCGGCATAGATCGAGTCGGCCAGCGCGAAGCCGAGCGAGCCGCAGGCGGAGGGTCCGTGCGAGCCGTCGGCGTTGCCGAACGGGTCGGCGCTGGGCGCGGCGATGACCGCGATGTCGA
>JBDHAL010000324.1:0-2644 GCA_039588075.1 Gemmatimonadota bacterium | reverse complement strand
AAGCCCGTCGGCACGGTCTGGCTGGCGGTGCGCGGCGGCGACCTTACCGTCGCCAAGCGCCGGAATTACCCGGGCACCCGCGACATGGTGCGGGCCCGGGCGGCCCAGGGCGGTCTCGATCTGTTACGCAGAACGTTGGTGGAGATGTCATCGTGAAGGGCGCTCACTCCTACCTATCCAGCTCGATCGGCAGCCGGCTCCACTATCGGTGCTGGGAAGTGACGAACCCGCGGGCGATCGTCATGATCGCCCACGGGTTGGGTGAGCATTCGGGCCGCTACGAGGAACTGGCGCACGATTTCGCCCGAGCGGGCCTAAGCACGTACGCCCTGGATCACCGGGGCCACGGCCGCTCTGATGGCCGCAGGGGACACGCGCGTCGCTTCGTCCGCTACATCCACGACTTCGAGCGGTTCCGGCGCCGCGTCGTCGGCGCCGCGGGGCCCGTCGTGCCGCTGATTTTCTTGGGTCATTCTCTCGGCGGCCTGATCCTGATCCGCTACCTGCAGGAGTATATCGCCGTCCCGGCCCGGGGCGCGGTCTTCTCGGCGCCGGCTTTGGGTCATGCCGTTGAGGTGCCTCAGTGGAAGGAGCGGCTGGCCCAGGTCCTCTACTACGTCGCTCCGGCCCTGCCCATGAGCACGGGCCTGGATCCGCAGTACTTGAGCCACGATTCGCAGATTATCGAGGCCTACGAGCGCGATACGCTGGTCCACGATCGGATCACCCCGCGCCTCTACGGCGAGATCCAGCGCGAGGTCGAGGTCGCGTTCCAGAAGGCCGGTCGGCTTCGCCTGCCGATCCTGATGTTGATCCCGAGCAGCGACAAGATCGCGCGTCCCGACCTCATGCAGAGCTTCGCTGCCGCGGTTGACGGCTCGAGGCGCGCGAAGGTCATCACCTATCCGGGACTTTACCACGAGATACTGAACGAGACGACCCGATCGAGCGTGGTCGCCGACCTGCTCGGCTGGATCGAGCGCCACATCTCTGCGAATCCCACTCCGGAGCCCGGCAACGAAAAGGCCTCTTGAGTACGGACAGACTCAACATTCGATAGCCGACAATCGACAGCCGACGTCTAAGTATTGTTGGACACCCAACGTCGGACTCGCGGCTCGGGACGTTCGGCTTAGCGCGGCGGCTTTGCGGAGACGAAGGTCGGAATTCGGTCGTCGGGCGTGGGATGTCCAATAATACTTAAGGGTCGGCTGTCGATTGTCGGCTGTCGGCTGTCGAATCCCCCTCCCTTGCTTCGAGGGGCTTGACGATTCGGGCCGAAACGATGACTCTCAGAGGGGATTTTCAGGGAAACGTAAACGAACTACAGACTGCGAATATGGTCGCCAAGAAGAAGAGCGCGAAGAAGCCCGACGAAGAAATGATCGCGGAGCCGGCAGCGGTGGTGCCCGACGCCGAGGCGGTCGCTCAATCGAAGGAGACGGAGACGGAGACTGAGCGAAGCGCCGAGGAGGTCATCGAGGGACTGACGGACGACCTGGCCGACCTCGAGGACCGGCACCTGCGGCTGGTCGCGGAGTTCGACAACTTCCGCAAGCGGACGGTGCGAGAGCGTGGCCAGCACACCGAACGCGCCCAGGCCGAACTTGCCAGGACGCTGCTCGAATCGCTGGACGACCTGGCTCGTGTCTCCGAGCACGGCTCCACCGATCACGACGCCAAGGCGCTGCTGGAGGGTGTGCAGCTGGTCGAGGCGAAGTTGCTGCGAGCGCTGGGGCAATTGGGCCTCAGGCGGATCGATTCCGTTGGGCAGCCGTTCAACCCCGAGGTCCACGAGGCGCTGGTCACCGTGTCGACCTCAGACCCGGAAGAAGACGACGTTGTCTCCCAGGAGATCGGCAGGGGTTATCTGTTCAAGGACACGCTCTTGCGGCCATCGCTGGTCCAGGTGATGAAGTATCGACCGAGCGCCGGCGACGGTGGAACAGAGGGCGGGTGTTGAGGGATGCCGGGCGCGACGACTAAGGACTACTACCAGACGCTCGGAGTCTCCGAGAGCGCGGAAGCCGGGGAGATAAAGAAGGCGTACCGCAAGCTGGCCAAGCAGCACCATCCGGACGCCAACCCGGAGAACAGGGGCGCGGCCGATAAGTTCAAGGAGGTCTCGGAGGCTTACTCGGTCCTGTCCGACCCGGATAAGCGCAAGCAGTACGACCGCATGCGGCGGTTCTCATCGTTCGACGATTTCGCCGCTGCGCGCGGCGCCGGCGATGCCGGAAGCGAGGGCGGCTTCTCGTTTGATGACCTGGGCGGTGGAATCGGCGACATCTTCAGCTCGATCTTCGATTTCGGGCGTGGCCGCAAGCGCCAGGCGGCCCAGAAGGGTCGCGATATCGAGCACTCGGTCGAAGTGCCGTTCAGCACGGCGGCGCGCGGCGGCCACATCACGATCAACGTCCCCGTCACCGAGGAGTGCGCGACCTGCGACGGGAGCGGCGCCAGGCCGGGGACCTCTACCACCCGGTGTCCCGAGTGCAGCGGCAGCGGCGTCAGGAGCTTCAAGCAGGGCGATTTCGCCATCAATCGACCTTGCCCGGCGTGCTTCGGCCGCGGCGACATAGCCACCGACCCCTGCCCCAGTTGCGCGGGCACCGGCCGCGTGACATCCCAGCGCAGCGTCAGC
>JBDHAL010000323.1:0-2812 GCA_039588075.1 Gemmatimonadota bacterium | reverse complement strand
TCGAACTCCGCCGCCCGGTCCCGCGAGTTCTGCAGATCGATGTCAGAGATCAGGCCGTCCTCGGCCAGTCTCTCGTTGTTCTGGACCGTGCGCTGCGCCTCGAGGTACTGGGCCCGGGTCGTGGCGACCCGCTCGCCGGGCTCGACCAGCCGCCTCTCGACCCGGCCGGCGGTGAGGGCGGCGATCCAGCGGATCTGCTCGGAGACCAGGGTCCCCGGGCCGCGGACGCGGCGGACCATCTCGCCGCGTTTCACGACGTCGCTGTAGACGGTGTTCTTGTCGACGCTGGGGGCGGCGGGCCCGAGGCGGCCCAAGGCCACCGTGATCAACACGACGGAGGCGATACTACCCCCGCCGTAGACCCACTTCTTCTTGCTACGTGTCGGTTCGCGTGGAATGTCCACCGAGCCATGCTCCCTATATGACTGCTAGTAAAGAGATTGCGCTTTCACGTCCCACCGCCGGCCGGCGCCGGGGAGCCCTGCTTTCAGGGGCCCCTACGAGACTCGAGTCTCGGAAGTTTCCTCCAACTGGGCAGCGGGCTCCGGCGCTCGGGCGCACCGTTCTGGGCGGTGGTCAACCCCTTAGATCCGAGAACCCGCTCGAGGGTTGCAAGGCGCCTACTCGGACCGCAGCGCGATCACCGGGTCCACCCGGCTGGCCCGCAGCGCCGGGATCGTGCAGGCCGCAAGCGCGACCAGCACCAGAGCTCCCGATACGGCGGCGAAGGTGCCCAGATCCGTTGGGCTGACGCCGAAGAGCAGGCTGGAAAGCAGCCGCGTGACGGCCAGCGCGCCCAACAGGCCCAGTCCGAGCCCGATCAGCGACAGCTTCATACCCTGGCTCACCACGAGGGTCAAAACGTCTGTCGTCCGGGCGCCCAGGGAGATTCGTACTCCGATCTCTCCCGTGCGCTGAGCCACGGCGTAGGAGAGGACTCCGTAAACACCGACCGCCGCCAGGACGAGGGCGAGCGCCGCGAAGATGCCCAGCAGCACGGTCTGGAAGCGCTGGGGTGCCACCGATGTCGCCCTGATCTGCTCCAGCGACCGGATGTTCTCGACTGGCAGATCCGGATCGAGGGCCCAAATCTCTTCGCGGACCGCGCCGGCCAGAGTCAGCGGGTCGCCGTCGGTGCGCACCAGCAGGAACATCTCGTTGAAGGGGAACTGTTTGTGCGGGAAGTACATCGCCCACGGCGTGCTGGAGCTGAGCCCGTCCATCTTCACGTCGCCCACCACGCCGACGATCTCCCACTCCTCGCTCTGGAACGGCCACCACGGTCCGCGGGACAGCCGATGGCCGATGGGGCTCTGGTCGGGGAAGAAGTCCCGGGCGAACGACTCGTTGATGATGACCACGCCGGGCGCGTGTTCGTCGTCATGGTCGGTGAACGTGCGACCCTCCTTCAACGGCACGCCCACCGTCCGGAAATACTCCGATGTGATGGGCCGGATCCGCGCTTCGGGTCGCTCGCCCTGCGGCCGCTCGAATACGCCGGGTATCTCGAAACT
This sequence comes from Gemmatimonadota bacterium, assembly GCA_039588075.1. Taxonomy (GTDB): domain Bacteria; phylum Gemmatimonadota; class Gemmatimonadetes; order Palauibacterales; family KS3-K002; genus JBDHAL01. The sequence continues at coordinate 1,298 of JBDHAL010000323.1, read as the reverse complement.
GGTCTCCCAGCCGCCGGCGAGCGGATGCTGGTAGCCGGCGCCCACCGATTCGACGCCCGGCAGAGCCGCCGTTCGCTCCATCAACCGATCGAAGAACGAGATCGTCTTCGTCCACTCGGATACCGTGTAACGGGAGCTGGGCAGCGAGATGGGTACCACGAGCACGTCGCGCGCCGCATAGCCGCTGTCGACGCGCTGAAGCTTGATGAAGCTGTTGATGAAGAGGCCCGCACCGACAACCAACAGCACCGCCAGCGCCATCTCCACCACCACGAGCAGCTGGCGAAGGCGCGCACGGCCGCTGCCCTGTGACGAAGTCCGGCCGCCCGTCTTCAGAGACGACTGCAGGTCGAGCTTGGATCCCTGAACCGAGGGCGCCAACCCGAACACCAGGCCGGTGAACACCGTCACCAGCAACGCGAAACCCAAGACACGCCCGTCGACCACCACTTCATCCAGCCGCGGGATCTCCGCCGGAATCACCGCTCTCAACAGATCGACCCCCATGTAGGCCAGCAGAACGCCCAGGGCGCCGCCGGCCAGCGCCAGCATCACGCTCTCGGTGAGCAGCTGCCGCACCAATCGGGACCGGCCGGCGCCCAGCGCCGTTCGAATCGCGATCTCCTTCGCTCGACTCGTCCCGCGTGCCAACAGCAGGTTGGCGACGTTCACGCAGACGATCAGCAACACGACGCCGACGGCGCCCAGCAGCACTAGAAGGGCAGGGCGGACATCACCGACTACCGTCTCGTGCAGCGGTTCGAGCCGGGCGCTCCGGTTCGTGTTCGACTCGGGGTACTCCTCTTCCAAGCGGGCCGCGATTGCACGCATCTCCTCCTCGGCCGACGCCATGGCGACCCCCGCCTCGAGCCGGCCAACCACCATCAGGCGGTGCTGCCCACGGTAATCGGTCACGTGCACGGGCACCGCCGGGATCCAGAGCTGCTTCTCGAACGGGAAATCGAAACCCGGTGGCATGATCCCCACCACCGTGTGCTCGATCCCGTCCAGCGTAACCGTCTTGCCCAGGATGCTCGGCTCGTAGCCGAAGCGGCTCGCCCAGAAGCCGTCGCTCAACAGAACCACCGGCTCGGCGCCCGCCTGGTCCTCCTCCGCCAGAAAGTCGCGCCCGATCGCCGGGCGCACTCCCAGCGTGGGGAGGAAATCGTGGGTTATGCGGGCTGCATCGGCGTGGATCGGTTCGCCTTCCGAGCCCGTCACCGCCATCTGGGCCGAAGCGTAGAACGCCAACTCCTCGAAGCTCGCGCTGCTTTCCTCGAAGTCCACGAAGTCCGGGT
>JBDHAL010000322.1:0-4942 GCA_039588075.1 Gemmatimonadota bacterium | reverse complement strand
CTGGTCGACCTGTTGGGCCAGGCTCGTGAAGTGTCGGACCGCCGCTTCGTAATCCTCGGTCAGGAACGCGTGCCAGCCGAGCTCGAACAGGAGTCGCGGCGACTCCGACGAGGTCGCTCTCCACCTCTCGATCAACTTGCCGGCTACCCTTACGTTCTCCGCGGGAATGATGTCGGGATTCCGATCCATGCCCGGTCCGTGGACCAGACCAGTGAACTTGCACCAGTAGTACTGGTTCAAGTCCTCGGGGTAGCCTTCGACGTAGTAGGGCAGGTCGTTGGCCTCCTCGAGGAATGATCTCGTGACGGAATCGAGCACCTCATCTTGCAGCGGCAGTATGTCAGCGAGCTGAACAAGGGAGACGTCCCCTGCACGCTGCAGCGCTCGATCGAAGAAGTGTTTGTGTTCGGCGCCGGTGAGAACCACGACCCTGGCAGCGGCATTGTCTCGCATCGCTCCTCGAATGAGCTCCAGCATTCTGGCGTTGCGTGTCTGGTAGTAAAGGTTCATCGGGTTGTCCCCGTATACTTCCATGGACAAGCGATAGGCCTCGCTGATGTACTCGTTATACTCAGGGCCGTTGTAGAACTGATACCCCATCTCACTATCCCAGAAATCCTCGCCGTATTCTTCCTCGAAGCTCTGGATCACCAAGCTGGCGGCCTGGAGCGAGTCGAGCTGCTGCTGCTTCCTGAGGTACTCCGGCTGTTCTCGAAGCCTCTCCCTCACCTGCCGGGTGCTGTCGCTCTCGTTCCAATGGTCGATGGCGCAAACGACCTTCCCGTGGGTGACGCCCCACGCGGTCGCCAGCATCATCTCCTTCAGGTACGGCCGGCGCCGGAAATCCTGAGGTCGGATCTCGACGCAGATGAGGTCCGGGTCATATGTCGATAGGATCTGAGCGATGTGCCGATACGAGTAGTTGGGATTTCTGGCGTGCTGTTGGTGAACGGTCCCGACCACCAGCACCTGCGTCGTGTTTTCATTGCGCTCTGGGATAGCACAGCCGGCGCAAACGAACAGGATCATCAGGCCCACAGAGCGGGCCAGCTTTGAGCACTTCACTTGTGGCACAAGAACCTCCATTCGAAACGGCTCCCCGCGCTTCTCGCGGGCCACCGCGCCCCTGCAACGAACTTACGGCGTTAGATCGCCTGAATCGGCGGAAAGGTTGCGTGTGGTGCGCGGAACGGCCGGCTTCCGCAAAACCGTCTTCCCTCGAAGCTTCGTGGGGCCCAGATTTGGTGATAACGTGCCCAATTTGACCGAGATGAAAGCCGAGGTTACGTATGCTCGTAACATTCCTCGCGGCGGCGACCGTAGCGATTGCCCTATCAACGGCGGCGGGCGATGCAGCCATGATGCCACAAGAAGAGGTCGTAGTCGTCTCTCTTCCCGAACCCGACCGGGAAGGCTCGGTACCGCTCGAGGCGGCGCTGTGTGAGCGGAGATCGACTCGAGAGTACGGCGATGCAGCGCTCACGCTGTCCGAGGTCGGGCAGCTGCTGTGGGCGGCGCAGGGGATCACGCACGGCGGCGCGCGGCGTACGGCGCCGTCGGCGGGGGCGCTCTACCCGTTGGAGGTCTACGTCGCGGTGGGTGAGGTGGAGGGGCTGGAGAGCGGACTCTACCGCTACCGACCGGACGGGCACGACCTGGTGGTCGCTGGCGACGAGGACTTGAGGGCGGAGCTCGCCTCGGCGGCTTCAGGGCAGTCGCAGGTGGCGGCGGCGCCGGCGGTGATCGTCATCGCGGCGGCGATCGAGCGGACGGCGGCGAAGTACGGGCAGCGGGCGGTGCGGTACGCGCACATGGAGGCCGGCGCGGCGGCGGAGAACATCTATCTGCAGGCCGCGACCCTGAGGTTGGGAACCGTTTTCGTGGGTGCGTTTAGCGATACGAGGGTCAAGCAGGTGCTTGCGTTGCCCGATGAAGAGAGCCCGCTGGCGATCATGCCGGTGGGCAGAGTCGAGTGAGGCATTGATGCGCGACAGGGACGTGCCGAGCCCACGCGAACTGCGCCGGCAGTTCGACGACATCGACGTCTATCTCTTCGATCAGCTACTCAAGGGCCGGTTGACGCCGGAGCAGACCGTGCTGGAGGCGGGGTGCGGGTCCGGCCGCAACCTGACCTACCTGTTGCGGAGCGGCTTCCGCGTCTTCGGAGTCGATGGCGACGGGCCGGCGATAGACGAACTTCGCGATCGGGCGGCGATCCTGGCGCCGCATCTTCCGTCCGACAACTTCCGAGTCGAGAGCGTCGAGTCGATGTCGTTCGAGGATGCGAGTTTCGACGTGGTGCTGGCCATCGCGGTGCTCCACTTCGCGGCCGATGCGGAGCACTTCAACGGCATGCTCTCGGAGCTGTGGCGTGTTCTGAAGCCGGGTGGCCTGTTCTTCGCGCGCCTGGCGTCGGTGATTGGAATGGGGCTGGCGGGTGACGATCTTGCCGGCAGGCGCGTTCGTTCGCCGGATGGAGTCGAGCGATTCCTGGTCGATGAAGAGATGCTTATGTCGTTGGGTGCGTCTTTGGGTGGTACGCTGATCGAGCCGATCAAGACGGTGGTCGTGCAGGGCGGGCGGTGCATGACGACATGGTGCGTGCGGAAGGGGGCGTGATGTGCTGGACTGTTATTTGAACATCGAACATCGCCCATCGTTCATCGAACGCACATCGGGCTTTTAACATCGGACACGGGGGACGCTGCGCTCAATGTTCAAGTTAGACGCCCGACGTTCGATGTCAGAAGTTCGAGGCGCGTAGCGCCTCAAGGCTCTCGACGTTCGATGAACGATGGACGATGTTCGATGTTCATATCAAACAGAGACAAAACAAAGACACCGAGTGTCATAGCCGCCGACAGCGCGAACACGCGCGCATCCATAACGCCGTAGAGCAATCCTCCCACAAGCAGGCCGATGATACTGGCGACGGCGGCAACGCTGCCGGCGAATCCCTGGACCGCGCCTTGCGCTTTCTCGTCGGTGGTCTTCGAGATGATGGCCAGCAGCGAAGGCCACATCAGTCCGTTGCCCAGCGCGAGCAGCGCCGTTCCCGCGTAGATCGACCGCGTGTCGGGCGACAGGAAGAACAGGAAGCTGATCGCCAGCACCAGGCTGCCGCCTACGACGAGCGTGCGATCCGACCAGCGCTTGCTCGCCCGGCCGAGCAGCGGTCCCTGGACCAGGACCAGCATCAGGCCCATTACGGTGAAGAAGATCCCGGTTTGCGTGATTGACCAGTCGAGCCGGATCACAGCGTGGACCGGGAACGCGATGTAGAAGAAATTGAAGGCGAGGTAGACCAGGAAGTAGAGGGTCATGAGCCGTGGGATCGACTCGAGAGCGAGTATTTCCCTCATCGACATCTTGGGCGCCAGGGCGAGCTCGTAGCAGTCCTTTTGCTCCTGGCCGAGCAGCTTGCGGATGTTGGATTGCTCGGGGCTCGATTCGAGGACGCAGCGCCTGGGTTCTTGGAGCGCCAGAAGGATGAGCAGAGTGGCGACGGCCGAAATCGCGAGCGCGGCCATCACCGGCAGCGTCTCCCCCATGGCCGTGGCGCCCAGCAGGCCGGCGAGCGCCGGACCCAGGATGAAACCCAGGTTGGCCGACATCGCCATCTTGCCGAACGCGGCGCCTCGCTCGCTTTCATCGGTGACATCGGCGAGGTAGGCGTTGGCCACCGATACGTTGCCGCCGGTGATACCGTCGAGCGCCCGGGCGACGAACAGAACAACGAGCGGTACCGTGATGGTGAAGGCGCCGAGCAGGCGAGAATCGACATCCCACATGGCGTGGGTCGGGAGATAGAGCGCGACGAGGAAGATGCCCCAGGAAGCGAGGGTGCCGAGCTGGCTCAACAGGAGGATCCTGCGCCGGCCGTACCTGTCGGACCAGCGGCCGAGGATGGGGGCGCCGATCAGCTGGAAGAACGAGTAGGTCGCGCCCATCACGCCGTATATCAGGGCGTTGCCGCCGAAGCGGGTTACGAGGAAGACGAGGAACGGCAGGACTATGCTGAAGCCGAGTGTCCCGACGAAGTTTATCGAGAGGATTGGAAAGATGTTTGAGCGGGTCATGTCATGTGAACATCGAACATCGCCCATCGTTCATCGAACGTCGAGAGTCTTGAGGCGCTGCGCGCCTCGAACTTCTAACGTCGAACGTTGGGCGTTTAACTTGAACATTGAGCGCAGTGTCCCCCATGTCCGATGTCAAAAGTCCGATGTTCAAAGTTCAAAGTTCGAGGCGCGCAGCGCCTCCAACTCTCGGCGTTCGATGAACGATGGACGATGTTCGATGTTCAAATGAACTAGTTCCCCCCCGCCGTTTCCCCCGTCGGCAGCGGCGGCGCCTGATCCACCGGTATCGGCGACACATAGGCCTCTCCACCGGTCGACTCCACAAAATCGGCGCGTGCCGCCTCCAACAAGTCCGGATCCATCAACAGGTCGATGCCAGTAAGCGCCAAGACCTTGGCCGCGACCGAGGCACCGGCGATCGAGCCTTCCGCCCCGTGCGACGCCGCCGTGGCCCAGCTGTGCCAGGGGACCTCGGCGGCGGCGGTAGTGACGCGAACGGCGACCAGAGGGGCGATGTAAGAGACCTCGGCAGCGTCGGTGGAGCCGCCGCTGACGGGCTCGGGCTCGTCGGCCAGCGGCAGGATCTCGGTAGCTAGCCCCGTCTCCTCGAGCTCGAGCGAGCGCTGGAGGTCGCGTGCGAACTGCTGGTACTCGTCGCTGAACTGGGGAGCGCCGACGAGCTCCAAATTGACCTGCATGGCTTCCTGGAGCGGCCGGTTGAGGTTTGTCTCGTGGACGCCGGTGATGAGGGTGACCTTGTGGGTGGTGCGCGTGGCCATGGCGGCGCCCTCGGCGATCTTGAGGATCCAGTTGTAGTACTCTTCGACGCTCTCGCGATCGGCCTCGCGCACGTAGTACCA
>JBDHAL010000321.1:0-2852 GCA_039588075.1 Gemmatimonadota bacterium | reverse complement strand
CAGGGAGGCGGGAATCCGAGCGGTGGAGATCGGCAGCGTGATGTTCGGACAAGTCGATCCGGAGAGCGGGAGGGAAGAGCCGGCGGCCAAGGAACTTCTGCGGTTGGCGATACCGCGGCGCGTGTACACGCAGAGTCACATCGATTTCGTTGTCGAAGCGATCATCGAGGTGTGGAGGCGCCGGGAAGAGATCGGTGGCTACCGCACGACGTACCAGGCGCCGTTCCTGCGTCACTTTACGGCCAGGTTCGAGCCGCTGGCGTAATGGGATCGAGATTGGGAGAAGATCAGTGAACAAATCGGCGGTCATATCGCTCGTCCTGACGGGTGGCTTTGTCTGGGGCGGATTCATTACGCTTCTGGCTTATGGCATTTGGCGTGAGAGACAAAAGGCGCGTGAGGGCCGGAACGAGGAAACCAAACATTTTGAAAACCACCAGCAGCTAGAGAGGTGAGATCATGGCAGATCCGATCATCCCCCGCGAATTCCGCAACGTGACCCGGCCGACGCTCGGCAAGGCGCTGGCGATGGTGCCGGCGGCGGCGCTGATGCTCGTCGCGGTCACCCTACCGTTTTCGTGCACGACGGTGACCGATTACGAGGTCGCCGTGCTCAAGAACCCGGTCACGGGCAACGTCGAGGACGAGGCGTTCACCCAGGGCCTGTACTTCGCGGCGCCGGCAATCTTTTGGAGGCAGTACTCGCTCTACGACACTCGAGAGATCCAGTGGCCGTCGGGCGCCCAGAGCGAGAAAGCGGAAGCCCTGACGGCGGACCAGCTGACGATCAGCGTGGACGCATCGTATCGCTATCGCGTCGTGCCCGAGAAGGTCGTCGAACTGTTTCTGGTCGTCGGCGACATGCGCGCGGTCAATCAGTACGTCTATACGACCTATAGGACCGCCCTGCGCGATGCGATAGCGGAGCTGACCGGTACCGAGATCCTCTCGACCGAGCGGCTCGGGATTGCCACTCGGGTCGAGGAGCTGATGGACCAGGAACTGCAGGAAAAGGGCATTCAGGTCGTCCGGTTCTTTGTCCGCGAAATCCAGCCGCCGCCGGCGGTACGGCAGTCGATCGAGCTGAAGCTGCAGCGCGAGCAGGAAGTGCAGGCCCAGAAGTACCAGACAGAGATCGTCATGGAGCAAGCGGAGCAGAAGCGACAGGAGGCGCTGGGGATCCGCGACGCCCAGAACATCATCGGCCAGAGCCTGACGGCGGCGTACCTGTCGTACTACTACATGCAGACCCTGCAGGCGGTAGGCGCGAGCGCGGGTAACGTGATCATCGCGCCGACCGAGGGTGGTAATCTGCTGTTCGACGTCCCGACGGCGCGGGGTGGAGGGGGTCAGTAGCGAGGCTTGCGTTCGGGCGCTCCGTATGAGATGATGAAGTTGAGGGGCGCCCGAACGACATCCAGGAGGCAAGAATGACTGCGCGGCACGGAACCTCCGGCCTGCTGGTCGCGGCGGCTCTGTTTTCGGCGCTGTCCTGTGCCGGGAGGAGTCAGCCGGCGACCTACGACATACCGCCGGTTCTGGCAAATCGAGAAGAAATTCGGGAAGCGATGACGGCCGTCGGCGCGGGATTCGAGGCGCAGGTCGTCCTACGGGTACGCGTGGACGAACAGGGACGGGTTTCGCACGTGCGCATCTCGAAGAGTTCCGGCGACAACAATCTCGACGCCGCGGCGGAGTGGATCGGAGAGCAGATGCGCTTCGAGCCGGCCAGGCGCGACGGCGCGGCCGTGGCGGCGCTGGTCGATGTCCCCGTGACCTTCGACGTGGTGAGGCGCGTGGTCCATCCGCCGAGAATGCGCAACGGCGATGAGGTCGTCGCAAAAATGATCAGAGAATATCCCGACCTGGAAGGCACGGCTCGCTTCCGGGTCCACGTCGGGCCGGAAGGCTGGCCGAGAGAAGTGAAAGACCGGCCGAGTGACCAGGAAGTCGCGAGGGCGGCGCACGATCTGATGAACGACCTCGTTTTCTGGCCGGCGTACCGCAGGGACAATGTAGTAGAGGCGTGGGTGAATGTAGTGTTCGAGTTCGCGGGAGTGCGATCGCGCGTTTATATAGAAGACTAGCCCGACAGGAGAATAGTTCGACATTGGACAGCCGACAGCCGACGGCCGACTCTTAAGTATTATTGGATTTTCGACGTCCGAGTTCCGACTCCCCACGTTCGACGTTGCTGCCGCGGCGCGTAGCCGGGCGTTGCAAGTCGGGAGTCGGACATCGGTAGTCCAACAATACTTAAGGGTCGGCTGTCGATTGTCGGCTGTCGGCTGTCGAATAAGAAATTCAACAGCTGGGTCGCATCATCAGCGCGAAGCTACCGAGGAAATCGATGGCGCGGTGCTCAGCCCAGTAGAAAGGGCGCCAGGGGAACGGACCGGTCACGAAGCCGGCGTGACCGCCGTGCGGAGAGAACTCGGCGTGGAGCCACTCGGACCCTTCGGCGATATCGTGGGGGAGGCTGGACTCGGGTATGAAGGGATCGTCCCTGGCGCCGATCAGCAGCGCCGGACGCCGGATCCGTTTCAGGTAAGAGATCGAGCTGGATTGTCCCCAATAATCTTCGGCGTCTTTGAAGCCGTGAAGCGGGGCGGTGGCAGCGCCGTCATACTGAAGCCAATTGCGCGCGCGACGAATCGCTTCGGCGTCGAGTAGCTCGGGGTACTGGCGAGCCTTCAGAAGAGCTTTCTGCTTGAGCGTTTTCAGGAAGAAGCGGCTGTACAGCCGGCCCAATCTCCGCGACATCTTCGCTGCCGCGGCCGCCAGGTCGAACGGGACCGAGATCGCGACGGCCGCGCGGACCTCGTCGGGCGCCCGCCCGCCTTCCTCGCCCA
>JBDHAL010000320.1:0-2869 GCA_039588075.1 Gemmatimonadota bacterium | reverse complement strand
TATATGGGGAACGACGTTTTCGGCGTGAAGTGGAGAAACTGGAAGATCCACTTCAAGGAGCAGGATGCGTGGAACACCATCCTGCGAAGCTACACGATGCCACGGGTTTACAATTTATTCAACGACGCGCAGGAGCTGGACAACGTTCTGTTCCCGCACACCTGGGTTCTGAAGGCCGGCCTGCCGCAGTTGGATGATCACGTCGCATCGCTGAGGGCGTATCCACCGATCCCGACCGGCGCCCCGGATCCGTATGAACCGCCGAAGTGACTTTGGCGTTTTCGGGCCCGGGCTTGCCAGCGAGTCGTGGCCAGCTCCAAGAGTGCAGCAAGACCGGTACGAATCGACACCACGAATCGACACCATCCGCCGAGCTCAAGCGATTAAGAAGCCCCGCCTGGTGTCGTACCACCAAGCGGGGGCTCGCTGTATCTCCAAGTCGTATGAGCAACCGTCTACCGCTTACTGCCTACCGCTCACCGAGAATGGGCCTGGGTGGACTCGCGTTGAAGGCGCCGTCAGGCGCCTTCATACCGAACTCCGCGCCGCGAGGCGCGGTGTGAGTTTCCACCACCGACCTCACGCTTATCAGGCCCCGCCTGGGCGCCAGCCAGCGCTGGTGGGCGCTGTCACCGCGCATTTCCTCTCGGAACTCTCCCCCACTATATATCAGGGATACCAGCGAGACGGGCGGCAAAGGTCGATCCAGTGGCGCCGCTGCTGGTGTTCGAGAGCCTGGTCATCCTGGCGATCAACCCCGCACCTCCTGCTCCTGCTGCGCCTGGTGGGTACGGCAAAGACGCAGGCCGCCGGCGCGGCAGCGAATGTGTGAATGAGCGTGTTTTGAAATGCAAGCTACCCGCGGCGTGCCACAACCGCGTCCACCCGCGAGCAGGTCGTCCTGAAGGCAGAGGACTAGGACACCTTCTCTCTAGCCCTGAGGGCCTGCGCGCCCTCGCGACCAGTCTTACAAAATGGAGCATCTCATGCGCGGTCGAATGTTGAATACAGGGGGGGCACCGGTGCGGGATTAGACGTGATTGGGTCAAAGCTCCAATCCATATCGCTAGTCCAAGGCCGGCGTCAGGGCGATTATCCTCCGGTCTCCGGTGCCAGCTCCTGATCCCCTCCTCGGATCATCCGCCGGCGCGCGCCTTGTTCACGATACTCAGGTTCCCCGACCGGAACGCCTCTGCCATCGCCAGCGGCACCTGCGCCTCGGCCTCCACCACTCGCGCCCGCATCTCCTCCACCAGCGCCCGCTTCTCCTGTTCCGCGGCCACCGCCATAGCGCGCCGCTGCTCCGCCTTGGCCTGAGCGATCTGCTTGTCCGCCTCGGCCTGGTCGGTCTGCAGCTCGGCGCCGATGTTCTTGCCCACGTCCACGTCGGCGATGTCGATGGAGAGGATCTCGAAGGCGGTCCCGGAGTCGAGGCCTTTCTGCAGGACTGTCTTGGAGATGCGCTCGGGGTTCTCGAGTACCGCCTTATGGCTCTCGGCCGACCCGATCGTCGACACGATCCCTTCGCCGACCCGGGCCAGGATCGTCTCCTCGCCGGCGCCGCCGACCAATCGGTGGATGTTGGCCCGGAGCGTCACGCGCGCCGTGGCAATCAGCTGGATCCCATCCTTCGCCATCGCCGCGACCTTGGGCGTCTGGATGACCTTCGGGTTGACCGACATCTGGACCGCCTCGAACACCTCGCGGCCGGCCAGGTCGATGGCGGCCGCCCGCCGGAAATTCAGGTCGATGTTCGCCTTGTCGGCACTGATCAGCGCGTTTACCACGCTGCCCACTTGTCCGCCGGCCAAGTAGTGGGCCTCCAGCGCGTTGATGTCGAGCCGGAGCCCGGCCTTGGTGGCTGAGATGAGCGGGCGGATGATCGCCGAGGGGGCCACCTTCCTCAACCTCATGCCGATGAGCGTGGTGAGCGGCACGTAGACGCCCGAGGCGAAAGCCGCGATCCACAACTGGACGGGCACCAGCCAGAGGAGCAGCAGGATGACCGCGACGCCGAGGATCACAACGAACGCGGAACTGCCGAAAAATAGTTCTTCCATTTCTTCTATTCCCTGGCTTGACGTTTTGCGGTCACGGGTTGAAGCACGTCGGCCAGGACGTGTCCGTCGTGCGTGAGATCTCGTGCAAGAAAGACGGTCGCCATCCCGATGCTGCCCAGTTCGCGCTTGCTCTCACGCTGCGGTGCTAGAGCCTCACCCAGTCGCTCAAGCAGCGAAGACATGATCAGGCACCTGCCAGAGCGAGCGCCGGTGGATCTCGTGGATCAGCCGCTCGAGTCCTCACATGTCCCCGCCAGCGCCTACTGGGTTATGTGGGTTGGGAATCTCAGCTCAGAAGATGGGGCCGCCGCTGTCCCGGATCAATCTGCCCGTATTGACGATCCGGTTGACGCCGATGAGCGGTTCGACCCTAGATGATGACCGGGGTGGGGCTCGAACCCACGATCTGCGGATTAAAAGGGCGCATTCTGGCGCCAGCCAGCGCCGGTGGGCGCTGTCACCGCTGCTGGTTGATCTTTCTTCCGCTTTTCAGACCGCCCGGGCAAGTGGCGCGTCTGCTCCCAATCGAGGAAACCGAACATCAGCTCCACGCCGAAAACCCGCGTGTGAATCCTCTTGCCCCGCATTTTTAGTACATGTCGCCCATCCCACCACCGCCGGGCATAAGCGAGGTCGTCCCCTCTTCCTTCTTCTCGACCACCACGCACTCGGTGGTGAGGAGGAGACTGGCGACGGAGGCGGCGTTCTGCAACGCCGTCCGCGCCACCTTGGTGGGATCGATCACGCCGGCGGCGACCAAATCCTCGAATTCGCCGGACTGGGCGTTGTACCCGAACGCCTTCTCCTTC
>JBDHAL010000319.1:0-2881 GCA_039588075.1 Gemmatimonadota bacterium | reverse complement strand
AAACCCCCATTCTGCCCTATTCAGACGGGCCGTCTTCGACACGATCCTGGCCCGGGCCCGGGAGCCCCGCCGCTTCATCCAGGTGCTGGCCGGTCCCCGACAGGCAGGAAAGACCACCGTTGCCAAGCAGGTCATTGAGGCGGCTTCCCTGCCGACCCACTATGCGTCGGCGGACGACCCGACGCTGCGCGATCGTGCCTGGCTGGAGGCCCAGTGGGAAGTCGGACGCGAGCGGGCCCGGACGTCGGCGGGTCGGCCGGCAGAAGCGCTTCTCGTGCTCGACGAGGTGCAGAAGATCCCCGGGTGGTCGGAGGTCATCAAGCGGCTGTGGGACGAGGACAGCGCGTCGGGCGCGGCACTCAAGGTCTTGCTCCTCGGCTCTGCGCCTCTGCTGATCGAGTCGGGGCTGACGGAGAGCCTGGCGGGCCGCTTCGAGGTGATCCGCGTGACGCACTGGTCGTACGGCGAGATGAGGGATGCGTTCGGGTACTCGCTGGACCAGTACATGTACTTTGGCGGCTATCCGGGCGCGGCGCCGCTCATCGGAGATGGCGATAGGTGGGCACGCTACATTCTCGACTCGCTGATCGAGACGACGGTGTCGCGGGACATCCTGCTGATGACGCGGGTCCACAAGCCGGCGCTGCTCCGGCAGCTGTTCCAGCTGGGGTGCGACTACTCGGCGCAGGTGGTCTCGTACCAGAAGATGCTCGGGCAACTTCAGGACGCCGGGAACACCACGACGCTGGCCCACTACCTCGAGCTGCTATCCGCCGCGGGGTTGCTCAGCGGTCTTCAAAAATATTCGGGAGCGAAGGTGCGCCAGCGGGGGTCGAGCCCGAAGCTCCTCGTTCTGAACACGGCCTTGATGTCGGCGACGTCCGGGCGATCGTTCGAGGAGGCGCGGCGCGACCGGGACTATTGGGGCCGGCTCGTCGAGTCCGCGGTGGGCTCGCATCTGGTCAACGGACTGATCGGGACGGCCGCGAGCGTCCAGTACTGGCGCGACAGGAACCGCGAGGTCGATTTCGTGATCAGCCGCGGTAAGGCCGCGGCCGCGATCGAGGTGGGCAGCGGGCGCCGCAAGGATACGCTCACCGGGTTCGAGGCCTTCGACCGCGCGTACCATCCGCAGCGCAAGTTGCTCGTCGGGGGCGGCGGCCTCGAGTTGGAGGAGTTCCTACTCACGCCGCCGCTCCATTGGATCGAGAATTAGGCTTGCCCAGAATAGGATCGCCCCGCGTGATCCTGCCCACCAAAGCTTGACCAAAAGCCGATCAGTCGGCACTATGCATCCTTAAGCCCTTCTTCATCGAGCCAGCCCAGGCCAGCGAAAGCCGCACCGCCACGGCGCGCATGGCTCCAAAAAGGTAGAGAGGAATACATTCTATGGGGTCCTACAAGGACTACAAACAGCATGTGGCACCACTCTACAAGAGCGAGATCGACCGGCGCCTGTTCGCCACGGCGTCCGGGGACAAGGGCAGGACCCTCCGGGAAGAGCTGGCCAAGCTCCTGAAGCGTGACGGCTGGCGGAGGAAGTCGAAGAAAGAGCAGTCGGAAGAGGAGACGCCACCTGACGCCTGACCGGCCGTCTTTCTGTTGGACATAGAGCTGGCGCCCGATAACGCTTAGGGAATCGGGCGCCTTCGCATGCCATCCTATTTCAGACCCACCACCAGATCGCCTCCAGCCGTCTTTGCGCCTGCAGGCAGGCACGCCGGCACCACCACCACCTCGTCTTGTTCACCGCGAGCCTGAACTCTCGTAGGATTCTCGCCGGCCCAACCGTCACAATCGCCACAATCATGTAGCACAGGTAGGTCCTGAGCGCGTCGTCCACCGTCCAGGACCCTGAAGCGGTGACCGATAGCCGGAAACGCTCATCGGTTTCGTTGAGGGTTTGTTGATTGTCCGGTCTTAGCTATTCGTCTGCCAGCTCGTGCTCGCCGGTCTAGGAATGCGGAGGTATAATGTGGAAAGTATGGAGACGGCTCGGATTACTTGGCGGGACGCGCTCCTCATGCCCGAGGACACGCGGCGTTACGAGGCGATCGAGGGGGATCTTTACGTGATCCCGGCGCCCTCGCGGCGACACCAGTGGGCAGTCCACCAATTGGACGTCGAGCTGCACCGCCTGTTGGTGGAACCGGGGCACGGTGAGGTGTATCCCGCGCCGTTTGGTGTCGAGTTCCCGGACACGGAGGAGGGCGTCCAGCCGGATCTTCTGTTCGTGCGCCGCGAACGGCTCGATATCATCGGAGAGGATTGGCTGCGTGGCGCGCCGGACCTGGTGGTGGAGATCCTGTCGCCGAGCACGGCGAAGAAGGATAGAGGCGTCAAGCTGAAGCTTTACCGCCGGCAGGGTGTGGCGGTGTACTGGATCGTCGATCTCGACGCGGAAGCGGTCGAGGTTTGGGATTTCGCTGCCGGCGCCCGCCGGCCCGAGCACTACACGGACCGGTTGCCGGTGAGCGTGGCCGGCAACATGGTGGGCCACATCGATCTTGGCCCGGTCTTTCGTCGAGAATAGCCCGCCGCGGAATGCCGCACTTCCCGACGTTTCACTGACAGAGAGTGACTCGGAGCCGGGCCCGCACCGCCCTTGCCAGATGCGCGTCCGCCGTCAGCAGCAAGGCCCCAAGCCCTTCGGCCAACGCCGCGTACGTGGCGTCGTAGGCCGAGAAGTTGTCGCGGAGATCGAGGATGCGGCTCAGCACCTGCTCGTGGCCGTGGCGAGTCAGGGGAAGATCGAGATAGTCCTGCACCGCGGCCCGGGCCCGTTCTTCGCTTAGAAGCTCCGCCCCAAGGGCCCGTCTAAGTCCTGCGGCCACTTCAACGTCGCACAGAGCAGGTACGTGCAGGTCAGACTCGGGTGACT
>JBDHAL010000318.1:0-5172 GCA_039588075.1 Gemmatimonadota bacterium | reverse complement strand
AAGCGGCCGCGTCCGAAGGTTCGAACGCGGCCGCAGGGTCTGGCCCACAGATACTGCAGCTGTCAGTCTCTTCTCCAGGCCAGCACGTAGCTGGTTGCTTCGCCGACCGTGAGCACGGCCAGGTCGTTCAGTTCCGGCACCTCGTCAAGCACGAACTCCGCCCGCACCGCGTAGAAGCAGCGCTCTTCCGGCGCTCCTATGACGCAGCGGTCGGGGTCGCCGTTCAGGTCCCGGCACTGAGCCCGATCGGGGGCGAGGTAGCGGCAGGTGTGCTCCCCTTGACGCACCCGGCTCGGTGATAGCTGGCCCCTCAGGCCGACTCGAAGCGCCAGCGATGGCGGGGTCCAGACGCCGGGTCCCGGGTCATCGGTCGGAACCTGGACCTCGATGACGGCCCTGACCGCGGAGCCCACCGTGTCGATGGCCACCCATCCACCGTCCACCGGCGCCATCAGCGCCGGGTACGTGATCGCCTGGCCCCCGCAATCGTACATGGTCGGGTTGCCGCAACCCGCCGCAATCAGCGGAAGCGCGACGAGGCCGACCGCCGCCAGCGTGGCGGGCGCACGCGCACGAAGCCCGCCGCCCGCTCCAATCCCTGGCGTGGGCGTACGAGTGCGAAATCGTCGATCGCTTCTAAGTATAAGTCTCAGCATGTCTTGCGTCGGTCGCCCGCATGGCGACTGTTGTTCGCCTGTCCCGACGCGGAAGGGGCTTGTTCTGTAATCTCGGGCCCAGAGCGGCCTTAGTCAAATGGTAGCCCGTACTTCTCTATCAGCCGGTTGAGCCGCGGCCGCGCCCAACCTTCGGGCGCGGCCGCCACTGGCTACCGTGTACCGCCTACCGGCTACCGATCATCGTGTGTCGCCGCCGGCTGCATGACGATCCCCAGGTTCTCGACCAGGAACGCCCAGCGGTCCGCGTACTCCTGGATGATCATGGCGGTGGGCTTACCGCCGCCGTGGCCCGCCTTGGTCTGGATGCGGATGAGTGCCGGAGCGTCGCCCATCTGCATCACCTGCAGGCGCGCCGCGAACTTGAACGAATGGCCCGGGACGACGCGGTCGTCGTGATCGGCCGTCGTCACCATGGTGGCCGGGTAGTAATCGGGGTGCAGGTTGTGATAGGGCGAATAGGAATAGAGGTACCTGAACCCGTCGGGCTCGTCGGAGGAGCCGTAGTCGGAGGTCCAGGCCCAGCCGATGGTGAACTTATGGAAGCGCAGCATGTCCATGACGCCGACGGCGGGCAGAGCCGCGCCGAACAGGTGCGGCCGTTGGGTCATGACCGCACCGACCAGTAGTCCGCCGTTGGAGCCACCGGCGATGGCCAGCTTGGGCGTGGAGGTGTAACCCTCATCGATCAGGTACTCTGCGGCCGCGATGAAATCGTCGAACACGTTCTGCTTCTGTTCCTTCGTCCCCGCCTTGTGCCACTCCTCGCCGTACTCACCGCCGCCACGCAGGTTGGCGACCGCATAGACGCCGCCCATCTCGTACCACACCGGCATGGTGATGGAGAAGCGGGGAGCCTGGCTGATGTTGAACCCGCCGTAAGCGTACAGATAGGTGGGGTTGGAGCCGTCCAGCGCGATCCCCTTCTTGTGGGTGATGAACATGGGGATCTTCGTGCCGTCCTTCGACTCGTAGAAAACCTGTTTGGTCTCGTAGGCGCTGGGATCGAAATCGACGTCCGGCGCGCGGAAGACCGTCGATTCTCCGCTCTCGAAGTCGTAGCGGAAGATGGTCGACGGATACAGGTAGGAGCTGAACGAGTAGAACGCCTCCGTATCCTCGCGCTCGCCGCTGAAGCCGCCTGCCGACCCGATGGTGGGAAGCTCGACCTCGCGGTCGAACCCGCCGTCCATGTCGTAGATCAGGATCTGCGTGTGCGCGTCGTGCAGGTACCGCGCGACGAACTGGTTGTTGACGATGCCGACGCTCTGAAGGACGTCGTCTTTCTCGGGAACGATCTCGCGCCAGTTCTCGCGCGCCGGCTCGCGGATATCGATGGCGATGACGCGGTTCTTCGGGGCGTCCAGGTTGGTATCGAAGTAAAAGACCGGGCCGTCGTTGTCGATGAACCCGTAGCTGGCATCGAAATCGTCGAGCAACGTCACGACTTCAGCGTCCAACTGCGGGCTGCTCGGGTCGCCCAGGTCCTTATAATAGACGCGGTTCCGCTCGTCGGTCCCATGCCCGACGCTCATGATCGCGTAGCGGCCGTCGTCGGTGACGAAGGCGCCGAAGCTCCACTCGGGCTGGTCGGGCCGCTCGTAGATCAGTTGATCCTCCGACTGCGCCGTGCCGACCCGGTGGTAGTAGAGCTGCTGGTTGCGGTTCGCCTGCTCGTACGTCTCGCCTTCCCGCGGCTCGGGATAGCGGCCGTAGAAGAAGCCCTTCCCGTCGTGGGTGAAGGAAGCGCCGGAGAACTTGACCCACTCGATGTGGTCGTCCAGGTCCCGTTTGGCTTCCACGTCACGAACGAAGAACTCGCGCCAATCGGAGCCGCTTCTTCTCACGCTGTACACCATCAGCTTACCGTCTTCGGTGAAGTCCGCCGGTCCGGCCGAGACGGTACCGTCCTCCGAGAGCGTGTTCGGGTCGAGCAGCACCTCGGGCTCCGCATCGAGTGACGCCTGCATGTAGTAGACCGACTGGTTCTGCAGGCCGTCGTTCTTGGTGAAGACGTAGTAGCCGGCTTCCTTCCACGGCGTACCGTAGCGCTCGTAGTCCCACAGCTCGGTGAGCCGCTCGCGGAGCTCGGAGTCCACGTCCTCCAGCCAGCGATAGGGGTCGGCGACCATGGTGCCGTGATAGTCGTCGACGTGCTCGACCCGGCGCGTCTCCGGGTACTCCAGCTGCTGCGCCTGCAACGGCGCTGGAGCGAAAACGAGCAGCGCGAGAAGGGTGGAAAGCGCTAATCTGTCTGCCATTCGTGACACCATTGATTGACCTCTCCTCTGGACTCGTGGACCACGAGTATCGTTCCGGTCAGGGATGCCCCATCCTACCCACCACTCTCCAGCCGGTCAACGCCCGGCTCCGGGGCGGAGTTCCTCACCCACCGGGCGTATGTAAAGCAGAAGATCCTCCTTCGTACTACTGCAATGTCGAACACCGCACACCGAACACCGCCTTTCGAAGGGCGCACGGCAATCCCGAATCACAAATGAACAAATCGCCAATCCAAAAATCCGATCGCTATTTGGTCTTCGGGCTCAATGATTCAACCTTGCAGTGCCACCTTCGAAAGGCGGTGTTCGGTTGTGCGGTGTTCGACATTGGGGTAGAGTTACGAGTACGAGGCACTCACCGTCTCAGTCTACTGCCCACCGATCATATGTACGTCATGCTGCGGGTAGGGTATCGAGCAACCCGCGGCCTCGAGTTGTTCCTTCAGCGTCCGCATCATGTCGAAGCGGAGATCCCAGTAGTCTTCCTTCTTGCACCACGGGCGCACGACGAGGTTGACGGAAGAATCGCCCAGCTCGGCGACGGCGATCATGGGCTCGGGATCGTCGAGTACGCGCTCGTCGGCATCGAGGACTTTCTTGATCGCAGCGATCGCGAGCCCGATGTCATCGTCGTAGGAGATCCCGACCGCCATATCGTTGCGGCGCGTGGGGTTGGCGGCGTAGTTCTTGATCGTATTTCCGTACACCGAAGAGTTGGGCACCGTGATCATAACGTTGTCGGGCGTATTCAGCGTTGTGGAGAACATGTCAATGGACACCACCGAGCCCGCGGTGCCGCCGGCATCGATGTAGTCACCGACGTGGAACGGCCGGAATACGAGCAACATCACGCCGGCCGCGAAATTCGTCAGCGTCCCCTGCAGCGCCAGGCCGACGGCCAGGCCGGCCGCACCGAACACGGCGAGCAGCGAGGCGGTCTGCACACCGACCAGACCCAGCACGGCAACCACAACCACGGCGAGGATGAGGTAGTACACGAGGCCGGAGATGAACGGTATCAGGGTCGGCTCCAGCCGCGCCCTCTCCAGCGCCTTGCGCACGATGCGCCGTGCCCAGCCGGCCGCTATCCGCCCAACCAACAGCAGCGCGATGGCGCCCAGCACCTGGATCCCCCAAGCAATGATGAGATCTACCACCATCTGGGTCGTTTCCTGAACGGTACCCTGAAGATCGACAGCTAACTCGTCCATTCACTCCTCCTCACAGTTCTCATATACAGGGGCGCCTGACGGCCCACCGTCCGACATCTCAGCGCGATTCGTAAACCTTCATCTCGACCCTGTAGACCTCACCATCCTCGTTCTTCATATACATGGCAAGCGGCAGCGGCACGCTGGGGCTTATGCACGTGTCGACGCGGATCTCTCCGTCCTGGCGCCACACGACCTGCTTCCCGTCCTGCCCGGCATACGAGCACTCCGCTTCGACCTTGAACGATACCGACTCGCGGCCCGTGCTGTACGACCACTCCGAACCGACGGACATGTCACGCCCGACGAACGCCATCCCCCACGTCGGAGCGAACATGGTGGCCACCATCGCCGGGCCGAGCGGGCTCATCCCCAGTTGCATCGCCAGGTACCCCTGAAGCTGGTCCTGCGGAGCCGTGGTCGTGAACTCGGCGCTCGTCTCACCCAGGTTCCCCTTTACGTGTACCTGCAGCTGACCGTCACCCTTGTCCTCGAACTCCATGATCGACGAACCACTCTGCGTTTCGCCGTCCCGGGTCACCTCCACGTCGAGCGCGATGTACTTCGTGTGGCTGAAGTCGTACGGCTTCCACTCCTCTTGAGCTGCCGCAGCAGTGGCCGTGGCGCACAGCAAGGCCACGAGCCCCGGAACGCGAAGTGCTCTCTCCATCATCGTTCGATCCTCCAAGTCTGGTTGGGGCGGTCAAGCGCGGAAGCCGCTCGACCCAGCACGAGTTGCCCGGCGTCGGATGCCGGGGACCTGGCCCGTTTAAACTCGCAAGTGTTTGAGACCGACAAAAAACTACATCCGTTTGAAGGGCTCGGCCATACTAGTTCTCGCCATGGCTCTCCCCTGACCCGATTTCATGAATGGCGTCTGACCGCTCATCTTGTCGGGTTGAAATAGAAAAGTCCCCCTCTTTGTTGAAATAGAAATGTCCTCCCTTCCGGGGGTTCAGGTGGTTCTTGGTCATTGCGACTCAGAGGTTGAGGGCAATGGGGAAC
>JBDHAL010000317.1:0-2895 GCA_039588075.1 Gemmatimonadota bacterium | reverse complement strand
GGCCCGTTCCTGGAGTAGGCGCGATTCGGCCACTGCCCTGCGAAGCTCCTCCTGAACCGTGGCCAACGAATCGGCCATGTAAGCGAATTCGTCGGGGAAGTCGACCTCGTGCCGCAGCGGATCTTCCAGCAGGTTCATCCAGTTACGGCTCTTATAGATCTCGTAGTAGTGCTCATCGAAGAAGATCATGTAGACCGGCAACTTGCCGGTCTCGTCGTACTCCCTCACCCTGCGGACCATCGCCGTGAGGTAGCCGCCGACCATCTGGGCGAACGAGATCCGGTCGGGATCGCCGGCGGCGTTCATCCATTTGATGTCGTGGATCCAGAGGACGTGATAGTCCTCGGCCCGCTCGATCGTCTTGAACAGCTCCCATTGGAACTGGGCGTTGACTATGTACCAGACCCGATTGCCTTCGGTGAACTCTCTACCCAACGCCCGCTCGACGATGGCGTCGAGCTCGGCCTGGCTGTCGTGCTGTTCGGGGAGCAGCCCGTACTGGAGTGGGATCCAGACGAGGCGCGAATCGCCCCACTGATCCCTCGAGTAGCGTCGTTCCGCCTCGACGATCTCGACGAGGGTCTGGAAGACGTGCATGACGGCGTCGTGACGATCAGCCGGCACGGCCGACGAGTCGACGAGCCAGGCCTGGAAAGAACGAGCGGCTTCTAACCCGTATCCCGTCACCGTGTCCTTCTTCTTCTTCACCCCGAGCAGCCCGTTGTACGGGAAGATGACCACGTCGAGGAGGGTTTCCTTGGCCTGCCCCGCCACCTCGCGGCCCAACGCTGTGCTCTCACCCGCCAGCATCGCTTCGCCGGACACGGCGATGGTAAAGGCGCGGGTGAGCTCCTGATGGTAGACGCGGACCTCGGCCTCGCTGCTGCTACCACTACCCAGCTGCGTCCTCAGTTCCTCGATGCTCTCGGTGTAACTCGAGATCGCCTTGTCGTAGGTGAAGCCGCCCTGGTCGATGAAGGGAGAGGTGAAGCGATTCACCCAGTGCGCCGTCTCGCGGACGTTGCCGAGCGCTTCGATTAGCGCCGGCTCGGCCGGGTCGTAGGCGACGAGCCGCGGATCCGCCGAGTAGATATCCCAGTCGATATCGCGTGGCCGGGTCCGCCCCTGGAACGACTGACGCAAGGGCACCGTCACGCCGAGATTCAACGTCTGGTCCCTCTTCGGTATCCAGTCGATCCGGAACTGCATCCCGTTGCCGCTGATGCCGCCGCGCTTTAGCGGTGCGAAGAACCTGAGCACTAAGTCGAGCCGTTCGTCGCGGATGTTGTAATCGGCGCCGGCCCCCAGGGTGAAGAACGGGATCAAGAACATGCCACGGAACCCGCCGTCCAGATTGTCGGCGCGGGCACCGATGTAACCCTCGAGGGAAAGCATGCCGGCGCCGGTGACCGGGCTGAAGAGGTCCCTTGAAACGCCCAGATCACCGTAGGCCACGAAGTTCCCGTTGCCGGCCAATTCGTTCACTCCCAGTATCAAACCGCCGAACCACTTGAAGATCGGCGGCTGTCCCATCGACAGGGTCATGCCGCCCTGCTCGGGGGGGCGATCGTACTGAGCGTGGGCCGGGACGGCGGCAAACAGCAGGGCGAGAAACAGAGCACACGCGCGGCACATAGTACCCCTCTGGGAGTTTAGGAAGATGTGGCTTCGGCTCCAGTTTAGTACGCACCCGGGTTCGCTGCCACCCCATGGCGCCCCCCAGCACGCGCCACTGGTACCCCAGTCATCGCGCGGTATATTGGCGAATCGATGACTTCCACAACGCGAAGCCGGGCACGTCTTCGTGCCGGGCTACGGTTCCTGGCGCTCGCCGCCCTGGCGGCGGCGGCCCTAGCACCGCGAACCGCAGTCGCCCAGAAAGGATCCGACTGGGCGAGGGTCGCCGGCGGCGCACTCGGCCTGTACTCGGGCGCCGTGCTGGGGACGCTCGGCGGCACTATACCCTGCACGCAGACGTATGCCGGTGCCGGCTGCGTGAGAATGAGCGGCGCCTTCGGCGGGGTGGTGGCGGCGATCGGCGGGGTTCACCTGGGCGGCGTGGATGAGGACGCCGTGGCAAGCGCCGCCCGCGGGGCGGGCTACGGCTTGCTGATCGGCGCCGCAGCAGGGTACGCGTTGCAGCGACCGGTCCAGCGCCTCGGCTGGTCGGAGGTGGCGGCCGGCGCCATCATCGGCAGCGCCTTCGGCGCCTCGGCCAGGGGCGCCGCCATCGGGCTCGCCGCCGGCTCGCTGGTGGGCGCCGTCCTCTACTTGACCGTACCGTCCTTCGATCTGCCAAACTCCATCGGCGTGGCCGTCGCCGGGATGGCGCTGGGCGGGATCAGCTCCTGGGTCATCCGCGGCGTCGAGGGACACTCCGACGCCGCGGCCGCGCAGCCCGTGACCGTTTCCATCAACCTGAGCCTCTAGCCCGGTGTCCTCGCCAACCATCTCCAGCCGCAGGCGGCGATCGCGTGGCCGAGCCCTGGTCCGTTACGCGTTGCTCGCGGCGCTGGCCCTCGGCTGCACGATGGAGTACGAGATGGGGCCGCGTCCCCAGGGATTGTCGTGCGCGGCAGAAGGTCACACCACAGCGGTCGACTGGTACGTCCCGGCGCGGACCGGCGATCAGGAGACGCTGGCGGAGTGGTGCTCGACGGTTGGACCGCCGGTCATCGACGCGCTGCCGTCGACCGACTTCGCGGACGCGCCGGGCTCCGACACACTGACCGTCGTGACCTGGAACCTGCACGGCGGTTCCGGGGACCTGTTGAGCTTCATCGAGAGCGAGCTCGACCTTTCCTGCAGCGACGCGCCGCCTGTGATCGGCGACAGCTTCGAGCACTTCGTACTCGTGCTCCAGGAGGTGTACCGGCGCTCGGACGAGGTACCGCT
>JBDHAL010000316.1:0-3875 GCA_039588075.1 Gemmatimonadota bacterium | reverse complement strand
AGGGTCTCGTGGCCGCTGTCGCCATTTGCCTGCCGCCTCTTCAAGAACATCCGCTTGGCATGCCGCATCCAACGTCTTCAAGGCAAGCTGCGTTTCTTCCACTAACTCGTCTCGCCGATTCTCGAAATACTGCCGGTGACCTCCATTCTGCACCTCGGCATCATAAGGGAGTCGTGGCGATCAGGTCAACAAATTCATTCCAGGCGAGCCAAGGCTCCTGCTCCAGTTGTCGCTTCTCGATTGCTCGCCGCACGGTCCCCATGTCGCACTCCTCGTCGACCTGAGAGTTGCCGGGCATGACGTTTAACGGTATGCGCTTGAGTCCCAATCGTGCTCACAATATGGTTGCGTCCCGCCGGTGGCCCGGCGCGGTTGACCACTCCAAGTGCGTGAGGCAGCAGCCTCCCTGCCTAGGCCTGGAATACGTGTCCTGATGGCCGGGCTGCTTCGGCCGGGCGCTGTACCCATCAGCGGTTACCCAACCGCCCGAGGACGGTTTCGACGGAGTGCCTCATCTTCTTGGCGGCGCCGTCGATGGCCTGCGCCAGAGTCGCCGCCGGCCGGGCGCTGTACCCATCAGCGGTTACCCAACCGCCCGAGGACGGTTTCGAGGGAGTGCCTCATCTTCTTGGCGGCGCCGTCGATGGCCTGCTCCAGAGTCGCCGCCTGATCGCTCACCGCGATCGGCTGACGGCGCTCACCGCGATCGGCTGACGGCTGGTGAGACGGGCCTCCAGAAGGCAACGCTTATCGTCTGTGCCGATTTTCTTGTTGCTGTTCTCGTCGCTAAGGTGGACCTCTACCCGTGTGATGTGTTCGCTGCAGTGCCCCACGGCATCCCTCACTACCGCTTCGGCCTGTTGGGCGAGCGCTTCCTTCCCTTCGATGTTGCCATCCGTGTTGATCTGAACGAGCATGTGTCTATTCTCCTAATCCGCCCGTGCGGCCTCTGGGCATACCACAGGAACTCAAGTGCTGAGGGCCCCCACAGCCGTTTGGCTGGCCCCGCAGTATAACGAGCTAAAGCACTCAAAGCCTGTGTGACGTCAGTGCTTCAAGATACAACAGACGTAGCCGAATGGGCCAGAAAAGCGTGTGCCTGATATGCTGCGACCCGGCAGAATCAGCGACACGCAAGCTGACCTAGTCGCTGTCTATCTCGGTGCGCCAGACCTTGGAACCAATACGTGACGCAAGAGGCGTGACCGCTGTCACGGCCGTGGACTGCGGATCTCGAGGCCGGGGGGCTCGTACTGATACCAAGACTATGGGTGTAGTGGTTGACCGCTACGGTGTCTGGGTCACCGCTTCTGTCACCACGGGCACAGCAGCCACCGTCAAACGGAAAAAGGCGCCGCTATAAGCTGTTGCGACGCCTAATCTTGTAAGATATGGAGCGGATGGGATTCGAACCCACGACCTCCTGCGTGCAAGGCAGGCGCTCTCCCAGCTGAGCTACCGCCCCTCTCATAGCTCGGCGCCAAATCTATGCGAGCCAGGGTGCTATCTCAATCTCTCTCTCGAAGAAGGCTGAGGTCACCTTGCGCGTCGGCGCCGCCTGCCATACACAGGCCTGGTAGCCGCTGCTTGACATCCCGGCGCCGGGCCGGCCTCTTACCCGCATCTCGATTCAGCCCAAAGCCTACGAAAAAGGGATCGAGAGATGAACGGTGCGCACCTACACCTGATGATCAACCATTTCCCGTTGGTCGGTTTGCTGTTCGGCCTGGTCATACTCGTCGTCGCGCAGCTGCGGCGGAATTCCGACCTGGCGCGAACCGGCTTGGTCGCGTTGGTGATCATCGCCATCATCACGATCCCGGCCTACCTCACCGGCGAGCCAGCGCACGACATCGTCCACGATCTTGCCGGGATCTCCGATGAGATCCTCGAGCGTCATGAGTGGGCCGCGCTCATCGCTCTCGCCCTCGCCGAGATCGTGGGGATCATCGCGCTCTATGGCCTCGTGGCGTTCCGGCCACCCAAGGAGCTACCCGGCTGGTTCGTCCCGACGTTGCTCGTCCTCTGCCTCATCGCCGTCGCCTGGCTGGGGTATACCTCGTCACTGGGCGGACAGATCTCCCACGAGGAGACGCGGCCGGGTTTTCAGATAGTCGGAGAATAGGCTCGGCAGCGGGCGTGCTGGCCGCCTCAGTGATTGCTGACCAGCATACGGCCCAGATGAGGCGAGCGACCCGCAAGCCACAAGAGGACCAAGGTGATAGGGAACCCGGCGAGAACGATCCATACCGCCGGGACTAGAATTTCCGCCGGCACCTTCAGCTTGTCTATAGAAAAGGATAGTGCTTCCACCGTTGCCCAGGCCGCGGTGGCGTAGATCAGCGCGCCACGGATTACCCGCCGACCCGCACTCTCAGCGGCTTGCTTAGCAGCGACGGCCCTGGCCGACGCGGTTGCGGCGGCGGTCGCGGCGGAGGACGCCGCCCGTAACGCCTCACCAAACGCCTCGGCGCTGGCAAACCGGGCGCCCGGTTCTTTCATCAGGGCCCGGTCGATGACTCTCGATACTTCGAGCGGCAGTTCGGGCGCCACCTGGAGAAGGCTGGGCGGTGTGTCCTGCGCGTGCTGGCGCACGAAGTCCTGAGCGCTCGGACCCGGGAACGGAAGCCGTCCGGAGAGTATCTCGTAAGCCATCACCGCAAGCGAGTACTGATCGGATCGGGCGTCCACGATACCGCACTCCGCCTGCTCTGGGCTCAGGTAGGGCGGTGTACCCAGTATCTCGCCGGTGCCGGTCAGGGTCGCCGCCTGGCTGGTACCCGAGATGGACTTGGCAAGCCCGAAGTCCGTCAGCAGGATCCGGCCGGAATGCCGATCGATCAAAACGTCAGCGGGTTTCAGGTCTCGGTGAATGAGCGCGCGCTCGTGAGCGTAGGTGAGGGCGTCGGCGAGCGCACCGACAATGCGTACAGCCTCTTTCAGGGCCAGCTTCCCTTTGCGCTTGAGCCGATCCGCCAGCGACTCGCCCTCGATGTGCTCCATCACGAAGAACGGGATGCCGTTCCGCGTTTCGCCCACATTGTAGACGCTGACGATGCTGGGGTGCGGACAGCCCGCCATGGCCCTGGCCTCCCGCTTGAAGCGCGCCACGGCTTTGCGGCTGTTTGTGTGGCGCGGCATCAACGCCTTCACCACAACCTGGCGCTCCAGGCTGCGCTGGTGCGCCAGGTACACGCGGCCGGTCCGTCCCTCACCGAGCACCTGGTCCAGCACGATGTCCCCGCCCAACGTCTGCTGGATATGCTCGGCCAGCCGATCTCTCGCTGCGCCACCCGAGTTAACGGGCGGACGCTCGTTTGGGGCCATACACCCTCCAACTATCCTGTATCTAGGGACACTGGAAAAATCTATCTAGACGCGCGCCGCAGCGACAGCAGCCCGTTCCCCAACCCGACCCGGCCAGGTCACACAACAAAGTACTCCGAATGTCGCAAGGTAATGCACTTTCTGCGCCAGCCCCAACCGGGCGAGGCCCTTCTTCCTCTGACGTCGCAACGCTGTATCGCGACCGGATGTCGGCGTTTGGGAGCCTCCAGTCGTCGGAAAATACGGGAATTGGGAAAGACGCTAAGCCCGGAAGCCGCGCGCGGGCATGCGTCGTGACTAGAAGGGCCAGCGAAAGAGAGCGGCGGGGCCGCCCACGTCCATTATCGCGGCGACGACGGTCCAGGTGACGAAGAGGGCGAAGATCAGCCAGATGCTGACTGTCAGCAGGCTCAGTCGCCTGTTGGTCGTTTCCTGCTGCTTCACCAGGCGGTGGAGTTGCGCGAGCTGGCTCTGCCCGGTATGCGACCCTTGCCTGCCGGTGAGGTCGCCTAGGCAGCTCTTGCACGAGACGTTGTCGAGAGAGTTGA
>JBDHAL010000315.1:0-2937 GCA_039588075.1 Gemmatimonadota bacterium | reverse complement strand
GCCGCCAGTTGGGTCTCGGTCTGCGGTGGCGGCAGCTGCACGCTCGGCGGCTGCGGGCGCTCCTGCCGCGCCTCGCCGCTCGTCTCGGACCGGGGGACCTCGTCCCCACCGCACGCCACCCCAAACAGCGGCAGTAGCGCCAGCATGACGAATGCCGCAGCACTCCAGATCACCCCGGCCCGAAATTTCAGTTGGTATCCCATCGGTCCCCTCCTTCTGGTGGCGCCCTCGGACGCCGGTTCGCGATTCATGTCTTGCCCGCTATCCAAGGCAGACGCGGGACCAAGTGGGAGCCGGAACCAAGCGTGTCCGCTAAGTATATGTAGTTATATGAGTTATGACGACGGACCGGTTGCGGCCGAGCCCTTCAAAGGCAGAGATTGTGTTTTGGTGGACACGTGTTCAGGAGTATCTGCGTGTCCGGACGGACACGCTCATCAACCGCGCTTCAGGTCATGCCGCCGCATGATCTTGAGCAGGCTGGCGTGGTCGGCGAGGCCGAGCTGTTTGGCGGTGTTGGTGATGTGCCAGTCGTTGCGCTCGAGCGCCGCGACGATGATCTGGCGCTCGGCTTCGGCTTTGAGCTGTTGGAAACTTCGAGCCGTGGAGCCCACTTCGAGCGGCCCGGCCGCCCCGTGAAGCTCCGCCGGGACCTGGTCGATGCCGAGAATCTCGCGCTCGGTGGAGATGATCATCCGTTCGATGATGTTCTTGAGCTCGCGGACATTGTTCCGGGTCCACTCGTAGCCCATCAGCACGTTGAGAGCGTCGCCGTCGAGCTTCTTGGGCCGGACGCCGAAACGGGCGCAGGTCAGCTTCAAGAAATGATCGGCCAGTTCGGGCACGTCGGAGAGGTGATCGCGGAGCGGCGGCACGTGAAGCACGTGGACGTTGATCCGGTAGAACAGGTCCTGCCGGAAACGTCCCGCTTCGACCTCGGTCTCGAGATCGCGATTGGTGGCGGCGACGACGCGCGCTTCGACCTTGATGGACCGCTCACCACCCACCCGGGTGACCTGCCGCTCCTCCAAGACGCGGAGCAGTTTGGCCTGGGCCGGCATGGGTAACTCGCCGATCTCGTCGAGGAAGAGCGTACCGCCGGCGGCGTTCTCGAATGCACCCTTGTGGGTGCGGCTGGCGCCGGTAAAGGCGCCGCGCTCGTGACCGAACAGCTCGCTCTCGACCAGGTTCTCGGGCAAGGAGGCGCTGTTGATGGCGATGAAGGGTTTCGCCGGATCGGAGCCCAGGCGGTGCAGCTCACGGGCGACTAGCTCTTTGCCGGATCCACTCTCGCCGACGATGAGTGCCGGGCTGGGAATGGGTGCGACGCGCGCGATCACCTCACCCAGCTTCCGCATCGCTTCGCTCGACCCGATGAGCGGCGTATCCGATCCCAGTTCGCGCTTGAGCGACTCGACCTCGGCGATGAGTCGTTCTCTCTCCAGCGCCTTCTCCACCTCGCCGACAACGCGCTCCATCGATTCGGCTTTGTCGATGAAACCGTAGGCCCCGAGGCGAATCGCCTGGACGCAGCGGTCGTAGTTACCGGTGCCGGTGTAAACGATGACGGGAGCGCGCATGCCCCGCTCACCCATCGCCCGAAGCACCTCGAAACCGTCGACGCCGGGCATCTCCAGGTCGAGGATCACGCAGTCGACCGGCTCCCGGGACAGTATCTCGAGCGCCTCCCCACCGCCGGGCGCGATGAGGGTATCGTAGCCGCCGACCCGCTTCAGGTCGTAGGCGTACTGTTCCGCCATGGCGGGCACGTCGTCGACGACGAGCACCAGGGTCATGTTTTCCGTCGCTCCCGCGCTAACCGCTACGCCCGGGTTCGGCGCCGGCGGGGAGATCGACTATCACGCGACTTCCCTTCCCCACCTCGCTCTCCACGCTCACCGAACCGTTTAGGTCCATCACCAGCCGGCGGACGATGGACAGGCCGAGACCCGTGCCGTCCGCCTTGGTAGTATAGAAG
The DNA here is from genome assembly GCA_039588075.1 of Gemmatimonadota bacterium. Classification (GTDB taxonomy): domain Bacteria; phylum Gemmatimonadota; class Gemmatimonadetes; order Palauibacterales; family KS3-K002; genus JBDHAL01. The sequence goes on along the minus strand of JBDHAL010000315.1, from coordinate 959 downwards.
TCGTCGAAGATCTTATCCAACTGCTCGCGGGTCATCCCGCTCCCCGTATCGGCCACGGTGACCCGGACCCTGCTCTCCTGGGCCTCATTCGAAACGAGGCCCGTAGACACCGAGACGGCCCCCGCCTTCGACGCGAGGCTGTCGACGGCGTTGTCCACCAGGTTCTCGAAGATCCGGCGCAGCACAACAGCGTCACCGATCACGACCGCCGGGCCCGGTGCGAGGTCCAATCGCAAGTCAACCTGGCTCGAGGCGCCGGCGTTGGTGACGACTTCTCGAACGACCGCGTGCACGTCGCAGGGCTGGCGGTCGAAGCGCGGGTAGAGTCGCGCGTAGTTTGACGCCAGCGTTTCCAGGTAGTCGATGCTGGAGTCGATGGTGCCCTTGCGCTCGTCGAACACATCCGGCAACTGCCCCGGATCGTCGCGGGACACCGTCATCAGGTGACGAAACACGTTGCGGATCGGGGTGAGCCCGTTCTTGATGTCGTGGTTCACCTGGCGCGCCAGCTCTCCAACGGTCGCCCGGCGCTCCGCCTCCTTGATCTTCGCCGCGCCGGCGCGCAGACGATCGGTCATGGCGCCGAGCAATCGCGAGAGCGCGCCGATCTCGTCCCTGCGCTTGCTGGTGAAATCGACGCCGAGTCGATCGAGGTCGACCCGAGACGTCTTGTCGGCCAGGTCCATGATCGGGCGACTGAAGCGCGACGCGAGCCAGTTGGCGAGTAGCAGGGCGATGAGGACCGTCGCGGCGGCCGCGATGAAGAACCACTGGTCGATGCTGCGGCGCAGCTCGGCCAGCTCGGCCTGGGAGTGGGTGACTCGGATGGACGCCTCCTCCGATCGGTCCGCCGCCGCGTCCATGAAGGGGACGGTGAGCTCCACACCTTCCCCCTCCTGCGCCTGCGGGTCGCCGGAGGTCAGCGCGCCGCCGGGATAGACCAGCGAGAGGGTCAGGCC
>JBDHAL010000314.1:0-2970 GCA_039588075.1 Gemmatimonadota bacterium | reverse complement strand
AAGGATGCGCAGGGTAAAGAGATCCCGATCTCGCACCCCAACTCCCGCTGTACCCTTCGTTGCGCCGCAATCGAGAATTACGACGCCAAGTCCGGCCAGTCGCCCGAGGGCGTGCCGGTCAAGGTGATCACCTACAGCGGCCGTGACGCGGACACCATGCCGCCGGTCTGGGTGGGCAAGGACCCCGACCACGGGGTCGTCATCGGAGCCTCGATCGTCTCGGCGGCGACCGCCACCGAGGTCGGCGCCACAGGGGTGAAGCGCCAGCCCTGGGCCAACGCTCCGTTCATCCCCGGGCCGCTCGCGGACTACATGCAAAGCCAGTTCACGTTCTTCAACAGCCCGGACTTCAGCGACGCCGGCCAGCCGATCCTGGCGGGGCTCAACTACTTCCTGACCGAGGGGGCTCGCGGCGGCGAGGGTGGCCGACTGCTGGGCGAGAAGCGCGACGTGAAGGTCTGGCTCAGCTGGTTGGCCCGCTTTGCCCACGGCGAGGTGGACGCCATCGAGACCCCGATCGGGCTCGTGCCCAGGTACGACGACCTCAGGGCGCTGTTCTCGTCGCTCATCCGCAAGGAGTACCCGCGGGAGTTGTACGACAGGCAGTTCTCGATCTACGTCGACAATATCCTCGCTCGCATCGCGCTGCAGCGCGAGGCGTTCGGCAAGGAAAAGAACCTCCCCGAGAAACTGTTCCAGGTCTACGACGAGTGGACGGCTGGATTGCTCGGGTTGAAGGAAGCGTACGGCAACGTTGTAACACCGGACCAGCTCGTCGAGGCCAAGGTTTAGGCGGGCGGGCGCAGGCAAGAGGAGACCGAACATGTCCACGCTAAAGAAAACACTGGCCCGCAAGATCGAGGAGCACCGTCCGCGGACCGTGAGGCTCCTCAAGGAGTACGGCGGTGTCAAGCTGAGCGACGTCACCATCGCCCAGGCGATCGGAGGCGCCCGCGGGGTCCGGTGCCTGGTGACCGACACTTCGTACCTGGACCCCATGGAGGGCATCCGCTTCCGCGGCAAGACCATCCCCGAAACCTTTGCCGCGCTGCCCAAGTATCCGGGCAGCAATTATCCGACCGTAGAGTCGTTCTGGTGGTTCATCCTCACCGGCGACGTTCCCACCGAGGAACAGGCGAACGAGGTCATCGCCGATTTCAAGACCCGCCGCAAGGTACCCCAGTACGTCTTCGACGTGCTGCGCGCCATGCCGCGCGACACGCACCCGATGACGATGTTCTCCGCTGCCATACTCTCCATGCAGCGCGAGTCCATCTTCGGCCAGAAGTACCGCGAGGGCATCAGCAAGATGGAGTACTGGGATCCGATGTACGAGGATGCCAGCAATCTCCTGGCCCGGCTGCCCGTCATCGGCGCCTACATCTACCGGCTGAAGTTCAAGGACGACACGCCCATCGAGAGCAATCCCGACCTGGACTTCGGCGGCGACTTCGCCCACATGATGGGCATCGACAAGCCGTACGACAACGTCGCACGGATGTACTTCATCCTCCATTCCGATCATGAGTCGGGCAACGTTTCGGCCCACACCATCCACCTGGTGGCCTCGGCTCTCTCCGACGCCTACTACGCGCTGTCCGCCGGCATCAACGGCCTGGCCGGGCCGCTGCACGGGCTGGCCAACGAGGAGGTGCTGCGCTGGACCCAGGCCTTCATGGAGAAGCTGGGTGGCAAGGAACCGACCGAGGAGGCCATCAAGAAGGCGCTCTGGGAAACGCTGAACAGCGGCCAGGTCATCCCGGGCTACGGCCACGCCGTGCTGCGTAAGACCGACCCGCGCTACACCTCGCAGATGGAGTTCTGCCAGCAGCACCTGCCCGACTATCCGCTGTTCAAGGTGATCAACATGATCTACCAGGTGGCGCCCGGCGTGCTGATGGAGCACGGCAAGGCCAAGAACCCCTGGCCCAACGTCGACGCGCAGTCCGGCGTGATCCAGTGGTACTACGGCGTCACCGAGTACGCTTTCTACACGGTTCTGTTCGGCATCGGCCGCGCCATCGGCACCCTGGCCAACATCACCTGGGACCGCGCGCTGGGCTATCCCATCGAGCGGCCGAAGTCCGTCACCACGTCCATGCTCGAGGAAACGGCCGGCGTCACGGCAGGCGTCCGGTAGATCGAGATCGTCTGATTCACACCGGCGGCGGGCGGAGTCCACATCCGCCCGCCGTTCAGCCGTAGCGCACTACGGCACGGCACGCTGCTTGTCTTTCCTAGGCGCCCGAAAAGTCGCATAGCCCGAATAATGTACCGAGCTACTCACCGGGCGTGAGTCGCAACACGCGGTCGCGGTACGGCTTGATCGAGCGGGGATCGTCCACCTGCTCGCGGAAGGTGATTGCGCCCGCCTCGGCGTCGATGGCCACGACTCGGGCCTTGTAGATCCGTTCTCCGACGCGCAACAAGTAACCTCTGCCGTCCGAGCCCGTGACGTAGGCCACGCCTCCCCCGTCGGGTATGTCGACGATCCCGGTCAGGTCGAGGTCGTCGACCGACATCCCCGCGATCCCCGCTGACCGTGGGCCCCGTTGTTCCGCGAGTGTTTCGAACGGCGGCACGAAGGGGTCTCGCCGGTTTCCTGGGTCGTAGGTGAGAGGTTGCTCGTACGGCGGGTTCTCCTGCTCTTTGGGGGTTTCCTCAACCCGGAACGGGGCGGCGTCGTCCTCCGGCGTGTCGGTAGCGCGGCCCGTATCGGGACCGGCGGTCTGCTCTTGCTGCTGTGTGGTCGTCGTCGTACATCCCGCGACGGACACCAGCACCAACAGGACGACGGGTACGAATCGGATCGATCGTGACCGGTTCACTGGCCCCCACGTGCTCGGCAAGGGTCGCGTCGAGCGATACGAACAGTATACCGCTCTGTCGAGACGCGTTCTCGCTCCGCAGATTCGCTCGATCACTCCTCGGAATGTTCTCTGGCAGAAAAGATGTCGGAGAATGTCTGTC
>JBDHAL010000313.1:0-2973 GCA_039588075.1 Gemmatimonadota bacterium | reverse complement strand
GGCCAGTTCCTCCTTGCAGAGGACCAGGCCGCCGCGCGGGCCGCGCAGCGTCTTATGGGTCGTGGTGGTAACGGTGTCGGCGTGGGGCACGGGCGACGGGTGGAGGCCGGCGGCGACCAGCCCCGCGATGTGCGCCATGTCGACCATGAAGCGGGCATCGACTTCGCGGGCGATGGCAGCGAAGCTCTCGAAGTCGATGGAGCGCGGGTAGGCGCTGGCGCCGGCAACGATGAGCTTGGGCCGGTGTTTCACCGCCAGCTCGCGAACCTGGTCGAGGTCGATCCGCTGGTCGTCCTCGCGGACGCCATAGGCGACGACATCATAGAGAATGCCACTGAAATTGACCGGCGAGCCGTGGGTCAGGTGGCCGCCGTGCGAAAGGTTCATCCCGAGGATCGTGTCGCCCGGCTCGAGCAGCGAGAAGTAGACGGCCATGTTGGCCTGGGCGCCGGCGTGGGGCTGGACGTTGGCGTGCTCGGCGCCGAACAGCTCGCAGGCACGAGTCCGGGCCAGGTCCTCTACCACGTCGGCGTACTCGCAGCCGCCGTAGTAGCGCTTGCCCGGGTACCCCTCGGCGTACTTGTTGGTGAAGACGGAGCCCATCGCCTCGAGCACAGCCGGCGAGACGAAATTCTCGCTGGCGATCAGCTCCAATCCCTCACCCTGGCGGTCCGTCTCATCCAGGATCGCCTGGAACACGGCCTTGTCGACAGCTTGCAGTCTCTTCAAAACGGTTCTCCCTCCGCCCGGCTACCGGTCCTTCAGCTCGATCTTGCTGACGCGCCGCTCGTGCCGGCCACCCTCGAACGGCGACTCCAGGAACTTGCCCAGTACTTTTACCGCCAGATCCTCCTCGATGAACCGGGAGGGCAATACGAGGACGTTGGCGTCGTTGTGGCGCCTGGCCAACTCGCCCAGTTCTTCGTCCCAGGCGAGGGCGGCGCGGACCCCGGGGTGGCGGTTGGCCGTCATGCTCATGCCGATGCCGGAACCGCAGATCAGCACACCCATCTCGCAGTCGCCGGCGGCGACAGCCTGGGAGACGGCGTGCCCGTAGTCGGGGTAATCCGTCGACGCCTCGGACTCCGCTCCGAAGTCCACCGGTTCGAACCCCTGTCCGTGCAGCGCCTCCAGGACGCGGGCTTTCAGCTTGAAGCCCGCGTGGTCCGAACCGATGGCAATCCTGCGGGGCTGCGCCGTCAAGCTCGCGAGCGGTGCAGCTGGCCGACGATGTCGATGCGGCGCTGCGCGATGCGATTGGCCGCTTCGGCGGTGGTCAACTTCTCTTCGCGCGCCAGCTCGAAGACCTCGAGCAGCGTCTGGTAGATCTCGCCGGCCTTTCTCTTGGAGCGGTCGGTCGACCACTCGGCCAACTCGGAGTACACGTTGATCAAGCCGCCGGCGTTGATCACATAGTCGGGCGCGTAGAGAATGCCTCTTTCCTGGACGGCGTTGGCATCCTCGGCGGTCGCCAGCTGGTTGTTGGCGGCGCCGGCGATGATCTTCACCTTGAGCTGCGGGATGGTCTCCTTGTTGACGACGGCACCCAAAGCGCAGGGCGCGAAGATGTCGGCGTCGACGCCGTAGATCGCGTCGGGCTTCACCGCTTCGGCGCCGAAGTCCTCCACGGTGCGGGCGACCTTGTCCTCGTGAATGTCGGTGACGATGAGCTTGGCGCCTTCGGCTGCCAGGTTCTCGCAGAGGTAGTAGCCGACGTGTCCGACGCCCTGGACGGCAACGGTCTTACCCTTCAACGATTCGTCGCCGTAGGCCCCGACGGCGCAGGCCTTCATGCCGCGATAGGTCCCGTAGGCGGTGACGGGCGAGGGGTCGCCCGAGCGGCCGGCGATGCCGACGACGTGCTCGGTCTCCATGTGGACATAGTCCATGTCCTCGACGGATGTGCCGACGTCCTCAGCGGTGATGTAGCGGCCCTTGAGTGTCTCGACGGCGCGACCGTGCGCCCTGAAGAGCATCTCGCGACGCGGGGTGTCGGGCTCGCCGATGATCACCGACTTGCCGCCACCGAGGTTGAGGCCGGCGACCGCCGCCTTGTAGGTCATGCCCATGGAAAGGCGGAGCACGTCGGTGAGCGCATCCGCTTCGGAAGCGTAATTCCAAAGGCGGCAACCGCCGAGCGCCGGACCGAGAGTGGTATCGTGAATCGCAATGATACCGGAGTATCCGACGGCGGGCTCACGGGTGAAAACGACCTGCTCGTGCCCCCACTTCCCCATCGTTTTAAAGACTTCCATCGCTGCACCTCGTCTTTCTATTACAGCGGGATGTATTGAACTGTACTGAACCGACCAAGCCTACGACTCCGTAGCCTTCTCCTGATACAGTGTCCTGATGATCACCAGCCGCTGGATCTCGTTGGTACCCTCGTAGATCTCCGTGACCTTTGCGTCCCTGAATAACTTCTCCACCGGATACTCACGGGTGAAGCCGTAGCCGCCGAATACGTTGACGGCCTGGTGCGTCACCGACATGGCGGTCTCACTGCAATGCAGCTTGGTCATGCTGGAGAGCTGCATGTCGGGCGAACCGGCGTCCCAGGCGCGGGCGGCCCTGTAGAGCAGGCCGCGTGACGCCTCCACCTTGGTGGCCATGTCGGCGATCTTGAAGGCCAGTCCCTGGAAATCTTTGATGGGCCGGCCGAACTGCTTGCGCTGGGCGGCGTAGCTGACCGAGTGCTGGAGCGCGGCCTCGGCGATGCCGAGGGCCTGTGCGCCAACGCCGAGCCGGCCGCCCTGCAGGCTGGACAGGGCATATATGAAGCCGTGTGTGGCCTCTCCCAGCAGGGCCTCCGGTCCAAGCCGCATATCGTTGAAGGCTATGGAAACCGTCTCCGAACAGCGGAGCCCAGTCTTGTCTTCTTTCTTGCCTACAACGTAACCCGGCGTGTCGGTGGGCACTATGAAGGCGCCGATACCGCGCGGGCCACGGCGCTCGCCGGCCTCGTCAGTTCGG
>JBDHAL010000312.1:0-2975 GCA_039588075.1 Gemmatimonadota bacterium | reverse complement strand
TCACCGACGATAAGCGGCACCATCTCTCCCGAGCCGAGATCCAGGCCACGGATCTCGTCGTCTTGGGAGCCCGGGAACTCTACCTCGAGGAGCGCAAAGCGGCCGCCGGGAAGGACGTCCGTGACCTCATGTTCTTCGCCTTCCGCGGCCCGCGTCAGAGCCTCCACAGCGCCACCCGCGGCGGGGACCCGGATAATGCCTGAGTCTCCCTCCGCGTAGATGTAGCCGTCCGGCCCCCAGACGGGCCCGGTACCCGGCGTCAACGTCCGCACCGGGCCGCCGGCGAGGGATAGGACATTCACCTCTCCGTCCTGAGTGAACGCCAGCTCCGCGCCGTCGGGTGAAGGCGCGGGGAAAGCCGCGTCCTCCGTCCCGCGCACCGGTGACGCCTCGATCTCGTCCCAGCGCCGCACCATCAGGATCTGATTCGCGCCCTGGCGATGCCGGTACGCCAGCGCCGTCCCGTCCCTGGAGATACCGAACCCGGCACCGCCCAGAAACTCCGGCACCTGGCCTGCTTCGAAGGGGTTCGTGAACCGCTGGACGTGCCTCACCGGCTCGGGGCGTCGCAGCGCCCAGCCCGCCACGACTGCGAAGACCAGGACGAGTGCCCAGGTCGCCACGGCGATGCGCTTCCAGGGACCGGCGCCGCCGGCGGCTACCGCGGCGGCGCCATCGCCGCCGTGGCGGAATCCGGGGTCGGCCAGCGCCCGGGCGAAGTCTTGCGCCCCGCTAAACCGATCCGCCGGTAGCTTCTCCACCGCCTTCGCCACCGCGGCCGTCACGTTGGGCGGAACGGAACGCCGCAGTTTCGTGACGGGCTGCGCAGTTTCCGTCACGATCTTCATGATGATCTGCTGCGCCGAGGAACCGACGTGCGGCGGGTCTCCCGTCAGCATCTCGTAGAGGACGCAGCCCAGCGAGTAGACGTCCGAGCGGCCGGTGATGTCTTTCTCGGCCGTCGCCTGTTCGGGCGACATGTAGTGGGGCGTGCCGAGCGAAAGCCCCGTCTCCGTCATCCTGCCGCCGGCGGCGGCGCTCACCGCCAACGCGATCCCGAAGTCCGCCACCATCGGCCGCCCGTCGTGCAACAGGATGTTCTCGGGCTTGATGTCGCGGTGGATCACGTTGTTGCGGTGCGCGTAGTCGAGGGCGTCGGCGACTTCGGTCGCGATCCGCACCGCTTCCTCGATGCCGAATTGCGTCTCGCGGTCCAGCTTGTCACGCAGCGTCTCGCCGTCGATGTACGGCATCACGTAGTAGAGGAACCCGTCCGCTTCGCCCGAATCGAACAGCGGCAGGATGTGCGGGTGCTGGAGGTTGGCGGTGGTCTTGATCTCCTGGACGAAGCGTTCGGCGCCCAGCACGGCCGCCAGCTCGGGTCGCAACACCTTAAGCGCGACCTTGCGGTCGTGCTTGACGTCCTCGGCCAGGTAGACGGTGGCCATGCCACCGGCACCCAGCTCGCGCTCGATCTTGTAGCGTTCGGCGAGCGCGGTCGAAAGGCGCGACATGATATCCGTCACTGGTTTACCTTTGCCTTCAACTCTTCGCTGAAGTTTTGAACGATGACGAGGTCGCCGGAGACATCAGGCGTGCCAAACCGCTGGATGACCAGGAAGCGCCCATCCGCCGCAAGGTCGTACATGCGGTTGCGCTGATTGCGTTCGTAGTCGTTCTGCGATGGGGGCTCAAGAAGTACACGGGTTTCGGCGGAGTTTGGCCCACGTGTCATGTCGGCGGCGAAGACGAATTTTCCATCCGGGCTTCGAAAGTAGAGCTCGTGTCCGTCGGGGCTCCATGCCGGTTCGATGCCACCATCGGCCGATATCAGCCACTTGCCATCCCCCGTATTCGGGAAAGGACGAACGTAGACTTCGGTTTGCCCCGATTCGTCCGAGACATACGCCAGCCAGCGATCGTCGGGCGAAAGCGCCGGCTCGAACTCGTCGAACGCGTCGGCGACGACCGGGATCGGGACGCTGTCAACTCCCGGGCGCAACGCCAGGATATCGTCGCTGCCCGGTGGGCCGTCCACGCTGGCCAACAGCCAACTCCCATCGCTCGACCATAGTACACCCCAGATGTCACGATCCAGGTCGAGCAACAGCTCTTCCGGGCCGCTTCCATCCGCCCGCTTGATCCAGAAGTCCCACTCGCCATCGCGGAGCGAGCCGAAGGCGACGGAGCGTCCATCCGGCGTCCATGTCGGGTAACCGTTATAGTCACCGTCGAAGGTGAGGCGCGAGAGCGGCCCCCGATCGAGTTGCTTGATCCAGATGTCGGCACGCTCCAGTGTTTCGATCACGACGGCGATGCGGGTTCCGTCCGGCGACAGCGCAAGCCCCTCGAACTCCCAGTCGCGCACCCAGTCGGGATCGACTTTCATCGTGTGGTTGTCGCGCGTGAGCCAGGCGATTTCCTCGGGAGCGTTGAAGCTATCGGTGGTGTAGACCAGCGTTCCACTGCGAGACAGATCGATATCTGTGGCGCCGTCGATGCGCACATCGACACCTTCCAACAGCGCCGCCGGCCGCCCGGTGAGCTCCAACTGGCGCTCGTCGAAAGGAGCTGCCATCAGCGATCTGTCCTGCGTCACGTACACGATGTGCCCCGACGCTGAGTAGATGCCCTGGGCACCGGCGATCGACGCTCTCGATTCCCCGGTCTCGATATCCAACACGTGGATCTCGAAACCAGTAGTCAGTAGTGGGGCCAGCGCACCTTGCGTTCCCTGCTGGGTCTGCCGCGCCGGTATCGCCGTGACGATGATCCCGCGGCCGCCCGGCAGCACGTGAGGCCAGGCGTATCGACCTGCATCGTTTTGATCCAGGGTCGCCACGTCCTCGATCGGGCCACCACTTGCCTGCACGCGACGCAGCATCGAGCTCGAACCGTCGAACGAGATGAAATAAAGGTAGTCGTCGGGTCCCCAGGCCGCTCTGCTGTCCACGCTGGAATCCACCACCGTGACC
>JBDHAL010000311.1:0-3000 GCA_039588075.1 Gemmatimonadota bacterium | reverse complement strand
GCCTGCGGTGAAAAGGCACACGACGCCCGAGTTGATGGATCAAGCATCGGCGGACCGAGACCTGGTAGCGGAGAGTCTATCGGACCTGGCGTGGATGAACCGTTGGCTGGGACCTACCGCGACGATCTACCGAGAGGCGGAGAGGCTGTTGGCCGGCAAGCGATGCGGGCATCTGAGAGTGCGGGACGTGGGAGCCGGGGGCGGCGATATGTTGAGGTCGCTCAGCGGCTGGTGCGAGCGGCGCGCGATCGCCTTCGATGGAGTCGCCCTCGACGCGGGGCGGCAGGCGGTGCGGCAGGCGGTGCGGGAGCTGAGGAAATCGGTGAGAGGCGAGCATGTCCGGGTAATTCGCGGCGATGCCTTAGCACTTCCCTTCCCGGACCGCAGTTTCGACGTGGCGATCGGCTCGACGTTCCTCCATCATCTGGAACCCGAGGCTGCGGTGAAAGCGTTGCGTGAGATGATGAGGGTGAGTGAGTTGGGAGTCATCGTGAGCGATCTGCGACGTTGCGTCTCGGGTTACGCGGCCGCCTGGATTCTGGCGAATACGGTGTGGCGATCTCACCGCTACACGCGTCACGACGCCAGGGTATCGATGCGTACGGCGTACACTATAGATGAAGCACGAGCGCTGGCGTCGCGTGCTGGCCTGGCGGCGGAGGTAGAACCGCAGCTGTGGTTTCGCTGGGTCCTACGTTGGAAGCGAGAGTGAACGCGAGCGTAGAGGCTGAAGTCATCATAGTCGGGGCCGGACCGGCCGGTTCCTCGCTGGCGATCCGGCTCGCGCGCAGCGGTCGAGATGTACTGATCGTCGAGCGAAGCCGATTCCCACGTGACAAGCCCTGCGGAGACAGCGTGAATCCGGGTGCGCTGGCCGAGCTCGGCCGGCTCGGACTGAAAGAGCGGCTGCAACGGGAGCTGAGGCCGAAACCGCTGCGCGGCTGGCGGGTGGAAGCTCCGGATGGTGCGGCCTTCGCGGCCGAGTTTGGAGCGCGTGAGGATGGGGCGGCTGTAGAAGGCTGGGCGGTGCGACGGCGCGACTTCGACGCGGCGCTCCTCGACGAGGCACTACGCGCCGGCGCGCGGGTCCGGTATGGGCTGCGTGTATTCGACCTGCTGCGAGACGGTGATCGCACCAGCGGCGTAGTGGTTCGCGAGGGGCTGGCGGTTCACGAGATGCGGGCTTCCTTCGTGGTTGGCGCCGATGGGTTGCGCTCGGTCGTGCAACGCCGCCTGGCGCTCTCCTCGCGGCCGGCGCGACTCTTCAAGGTCGCACTGGTCGGGCACCTGATGGGCGGTAACGGGGTTGGCGCATTCGGCGAGTTGCGGGTGCGGAACGGTCGAACCTGCGGCTATGCCTCGCTCAGAGATGGCGCAAACGTGACGCTGGTGATTCCGCGGAGCGAGGCCGTGGCGATGACGGGCGATGCTCGGAGTGTGCTGCTCACGATGCTGTCCGATTTCCCGGAGGTCGAGAAACGGGCGCGCCTCAGCGGCATCGAGGACTCCGTGATGGTGACGGGGCCGTTCGACCTCCCGACCCGGCGCGCCTGGGGGCCCGGCGCGCTGCTGGTAGGCGACGCGGCAGGATACTACGACCCCTTCACCGGGCAGGGCGTATACCAGGCGATGCTCAGCGCGCGGTTGGCGGCTGATGCTATCGACGAGGCGTTATTAGATGACCCATCCCGCGAGCGGAGAGCCCTGGCCGCTTACAACCGGCGACTTCGCCGGACGCTCGCCCCGACGAGGGCTCTGCAGAGAGTGATCGAGGCCGTCGTCGCCCGCCCGGGCTTGATGCCGCACTTCGTGAAGGCGTTGTCACGAGACGAGCGGGGCGCGGCGCGCCACCTGCTGCGGGCGACCGGCGACCTGGCGAGCCCCGTGACTCTGGTCAATCCTTTGCTCTGGCTTCGACTGCTGGGAAACATGGCGTTAAAGAAGACATGAACACGCACAACGAGATTCGCATGGCCGGCTCACCGGCACGCTGCTTTCAGATCGCGGCCGACGTGGAGCGCTGGCCCGAGATCCTATCGCATTATCGCTGGGTTCGCTTCCAGCGCCGAGATGGCTTCGGCCAGGGCTTGGTGGAGATGGCGGCCCACAGAATGTTCGGGGCGCTCGGTTATCCCGTATGGTGGGTGAGCGAGATGCGGTCCGACGAGTCGGTGCCGGTCGTCCGCTACAATCACGTCGACGGCATCACGAAGGGGATGGACGTGGAGTGGCGGTTCCACCCTGACGGTGAGAACACGCGCGTGGAGATCGTGCACGACTGGCCTGCCGGGCCAAACTGGCCTCTGATCGGAAGGTTCGCGGCGAAGCGCGTCATCGGACCTGTATTCATTCACCACGTGGCCGGCCTGACGCTGGAGGGCGTGAAGAGAGAGGTAGAGCTTCTGTGATTCTAGCGAGAGACATTGCGGGCAACGGGCGCCGGCGCGTCGCGGTCACCGGGATCGGCTGCATCACGCCGACCGGTACGGGCCCTGACGGACTATGGAACGGCCTTCAGCGCCGCGAGTCCGCCGTTCGCCGCATCACGCGCTTCGACCCCGACCAATTCCGCAGTCAAATGGCGGCCGAGGTCGACGACTTCGATCCGCTTGATCACATGGATGGGAAGCGCGCCAAGCGCCTCGATCGCTACGGGCAGTTCAGCGTTGCGGCAGCCCGCCTGGCGTTGAACGATGCGAATCTCGATCCGGCGACGCTCGAAGCCGAGCGCGTCGCCGTACAGATCGGCTCGGCGTTGGGCGGCGTCGCCTATGCCGAGGAGCAGCACCGCCTTTTCCTGTCGGACGGCCCCCAGAGCGTCAACCCGCTCCTGGCCCTGACCGTCTTCGCCGGGGCGGCCAGTTGCAGCATCGCCATCGAATTCGGCTTCACTGGGCCCAACTCGACCAACGGGATGAGCTGCGCCTCCGGTGCCATCGGCATTGGCCATGCCTTTCGCCTCATCCGCAACGGCGAAGTGGATGTCGCCCTGGCCGGCGG
>JBDHAL010000310.1:0-3004 GCA_039588075.1 Gemmatimonadota bacterium | reverse complement strand
AAGATCACGTATCGCGACTGGATCCAGAACCAGCCGCGCGCGATCCAGGATCAGGTCCTCGGCCGCGGCAAGGCGCAGCTCATGCGCTCGGGACAGGTGCCGATCGACAGGTTCTTCGACGCCAAGAACCGGCCGCTGACGCTGGGGCAGATTAGGAAGTTGGAGGGGTTGCCGGCGACGATGAGCCAGGCGCAGGCTGCAGCGAATCTGGACAAGGAAGTGAAAGCCTGGGTCGACAGTCAGCCGGCGCTCCAGGATGTTGGGGGCAAGACGTACAAGACGCTTGTCGACCCGGCGGGGCGGCCCAACCGGGCTCGCTTCAACCGGAAGACCGGCAGGGTCGAAACCCAAAAAGTCACGGCGCACCGGCTACACAAGGATCTCGAGAAAGACGTCCGCGAAGCGCTCACCAAGTGGGGCAGGTCAAACCCGTCCCACATGAGGTTCACCACGGTCAACGTAGCCGACGGGCCGAGCAGTTTCGCGCTGAGGGGGTCGTCGGAGCAGTATGCCAACATGGCCGGGGAGTGGCACACCGCAGGGCTTCGAAGCGGCCTTGACCGCAACTACGTTTCGCTGAACCCGAAGTACTTCGCCAAGGGGGCCGGCACGTTCGACGGTGTGCGCGTGGATCGGGCAAAACACTTCCGGGCGGAGACCTTCACTGGCGGAAAGATCTTGCAGAGCAAGACCAAGTTCCGGCGTGTCGGGAAGCCGGCAAATGTCACTGACGCAGCATGGGACGAGCCGGGTCACTGGTTCGCCACGAGTGACGTGCAGGGGCTGATCAACCACGAGTTGGGTCACGTGGTCGACCTGGGACGATTCGACGCCGCGCAGGTCATCACCAGGCGAGGCCCGAACAGCGCCGTCACGAACAGGGCGAGAGCCTACGCCAAGAACAGGCCGCCCACCCGCGCCACTCTTTCGGAATACGGCCTGACGAACGAGCGGGAAACCTTCGCCGAGGCTTACTCCGCCTCGTGGGCGACCCCTGTCGCGCAACAAGAGCCCTGGCTCAAGGGTTGGACGAGGGAGCTTGTCGAGGGATATAAAGACGCGAATCTCCCTGTGCCGATACAGTTCTTGCAGTAAAATAGGCATGGCATGGTAACTATCCCAGATCCATCGAGCCGGTTCAGAGCCGGCCTCCGGGCCTTCGCCGAAGGGCGGCCCCGCAGCGACGCGCCCCCAGTGTCCGACCCGGACGCGCGCGCGACGTGGCTGGCCGGCTGGGACCTTGGCGAGGAGACGGGCGCGCAGCTAGCCGAGGCTGGCGAAGACGACGCCGACAAACGCTGACCCAGATACGCAAGCTGGAAGGGCTGAACGTCAACGGGTAGGGTGGGGCGTATGGGGAAGACCTTGGGACGTGTAGACATGGCTGGCAGAAGCAATCGCAAGAAGCCGAAGCCCCGCCGAAAGAAGTTGGCGCCCTGGGTCGAGGAAATGCTCCTGCTGATAGCAAAGGCTCACGGCGGTCCGTTCTCCGCCCCGGCGCCACCGCTCACTCGATTTACTCTCACGGCCCAGCCACCGGACGAGTGGCCCGCCTTCATCCCGAGGTGGTCGGACAATTGACGGACGGGGAGCCCGCCCACACCGACCGCCCCTGGGTCTACATCGCCGGGCCCTACACCCTCGGCGACGTCGTCGTCAACGTCCGCAACGCCTGCGCCGCCGGCGACCGCATCTGGGACGCCGGGTTCATGCCGATCGTGCCGCACACGAACTACGCCTGGCACATGGCATACCCGAAGACGCCGGAGCACTGGTACGCCTACGACCTGCACCTGCTGGCCCAATGCGATCACCTCGTCCTGCTGCCGGGCACGTCCAAGGGCGCCGACCGCGAGGCCGTGTTCGCGATCAAGCGTCGGATCCCGTGCTACCTCGGCGTCGAACACTTCCTAGCGAGCGTGACCGCAGTCCGGAGAGGGTGGAGTATGCTCGCAGTACGCAACCCCCCTTGACACAATCTCGGACTGACTGACAATTTACCCTTGACACGGGCGGGCGGACAAGTCGAAGGCCCGCGGGAAAACGGGAAGCAAGGGGATACATGCTCGAGCCACATGTGGCCAGCCTGGAGGGGCTGTCCGAGGACATTGCGAAGGAATACGTCGACCAGGGCGAGGGGGGCGGCGCCAACAGGTACCGCCTCTCGGTCAACGAGGTCGACGGCTGGGCCCTGCAGGACATCGCCGGCCTGACGTCCACACTCGGCAAGAAGGACAAGGAGCTCAAGGAGCTCCGCCCGCTGCGCGAGAAGTACGGCGACCTCGACCCGTCAGAGGCCCGCGCCGCGATCGCCCGGGTCGCCGAGCTGAAGGACGGGGATTTCACGCCGAGCGACAAGGTCCAGGCGCAGATCGACACCATCAAGACCCAGCTCAAGAAAGAGTACGACGCGGCCGGGTCTGCCAAGGATGAGCAGATCGGCAAGTTCCGAAATCAGATCGTGACCCTCGTCAAGACGAACGAAATCCGCGCCGCTTGCATGCACCACCGCGCCAAGGGCGGCAAGAGCATGGAGGCCCTCGAGGCCCTGCTCGACCGCGACGTCAAGGTCGACTTTTCGGGCGACATCCCTAAGTCGTTCGTCGTGGGTCCCGACGGCGAGACGCCGATCTACTCGGCCGAGAACGGCGGCGAGACGATGCGGGTCCTCGAGCACGTCGGCAAGCTCAGGAATCAGGAGGACATGGCCGTATTCTTCGAGGGATCTGGCGCGTCAGGCGCGGGCTCCGAAGCGTCGGATACGTCCTCACAGAACAACGTGATGGTCAATGGCGTTCGGACAGTTCGACAGAGCGCCGTCGACGGAGTGGATCCCGAGGACATTGTCACTGGCAAGATCCGAGTGGTCCCAGGGTAGGTATGGCGTAAGGCCGCCGGCCCGAGTGGTCGGTGAAATGGCGAGGCCGGCGTTTCCGGTGACGGGGCGCTGAGGCAGGCGGGGACGAGTGAACCGCGTGCTGCTCATGTCGGCAACGGCATAGCG
>JBDHAL010000309.1:0-3018 GCA_039588075.1 Gemmatimonadota bacterium | reverse complement strand
TGAGCCCTCGGCCCGCCAGCGCTCGCGGTTGGCACGGTCGATCACCGGACCGGGGAAGAAGTGCTCCTCGCGCAGGTAGCGGCGCGAGTGATCGGCGATGAGCAAGTGCCCCTCGCGGAGCAGCTCCTCGAAGATCGGCAGGGCCGGAAAGTCGTCCTTGGGGGTCATGCCCCGCAGCATACGCGCCATCATGCCGCAGATTTCGTTGTCCACCACGAGCTTTTCGAGCGACTGGCAGCTCTCGAAGTCGAGCATGCCGGGGCCCGAGATGTTGTTGATGCCCGACAACGCCGCCAGCGTTGCCCCCATCGCGCTCTCCAACCCCGCCTGGGCGTCGAGCTGCTTGGCATCGCTCAGCGAGATGTAGGCCTGAGTCGGCATCCCCAGGTGCTTGCCGATTTCATTGTTCGCGCAGTCGATCATCATCGTCTCGATGGCACCCATCGGCGTCGTCTCGTAGCGCACATCAAAGATGGCCGGCGAGCCCCCGTACAGCATCGGTGCACCCGGTTTGGCGAGTTGGCTGATGACGACACCGCTGAGCGTCTCGGCGGCGTGCGCCACGACAGATCCGATCAGCGTCACCGGCGCCATGAACCCCGACAGCGGCATCGAAATGAACTCGACGGGAATGGAGTAGCGGGCGCAGTCGACGACGTTCTGCGAGGTGACGTCGCTCCACTTCAAGGGCGATGTTGGGCAGGCCGAGAAGATCGCCAACGGTTTCCCGGCGAGCGCCTCTTCGGAGCCGCGCACGGCGACCTGGAGATTCTTCATCACTTCGAACGAGTCGATCGTGAACGTCCCGGTGACCACGGGTTTGTGCCCGTACAGGAGGCCCAGGAACAACCGGTAGCTGTCGGAGATCTGCTCGTGGACGTCGGCGGGAATGAAGGCAGTGCTTTGCGAGGCGATGTGCTCGAGCTGGCTGATCACCTTCACATAATCGACGTAGTCGCCGGTCGTCGGCTTGCGCAGCTCCTTGGTCTCGTAGTCGAGGATATTGAGTGCGGCGGACCCCGGCGTGAAGTGCACGTTGGTGCCGCCCAGGGAGTGCGTCTGCTCGCCGTGGGTGTCATAGAGCTCGAAGGAGCCCCGCACTGTTTGGAGAGCCTTCTCGATGATCCCCCGCGTGAACACGACGTGGCGCCGGTCCATATCGATCTCTGCGCCATGATCCGACAGCATCGACAACACGTCGGGGTTGTGTAACTCGACACCCAACGTACAGAGGATCTCCATGGCCTCGTCGACGATTCTGCCCAAGAGGTCGTCTGTAAGAAACTTCACTGTCGGTCGCATCGCGGGACTCCCGAGGAGAATTCAAGGTCGGCCAAATGAAACGATGACCAAGAATAGTCTCCCCCGTCGGAGAGGCCAATCCCCCCCGCCGGCCCGTGGCCTGCCATGGTGGAAGCATGAAGAACCCGGTGACGCGGCTTGCTACTCGGCGGGATCTCGCTCGAGGGGTCCACCCGCCGAGGCGACCAGCGAAAAACAATGCCTGCCCGCGTTGTGCAACCAAAAGGCGTCAGGGGCCCGGTTGTTGGGGATCGACGCCAGGGCGAACACCGCGCACAGCTCGTAGGAGTCCTCACCGAGGATCCGATACTCGTATTCCTGTTCGGTATCCGGGTCGTCGACGGACACCTGCGCGCGAGGATCCGCCACCAGTTCACCCAACGAGTCGGGCAGACGTTCCTGTCGCTGCCAAAACGCGTCGATCGACGTCGCGATCGCCCGGAGATCACCCGCACGCACTCGGTCGAGCCGCTGCATGCGTCCCTCTGCCGGCGTCCCGGCAACCATCACGCCGGCGACGATCGCGGCGATGCCGGCGGTGATGCCCACCCCAAGCAGCACGTTCCCCCTCGAGAACTTCATGGCTTTTCCTCCACTTCGTCTCGCCGCAAATCCCCGAGGTAGTAGTAGAAGATCGCGCCCGCGATGCCCCCGAGCGCACCGGCTTTCAGCAGAAAGCGCACCGTCAATTCCCCGCTGAGCAGCCGATAGAGCGCCGTGATGGAGTCGCCGATCAAGATGCTGGCCGCGATGGCCAACGTCAGATACGTAAACCATCGCCTTATCGGGGAACTACGCATCGCCGGGAACCGCTGCACCGCCGCCGCATTGGCCCGCGCCGTGAAAACGAAAATGGGCGTGCTCACCACCAACGCCGCAATGGACCACCGGATGATGTCTGAAATGGCGTTCACCTGCATCTCGTTCCATGCAGGATCCGGGAACGCCACGTTGATCAACTGATACAGCAGTTGGCCGAGGCTGAAAGCGCTGACGTACAGTGTCCCAAACAACACGAGATACTGAAAGGCATCGCGAGCCGACAGGGATGGCCGCGGCCGCGGGACGGGAAGCGGGAAATCGATCTCGGCGTAGCCACGCAGCGCCGCCGCGATATCCGCCCCAGACCACCCCGCCTGGGTCAGCGCCTCGCTGACCTCCCCTCGCGAAGCGCCGGTGGTCAATGCGTCACGGACGAAGGTGTCTAGATCTTGATTCTCAGCCATGTGGGCCTCACGGAAGACGGTCTATCCCCTCAGGCATCGGGAGGCTGGTCGAGGGATTGCCGGTCCGACCGGCCATCCGTCCCTCTCCCAAAATCTATCCGGGTAACCGGTGTTGACGAAGTCAACATACACCCAGATGTTGACGTTGTCAACAGTATTGGACATCTTAGGGCATGACCAACCAGGCAGGCGGATATCATCATGGGGACCTGCGGGCGGCGCTCCTCACCGAAGCCGCCGCCATGATTGCCAAGGGCGGCGTCGCGAGCGTGACGATGCGGGAGATCGGCCGACGCCTCGGCGTGTCGCGGGCTGCACCCTATCGCCACTTTGCGGATAAGACCGCCCTGCTGGTTGCCGTGGCGGCAGCCGGGTTCGACCGTCTCCGAAGCCGCCTGCAAACCACGGAAGCGGGCGCCCCGCGATCCAGCGTGGAGCGGCTCCGGCGCATGGGTGAGGAGTACGTGCGCTTCGCCCTCGAGAATCCGGC
>JBDHAL010000308.1:0-3093 GCA_039588075.1 Gemmatimonadota bacterium | reverse complement strand
TTTTGAAGACCCCGGACCTCCATATTAGTAACCATCGAGAAAACGCTGAGGTTTCGCGTCCGGGACGTCCTATTTGGAAGGCGCTGTGAGGTCGACGAGAGCGCGGCCGCCTGGCACGTCCTGAAGCACGATCCGCCATTGATTGCCGCACATGGGGCACTTCACGGACTCCAGCGGCACCAGCTTCTGCAGCGGAAACTTCCCGGGGCAGGCTGGGCAGTCGACGGTCATCTCGGTCGGGGTCGGCATCGGCATCCTCCGCATGTGAACCCTGGCAGCATAGGGCCGTAATCGGCGCCAGGTCAACAGCTTGGCTCGCAGCGGCTCCCGGACCCTAGCGCTAACCCAAGCCTTCTGACATACTTATCGGTTAGCCGTTCAGTGGCAATCGAGGGGACATAGTGCCTCTTGGCCCCGGCCGCTTGACCAATGCGAGATTGATGAGCGAGCTCACGAGCAGCGTAGATGACCGCTATTTGACCGACGACCACCGCATGTTGCGGAGCATGGTGCGCGAGTTCGCCGAGAAGGAGATCGCGCCCGTCGCCGGCGCGTTCGACAAAGAAGGGCTCTTCCCGTGGCCCAACGTGGCTAAGATGGCGGAGCTCGGTCTGTTCGGCGTGCCGTGGCCGGAAGAGTATGGCGGCGTCGGGATGGACGTTCTGGCGTCAGCGCTGGTGAGCGAGGAGTTGTCCAAGTTCTGCCCGTCGCACTCCATCACTGTGGGCGCGACGATCTCGCTGGCCGCGAGCCCGATCTACTACTTCGGGACCGAAGAGCAGAAACAGAAGTACCTGACCAAGCTGTCGAAGGGCGAGGTGCTCGGGGCATTTGGGCTGACGGAGCCAGAAGCGGGCTCGGACGCCCAGGGCACGCAGACGCGGGCGGAACAGAAGGGCGATTTCTGGGTTCTGAACGGCAGCAAGATCTTCATCACCAACGGTGGGGTGGGGGAGATCTTCGTGGTCACGGCGGTAACCGGTCAGCGCTCGAACGGCGGCAAGGAGATCAGCTCCTTCATCCTGACGAAACCGACGCGGGACATGGAGGAGGCGAAGGCCGTCGGCATCGGGCATGCCGAAGACTTGGAATACACGCCGGGCTTCAGCCACGGCAACAAGGAAGACAAGCTGGGCTGGCGGGCCTCCGACACGACGGAGCTCGTGTTCGAGGACGCCGAAGTTCCGAACGAGAACATGCTCGGCGAGCGTGGCAAGGGATTCAAGAACTTCATGCAGACCCTCGACGGTGGCCGCGTCGGAATGGCGGCGCACTTGCTGGGCATCGCCGAGGGCGCATTGGATTACACTCTGAAGTACACGGGCGAGCGGGTACAGTTCGGTAGCCGCATCTGTGACTTCCAGGGAGTGCGTTTCGAGTTCGCGGACTGGTGGACGCGAATCGAAGCGGGAAAGCACCTGACATATCACGCAGCGATGCTCCGGCAGGCCGGGAAGCCGCACAGCAAGGAAGCGGCGATGGCCAAGCTGTACTGCTCCGAGCTCGCCGCGTGGGCGACGACGAAAGCCGTTCAGTTCCACGGCGCCTACGGTTATACGACCGAGTACCCGGTCGAACGGCTGATGAGAGATGCAAAGATAGGGGAGATCGGAGAGGGAACCTCCGAGATCCAGAGGACTGTGATAGCGCGCCACCTTCTCGGACCGGAGAAGCCTCCGGAGAAGAAAGGCGCCGAATGAACGAAAAGAGAGTAAGAGTAGCAGATGAAAAGGCAGATACTTATCAACGCGGCTCCGCACGAGACGCGGGTCGCGATCATGGAGGACGAAGTACTCGTCGAGCTGATGCTCGATCGCCTGGATGCGCAGCGGATGGTAGGCGACATCTATCTGGGCCGCGCCGAGGGCGTCCTACCCGGAATACAGGCAGCCTTCGTCAACATCGGAAGTGACAAGGCGGCCTTCCTCCACGTCTCCGACCTGGCCGACGAAGATCCCGAGGCCTCCGAGGAGGAGAAGGGGGTAAAGCGCTACCCGCCCATCCAGACGCTAATCAAGAAGGGCGACGAGATACTGGTCCAGGTCACCAAGGAGCCGATCGGGACCAAGGGTCCGCGTGCGACGGCGCAGGTCTCGCTACCGGGTCGCAACCTGGTGTACATGCCGCGCAGCGAGCACATAGGCGTCTCGCGAAAGATCGAGGATCGCGAGGAACGCACGCGCCTGCGACGCCTGATGCGGAACATCCTGCAAACGGGCACCGGCGGCGTCATCGTACGTACGGTGGGCGAAGACGCGACGCGCAAGGCTCTGGAGCGCGAGCTGAAGGGGCTGATGAAGACGTGGAAGCGGATCGAGAACCGCGTCGCCCAACACGAGGCGCCGGCCCAGATCCACCAGGAGGCGCACCTGGCGGCTGGGATCATCCGCGACCTGTTCAGCGAGAAAGTCGATTTGCTGACGATCGATTCGCGGGAGATCTACAACGAGGTGCGGGACTACCTGGAGGCGGTTGACCCGGAGCTGATGAAGCGCGTCAAGCTTTATGACAGCCCGGTGCCGCTGTTCGACAAGTACGAGATCGAGGAGGAACTCCGGCGTTCGTTCGATAGCCGGGTCGAGTTGCCTTCCGGCGGCCACATCGTCATCGAGCCGACGGAAGGGCTGGTGGCGATCGACGTGAATACCGGCCGCTACACCGGCAAGAAGGATCCCGAGAAGACCATCCTCCGCACCAACATGGACGCGGCCCGCGAGGTCGCCCGGCAGCTGAGGCTGCGCGATGTCGGCGGCATCATCGTTGTCGACTTCATCGACATGGAAGACAAGGGGAACCGCGACAAGGTGATGCAGGAGCTGCGGACGCACCTGGGTCGCGATCGGGCTCGGACCAAGGCCTTCCAGATCTCCGAGCTGGGCCTCGTCGAGATGACCCGGCAGCGGGTGAGGCCCAGCGTCTACCAGACCGTGACGCAGCCCTGCCCGTTCTGCGAGGGCGCCGGCCGGATCATGAGGCCCGCGACCGTGGTTCGCCGCTTGGAGCGCGCCGTGCGCCGGGTCGCGGCGGCCAAGGAGGAGCGACGGCTGGTCATCCGGCTCCACCCGGAGGTGGCTCTCCACATCCTGGAGGAAG
>JBDHAL010000307.1:0-3148 GCA_039588075.1 Gemmatimonadota bacterium | reverse complement strand
CCTAACCCCCCTCGTAACCGGTAGATCAGTCAAGTACAGCGGGTGCCGAACATGATAGCTCTTCGGACAGTTAGACTCGTCCTCGTGTCGTTGGTACTTCTGCTGTCTGCCATCTCGGGCTTTCTCGACGCCGTCGGTAGTTGGCCGCTGGCGGCTTCATCGCTTCAGAAGCTGGGCGTGGTGACTCAGGTGCTCTACGTGGCCCTGAGCGTGGTCGGGCTCGTCGCGCTTTTGACGAAGCGGGCGTGGACGCTCTGGGTTCTGGTGGGCTGGGGCCTGGCCGTCACGGCCACGGCGGCGATGGCGCCGGTCGTGTGGGGTGACTCGGGCGCCGGCGCCGTAATCGCGGCGGGCGCCGGCACGGCTCTGGTGGCCGCCCTCGTCGCCTGGGGTGGTCATCGGAGCGTCTCATCGGCGCCCACCGGCGCCGCCGCGAACCTCGACTCGAGCAGCGACGGTTAGGGCGCCTGGTGCAGAAACCGAGCGCGTGGAGCGCGCGAGGGAGCAGCTTGAAGACATGAGTCCAGCCTTGAGAGCTCGCTACGAGAAGCGGTTCATGAAACACATGCGAAAGACTGAGCGGCCCTAGAGCGAACCTACGGATGCAGTCTGCAAGATCGTCTTCACCGTCTACTTTCAGAACACCTTTGGACGCCACCAATTCCTTCGGGTCGCCGGAAACGAGTACTACTTCACGCCATGTAGCAAGCGGTGACAGCGAGAATCAAGTGTTAGGGTGGCCTGACAAGCGTTTTGCAGCGGCGGGCGCCTCCGCGTTGACGATCGCTTGATATCACATCGCTAAGTAAGCCCTGGGACCGGACCAGGGTTCGCTGTTGTGCGCCACTCCCGGTGTAATTACAATGTAATTACGGAGGTGACGCCGCGATGAAGACCCGGATCGTCAGAATTGGTAACTCACAGGGCATTCGGATTCCCAAGCCGATACTGGAGGCCGCGGAGTTGAAGGATGAGGTCGAGCTGGAGGTGCGGGATGGCCGGCTGATCATCGAGGCCGTCGGGCGGCCCCGGGCGGGCTGGGACGAGCGTTTCCGCTCGATGGCCGAGCGAGGCGACGACCGCCTGCTCGACGCCGAGGCGATCGAGACCTCGTCGTGGGACGAGGGCGAGTGGGAGTGGTAGCTCGGCGCTTCGATGTCCACCTGGTCAACCTGGACCCGACGGTCGGGGGTGAGATCAGGAAGACCCGTCCCTGCGTCGTCATATCGCCGGATGAATTGAACCGGCACATCCGCACCGTGATCGTCGCGCCGATGACGACAAAGGAGCGCACGTACCCCACCAGAGTTGCCTGTCGATTCAAGGGAAAGGATGCCCAGGTCGTCCTCGACCAGATTCGCACGGTGGACAGCAAGCGCCTGGTGCGCCGGCTGGGCCGCCTTCCTAAGCGAGCGCGGGAAGGCGTGCTGAGCGTACTGGCCGAGCTGTTCGCGCCGTAGTTGACGGTCCGCTCACATCTAGAAACGCGTGGCGAAACCCAAGCTGCTCGATCGGTACCGGCGCGAACTGCGCGTGCGGCACTACAGCCGGCGCACGGAGAAGAGCTACGTCGGCTGGGTCCGCCGCTTCGTCCGCTTCCACGACATGAAGCACCCGAAGCAGCTCGGGTCGGACGATGTCGCCCGCTTCCTGACCGACCTGGCGCAGTTTCACAACGTCAGCGCGTCCACGCAAAGCCAGGCGGCCAGCGCTCTGATCTTTCTCTATAAGCGAGTTCTCGGCATCGACATGGGCTGGATCGACAACGTCGTCCGAGCCAAGTCATCGAAGCGTCTGCCCGTCGTACTGACCCGCGAAGAAGTGAAGGCGATCCTCAAACAGCTGGACGGAGTAAAGCGCCTGATCGTGTCCCTACTGTACGGCTCCGGCCTGAGGCTGCTGGAGTGCCTTCAGCTGCGCGTGAAGGACGTTGATCTTTCCGTCTGCGAGATCCGGGTTCGCCGCGCCAAGGGCGACAAGGACCGCATCACCATGCTGCCCCTCTCCATCAAGGAGGAGCTGACCGCGCACATCGCGTCCGTAGAGGAGCAACACCGCCGCGACCTGGCGGCTGGCGGTGGCTTCGTCCGGCTGCCCGACGCCCTGGAGCGCAAATACTCCAACGCCGCACGGGAGTGGTCCTGGCAATTCGTCTTTCCCGCCACACGCCTGCACAGCGACGCCAATACGGAGAAGCGCTATCGCCACCACCTCCACGAGACGGCGGTCCAGCGCTCCGTCAAGCAGGCCATCCGCCGCACCGGCATCACCAAGCACGCCAGCTGCCACACCTTCCGCCACTCCTTCGCCACCCACCTGCTGGAAGACGGATACGATATCCGAACCGTTCAGGAGCTGCTGGGCCACAGCAGCGTGAAAACCACGATGATATACACCCACGTACTCAACCGCGGCGGCCTGGGCGTCCGCAGCCCCGTCGACGTCCTGTGATTCTCAAACACCAAACGAGCCCTACTGCTGCATAGACAATCTACCCGACAGGCATCTTAGGCCGCATCCTCCGCAGTATTTGCATCCCCACCCGTTTCTGGCCTGTCTGCCAGAAAGGTTTTACCTTGGTGGACATATCTCCTCAATGCGGTCGCCCCCCACCTCGTCTTACGCAGCGGAACGTCAAACAGAATTTCAATGGGGACGTACTGCTGAAGAACCTGTTAGGCGGGCCGGTGCGACCTGCCGCAGCAACGTTGGAGGTCAAGATGAAACCCGCTGCCCTGGTAGCCGTGATCTTCCTCGCCGCGGTCGCGCTATTGCACGTCGTACGCCTGGCGCTCCAGCTAGAGGTAATGGTGGGCGCAACGCTCGTGCCGCTCTGGGCGAGTGTGTTGGCAGTCCTGGGCCCTGGTGCTTTGGCGATCTGGCTCTGGCGCGAGCAGCGAGCGTGAGGCTGGGGCGGCCGGCCGCCTAACAAGGCGTTTGCAGCGGGCGCGCTATACATCGAGGTAAACTCTTCTGTATGAGTATTGTAACGTCGCCGCTCGTTTGTCACGGCGCCGCTGAAACGCTACACCGTTAGACGGCGGTACTCAGCTAGTGCCAAGGATGAGCACTGAACGGTTGCGCTGGCGACCATCGGGCTGGCTGATCCTGTTCGCTCTGCCTCTGTGGCTAGCGTTCCTTAGTGATG
>JBDHAL010000306.1:713-3907 GCA_039588075.1 Gemmatimonadota bacterium | reverse complement strand
CGGGTTGGGCGCGCAAGCGCCTGAGGACAGCGTTCAGGTCATCGCCGATTCCCTCATCGTCCCGGCTTTTCCGCTCTTTCCAGACCCAGCCGAACGTCGGCCCGGCGTGGTGGCCCAGTGGGACATGCCCAATCTGCTGGCGACGGGCGCCCTCGACTTTGCCGAGCTATTGGAACTGACGCCGTTGCTCGATCCGCTGCGATCGGGATTCCTCGAGGGTCCCCAGGCGGCGGTGTTCGCCGGTGGTGGCCCCGCCAGTCTGCGATACGACATCGATGGCTTCGAGGTGGCGCCCCTGACCGGTGGCCCCCTGGACCTTCACTTGATCCCGCTGGTCGAAGACCAGCAGATCCGTATGATCCGCGAGCCGGGCGGCTACCGTGCCGCCGCCCACACCTATCGCCGGGATCGGCCGGAGCCGTATTCCAGGATCGAGGGTGGATCCGGCGACCAGGGCACCAACCTCCTGCGAGCCTTCCTGTCGACGGGCGCGTTCGGCCTGCCGTTCGGTTTTGGCTTCGATCAGATCGACACACAAGGCAACGCGGAGACCGGGTCGATGCGCCGGCAGTTCCTGTGGGCCAGCGTGGCCGGCGAGCTGCCCGGCCATCTGTGGGGCCAGGTCGAGTATCGCAATACGAACGCCGGACGCGACTCCTTCCCCAACCCCAGGCGGATCGACTGGATCTTCCGGCTGCGCCGGCCGTTCGGCGACGGCTGGCACACCGACCTGGTGGCCGGGACCTCGACGGTAGAGAAGGAGCCGCTGCCGGAGCCCGGCCCGGATACAACGGAGGTGCCGACGTTGAAGGCGACGGCTCGGCAGGTCGCGCTGCGGGGAGCCCGCACGTCGGAGCACTGGAACGCCTACGTGTCATTGCGCGCCTGGGACGGCGAAAACGTCCCCATCTTCACGCCCGAGGCGACCGTGGAGGTCGAGCTGGGACCGGCATCGGTCTACCTCAACGGCAGCTACGCCAAGTGGGAGGACTTCACCGCGGCAGGCCTGTACGGTGCGCTCCAGTTCGACTTGCCGCTGGGCGTGCAGTTGTTTGCCGAAGGCGAGGAAGGCGACCGCGGGTTATTCGGCGGAGAACCGATCAAGCGCCAGCAGTACACCCGCTGGACGGCGGGCCTCGAGGTGCCCATCTGGGGTGTGAGCGTGGGCGGGCGGGCCGGTCGCTGGCGCGTCACGCCATCGGCAGCGCTCGGGCCGCCGGTCGACAGCATCAACTTCCTGCCCGGCGGAACGGTGGGGGTCGTGGAGGCGTGGGTCTCCGGTCCGATTCTGACGCTGTTCGGGGGCACGGTGGAGGCGGGGGCCCGCCTCCAGGCTCACGAGGCCGGCGAGTTCCTGTACTGGCCCGAGAACGACTGGCGGATGGAGGGGCTATACCATCTCCTGGCGTTACAGGATCAACTCGAGGTCTGGCTCAAGGGAATCTATGCGGTCCGCGGTCCGATGCGGATCGCGGCGACGGACCCCGGCCAGGGGGTGACGCTGAGGACCCCCAACCTCTACTGGGGCATCGCCGAGCTCGTCGTCAGGGTCAAGGACGTTCACATCTATTTCAACTACGAGTACTTCGACGCACCACTCGGCGCCGAGGATCTGCCGGGGCGCGGGTTCCCGGAAACTCGGACCCACTTCGGGCTGAAGTGGGAGTTCTGGAACTGAGGGCGCGGCGCGTCCGTTTGACACCCGGCGCATCGTCGTCGATAGTGTGGCCGTTGAAGAAGGTTTCTCGAGCAGAGGTAGGAGCGGACAGATGATCCGGAGCATGACGGGGTTCGGTGAGGTCCAGCGCGAGACCGGCGTGGGCATCTTGAGCGTTCAGGTACGAACCGTGAATCACCGCCACTTCCACACCCACTTCCGACTTCCAGTGGGCGCCGAACGCTGGGAGGCCGACCTCACCCAGGTTCTTCGCGAAGGTATTTCACGCGGACACGTTCACATGCGCCTGAGCCTACAGTCCGGACCCGACATGGCCCGTCCCGTAGAGGTCGACCACGCCCGGTTGCGGGCCTACCTGTCGGCGCTAAAAGAGATACAGGATGAGCACGGGCTGCCCGGCGACCCGGACATGGGGCTGATCATGAGGTTCGGTGATATTTTCCAAGCTCCGCCCGACGAGGTCGAACAGATCTCCTTCGCTGAGGTGGCGGAAGCGACGCGTGGCGCGCTGGCCATGGCCGTCGAGATGCGGGAGCGTGAAGGCGAGGCGATGGCCGCCGATCTGCTCGCTTCTATTTCCGAAATTGGTGTGGCGCTCGACGCCGTGGAGGTCCGAGCGCCGCAACGGCTGGTCGAAGAAAGAGACCGGATGAAGGCGGCCGTGGCGGAGCTGATCGGCGATGGGCAGGTAGACGAGGAGCGGTTGGCCCGGGAAGTGGCTTACCTGGCGGAGCGCTGGGACATCAACGAAGAGGCCGTCAGGCTGCGATCGCACCTCGACCAGTTCACGGCGCTGCTGCAAGAAGAGGTCGCGGAACCGGCGGGCAAGCGGCTGGGCTTCTGGGTCCAGGAAATGCACCGGGAAGCGAACACGATCGGGTCCAAGGCCAACGATGCCGAGCTGGCACGGTTGGCCGTCGACATCAAGACAGCGATCGAGAAGTTGCGCGAGCAGGTCGAGAACGTCGAGTGAAGAGCTTCGCCGTGGCCATCTGCGCGCCCTCCGGCGCGGGGAAAACGACCGTTTGCCGGGCGCTTCTGAGCGAAGCCGCTGACCTCCTGTTCTCCGTGTCGGCCACCTCGCGGCCGCCGCGTACCGGAGAGCGGGACGGCTCGGACTACCACTTCGTGAGCCGCGAAGGGTTCGAGTCGATGATCGAAAGCGGCGAACTGCTGGAGTGGGCCAAGGTCCACGGCGAACTCTACGGCACACCTCGCTCCAACCTCGAGGAAGCGAAGCGGCAGCAACGTGTGCTCGTTCTGGATATCGATGTGCAGGGCGCCGGTCAACTCGTTGAGGCGCTGCCGGACGCCGTGACGATCTTTCTTCTGCCGCCCTCGTTCGAGGTGTTGATGGAGCGACTGCTGAGCCGCGGCAGCGAGGACCCCGGGCGCTTAAAGCGGCGCTTGGAGACGGCGAAAACGGAGCTGGCGAGCCTCGAGGCCTTCCAATACGTGGTGATCAACGACCGGCTGGACGAGGCAGTGGCCCGGATCCGGGCGATCATCGCCGGTG
>JBDHAL010000306.1:0-689 GCA_039588075.1 Gemmatimonadota bacterium | reverse complement strand
CGGACCGCGCCGGAACCGAGTTCGTGACGCTCCGGGACCGCCTGCTGGCCGATCTCCAGCGGGAGAGCGCCTAAGTCACCCCTTCCACCTTCGCGGTCGTTGGCTTAGTTTTCTCAATTCGAATTGTCAACACGAAAATCTCGAGGAACGTTATCGCATGAAGGTTTTCACGCCTTTTCAAGTCGCTGACACCGCGGGGGGCAACAAGTACCTCGGCGTGCTCGTGGCGGCGCGCTACGCACGCGAGCTGAACGCCCTCCCGCTCGGTACTTCTCCGTATGGGGCCGACAAACTGACGACACAGGCCCTGGAGGAGCTTACCTCGGGACAGATCGAGTTCCGTTTGGTGAAGCGGCGCCGCCAGGGGTCGTAGGGTCACCGCCATGCGCCCGTTCGACGGAAAGCGGGTGCTTATCGGCGTTGCCGGTGGGATCGCCGCGTACAAAACGGTGGAACTGGCGCGCCGCCTCGTTCAGGCAGGTTCTGAAGTCCAGGTCATCCTGACAACCAGTGGAGCGCATTTCGTCGGGCCGGCGACATTCGAGGCTCTGACGGGCCGCGAGGTGCGCCAATCGATGTGGGAAACGGGTGTGCTCGATCATATCGGGCTGGGCCAGTGGGCCGATGCCATCGTCGTCGCACCCGCCACCGCGAACCTGCTGGCCAAGATGGCGACGGGGATCGCCGAC
>JBDHAL010000305.1:0-3310 GCA_039588075.1 Gemmatimonadota bacterium | reverse complement strand
CTCATACCACTTGGGCACGTTCGGGTAATGGCTGGTCCGAACGGCGTTGATGTTGAACTGCTTCATCAGTTCGATGTCGCGCAGCATGTACTCCTCGGATACGACGCGTCCGGTATGCGGCTCGTGCTCGTGGCGGTTCACGCCCTTGATCGTTATCGGGACGCCGTTGATCAGCAGCAGTCCGTCTTTGATCTCCACGGCACGGAACCCGACCTTCGTCGAGACCACCTCGGTGACCTCGCCCATGACATCGGAAAGCGCGATCACCAGCGTGTAGAGGTTCGGGGTCTCGGCCGTCCACCTGGCGGGATTCGGTACGAAACGCTCGAACTCGACCTCCGCCTCATCGTTCGCGTCGGCCTGCACCCGCGAGCGCATCGGTTCGCCGAACACCGAGCGGCCGCCCGGGTCGCGAAGGTCGACGGCCACGAAATGACTGCCGGATGGCTCGGCCAGGAGATTCCTCACCGTCACCGTGGCCCTGAACCACCCATCGTCGTAGCCCTCGTCGAGGTCGCCCAGAACGAAGAAATCGCGGATGTGAACCGGCGGCGCCGAATACAGAAACACGTCTCGCTCGATGCCGCTGATCTTCCAGTAGTCCTGGCCCTCCAGGTAGGCGCCGTCGCTCCAACGGTAGACCTCGACGGCCAGGACGTTCGCGCCCTCCTGCAGGTACGGCGTGATGTTGAACTCCGCCGGCGTCTTGCTTCCCTGGCTGTACCCGACCTCGTGTCCGTTCACCCACACATACATCGCCGACTTCACACCGCCGAAGTGCAGGTACACCTCACGCCCGGACCAGGCCGCCGGTACCGTGAAGCTCGTTCGGTACGAGCCCACCGGGTTCCAGTCGTCGGGGACGCGCGGCGGGTCGGGCGGAAACGGGTAGGCCACGTCGGTGTACAGCGGGATGCCGTAGCCCAAAACCTCCCAGTTCCCCGGCACCGCGATTTCATCCCAACCGCTCACGTCGTAGTCGGGCTCGTAGAAATCCGCCGGCCGCTCCGAGGGAGCCCTCACCCAGTTGAACATCCACGCCCCGTTCAGCGACTTGTAGAACGGTGAGAGACGCACGTCGTTTCTAAGCGCCGTTTCTACGTCCGCGTACGGGATGTAGGTGGCGTGGGCCGGTTCCTTGTTGCGGCCGACAACGGCTGGATTCTCCCAGTCCGGGACTTCCTGTGCTGCTCCCGTCTGGGCGAACGCGGCTGTAAGCGCGATCGTGCTGAGAACCGTTTTGGGAAGCTTCATCCGCTCGGATCTCCTTGCCTGGGAAAGACGTTTGTCGCCATAGGCGGCTCTGTCGATACAGGCTCCATCCACTCCCACAGTTGCCTGGCTTGTTCGAGAGCGGTAATTGAATGCGCAGTGGGGAAGTGTAAGACTCACACAGGTAGCCGAACAAGATCCGGGAAATGCTGTGGCCTTTCGAAGCGGGAATTCTGCCGGCGCCTGAGGCGGGTTTGGCGAGTGACGGTTGAGACTACTTCTTGTGACACGTTAGGCAGAGCGCGCTGCCGGTGTTTTCCATCCGCAGCATGTAGCGCACACCGGTCCTGTTGTGGGGTTCGTGGCACGATGTGCACTGTACCGTGTTGCCGTCACGCAGCAGCGAGGCGACGGCCGGGTCGGCGGCCGGCCGCAAGCCGCGGTCGATGCTGACCAGCCGCGCGTCGTAGACGATCGAGATGGGATGGTCATCCTGTAAGTCCTTGCTAATGAACACGTTACCGGCGAGTCTCGTCTTACCGGGTTCGCCGTTGAAGGCGTCGACCGCCGTCACTCCGTCGTGGCATCCCAGGCACATCAGCGAGGCACCGGTCGGTACCGCGGCGGCCTCCGCATCCAGTGTCGGAGACCAGTACATGCTGAAGCCGGAGGCGTCCGGCTCCTGGTGGTTCCACAACGGTTTGATGCTTGAGTCCGCCTCCTCCAAGGTGTGGCAGGGTCTGCAGGCGTGCCCGCCCGACCAGCCAAGCGACGTGAAGTCGTGCGCCGAACCCGAGAGACCTTGCCCGGATACGGTTGAAGCGCTCGCCAGCAGAACGAGCAAGCAGGCGAGGAGCTCTGTATGCCGTTTCACGAATGTCGCCGTCATCGAAACGGGCTCCATAGCGGACGCAGCGCGGCCCGGACGCTACAGAACCTGGATCCGGTACCTGCACACAATCGCTTCACGCTGTCGCAGAAGCGCTATCAATAGAGTTCGAGTTGTGAATGTGCAAGGACGGGGCCAGCTGCCTGCCACGGCTGACTGATAGTGGCATGAGCGGCCTGTGTGTGAGATCTTGCGTTGCGTGATTCGGGTCGAGACCGGTGGGTGCGCGGTTCTGTGGCAAACCTCAATGGGTGTGAATGGAACTGAGTCCTGGGAGTAATGATTCTCGCGTGGCAAATCGCTGGCGCTTGCTGATCTTCGCCTCGGCGGTTGCGCTATATGCGGTCACGTTGGGGCACGGCTTCGTCTTTGACGATGGGGTCGCGATCGTCGGCAATGTCCACATTCGTTCGTTCGATAATCTTTCACAGATTTTCACGAGTACCGAGTGGGCGGGCGGCGGACTGGAGAACCACCAATACCGGCCGCTGGCCGTGGCGACCTACGCGCTCAACTACCTGCTGGCCGGGCTGGCGCCCTGGAGCTACCACCTGGTCAACGTTTTGCTTCACGGCCTGGTATCGGTGCTCGTTTTTGGACTGGCCCTGCGCTGGCGCCTGTCGATCACCGCCGCGGCGATCGGGGCGCTGCTCTTCGCGGTCCATCCCGTCCATGTCGAGGTCGTGGCGGGTATTGTCGGGCGCAAGGACCTGCTGGCTGCGGCCTTCACGCTGACTATGGTGTTGTCGCACGCGACGGCGGTTCGGCGCGGCGGTGTTTCGCAGGCGACTCCGGTCCTCGCCTACGCGGCTGCCATGTTCTCCAAGGAAGTCGGGGTCGTGGGGATAGGCCTGGTGCTCCTTCATGACCTGCTGCTCCGCGACGATGCGTCTCGCACGCGGGAGACGCGCCGCAGAGTAGTCGTTCTCTACGGCGCGTACATCAGCGTCGGCGCCGCCTACCTCGTGGCGCGGTGGCTCGCAGTAGGTAGTTTCGGAGTCGCGACCATCCCCTTTTACGATAATCCGGCGGCCCACGCTTCAACCGGTATGCGGTTGGTGACCGCGGTGGCGGTGATTGGAAAAGGACTGGCTCTTCTACTTCTACCTCTGAAGCTGTCTCCCGATTACTCGTACGAGGCCATCCCCGTCGTGCGGGCCTTCGCCGACGTGAGGTTCGCTGCCGCGTTGCTAGCGCTTGTCGCGATTA
>JBDHAL010000304.1:0-3327 GCA_039588075.1 Gemmatimonadota bacterium | reverse complement strand
GATATCGCCGAGCTTGACGAAGACGCACTGCGAGAGGTCCGCGTCGTGCCTAACCCCTACATCATGCAATCCGTCTACGAGCAGGAGACCGGCCAGCGCCGCATCATGTTCACCAACCTGCCACCCGAAGGTCGCATCCGCATCTACACGGCGGCGGGCCAGTTCGTGCAGCAGATGAACTGGGGACCAGAGAATCTGGTCGGGAACGGGGACCTCTTCTACAACTTGCGCACAGTCGAGGACAATCTGATGTCCGCGGGGCTCTACCTCTTTGTCGTGGAGGACACCAGCCCGGGCGGCAAAGCGAAGAAGCTCGGAAAGTTCATCATCATCCGGTGAGGCGTGATTATGAAAGACAGAGCCATTGCAATCGCGCTCGGCTTGACGATCGTGTCGGTTGCACCGCTATCCGCCCAGAACCTGGGCGACCTCCTGGTGCCCGAGTCCGATGCCGAGATCTCACGTGTCGGCACCCGCGGCGCCAACTTCCTGGGGATCGGCGTTGGGGCCCGGGCGATGGGCATGGGTGGCATAGGCACGACGCTCGGCGGCGGCTTGAGCGCGCTTTACTGGAACACCGCCTCCATCGTTGACGTCGAGACCGTAGCGATCGGTGTCAGCTCCGCCGACCTGTATGGGAACAGCGGACTGAGCCACACGTTCGGCGGACTGGTCGCCGCTGTTGGGGACGGTGCGGTCGGTCTCAGCGTCTCTTACTTCACCTCCGGCGAAGTCGAGCGTACGACCGAAGAGTATCCAGACGGCAACGACCCGTCGTTCGGTGCCGTAGTCGAGTGGAATGCGGTCTCGCTCGGCCTACACTACTCGCTTCGCGTCACCGATCGGCTCGCCGTTGGCGCCGCAGGCAAGTACATCGAGGAGGGAATCGATCTCGCCAAGGCCAAGTACCTCGGCTTCGATGTGGGAGCCTTCTTCGATATCGGGATCTACGGCCTCACGCTCGGCGCTGCCATCACTAACTTCGGGACGGAAGGACGCTTCGAGGGTGGATTGGTGACTGCAGTCGTGCCGGAGGACCGCGAGGTGTTCCCGTCGGCCGGCGACCGCGCGGTCCGCTACGACACCCAGAAGATGCAGCTTCCCACAGCATTGCGGTTCTCGGTGCGCAGCTCGCTGCTGGGTCCGCCCGAGGCGGTCATCACTCCCAACGCGCAGCACGGTCTCGATCTGCACGCGCAGATCTTCGACGGCATCGATACAAACGTGCAGTTCGCCTTGGGGCTCGAGTACGGGTTTCGCCAAATCTTCTTCCTGCGCGGCGGCAAGAGCTGGGTAAACGAAAATCAGTCACCCAGGGACTTCGGGGATGGTCTTTCGGCCGGCATCGGCATCCGGATCCCGCTGTTCGACCGCGACATCACGTTCGACTACGCCTACGCGACCGTGGGCGATCTGGACAACGCGCAGCACTTCTCGCTCGATTTCGGATTCTAGGGGAGGTCCGGCCATGCAAAAGCTCGTCCTACCGTTTGGTGCCTGCCTCTTGTTGCTCACGGGGGCGGGAGAGGCCAGCGCGCAAGCCGAGACCGGCCGCTTTCGGCTGTCCGCAGCCGTCGGCGCCCAGACTTTCGCCGAGTCGAGCGCGCTCAAGACATCCTTCGTCGGCGCCCTGGACGCCAACTACTACATCACGCCCAGCCTGGCCGTCGGACTCTTCGGGCAGGTGTCCCGACCGGAGACGGAACCGTCTTTCTACCCGCTGGTCCGCCTCGATTTCGGCGAGGAGACCGAGTTCCACCAGCCGGCACAGCGCGTGACCAGCTACGTCGTCGGCCTGCAGGGACAGGTCGCCAAGGCGTTCGGGCGGCTCGAGCCCTACGTCGTCGGCGGGGTCGGTTACTACAATTTCACGCTCGATCCGGAGCAGAACCGGAGCGATGAGTCCCGCGATGGCGTGAGCTACGACCTGGGCATCGGCGCGGTCTACACCTTCAGCGGCAGCGCCGGCATCAACTTCGAGATACGGGATGTGATACTCAGCAGCTACGACCGCGACTGGTTCAATCTCTCCGATCCACTACTCAGCGAGCCTCGGTTTCCCGAGCCGGGCGGAGAGCCGCCAGAGAAGCAGAGCACAATCCACAACCTGCGGTTCAGCATAGGCTTCACCTATGTCCCTGGCGCGGGCAGCTAGTGGGAGGCAGAAATGAACCTCGGAACCCGGTTCAATCGCAATACGTCTCTGGCGCTTGCCACAGCCGTGGCCCTCGGAGTCGCCGCTGCGTGCGCCGACCTCACCGACCCGGCCAAGCATCGGGTGGGTGATGCGGCGCCCGAGATCAACCTCGACCTCGCATCCGCCGGAGGTGTTCCGCGCGGGCCGCTGGCGATCGAGAACTTTAAGATCGTCGTGGACACGGTGGGCCAGACAGACGTATTCCAGCGGGAAGCCGCGGACGACTATTACAGCAACAACCGCTACTATGTGCACACCGCCGTGCGAATCGCCGGTCAGGATCCCCGGCTCCCCGCCCTTGCTCCCGTCTACGCGCCGGAGGATTTCTCCACGTCGTTCGCCTACTTCTGGGGGCCTGAAAGGCACACGGAGCCCATGTGGGACTTCTACATGCGGTGGTACGGGCTGGAGCCTTCCGTGGGCATGTACACCTACTCGATCGAGCGGCTCGCCACGATCGTCAACGGCTCACTCGACGCCCTGGAGTACATCATCGACGGTGAGGTCACCGAGCCCGACCAGTTGGTACCGCTAGACGGGACGCCCGGCGGCTATCCGGATGTCGACTACACGTGGCCGGGCACTGGCAGGCCGGGCTGCGTCGCTAATCCTATCCCCGATCCGCCGCCCAATCCCTGGTACCTCGGGATCGTTGGGGCGAACTCTGACGGCCGCATAACGGCGGATTTCTGCATGGGCACCCCGTGGTTCTGGTATCAATCTGCAAACGTGCCGGACTCGTCGATCGCGATGTTGAACGAGCTACGCAGGGGCCCCGTGCCGCAGTACAACTATGTCGTGGTCTACGAGGGCGAGGCGCCGAATCTCGGGCCGCCGCTGATTCGCATTCAGATCGGCGTCGACCTGGATACGAACGGCAACCCGTTGCCCAACGGGTTCGCGCCCTTCCCGGTCGCCGCGGACCGCGAGGCCGCCTTGGAGCTAGCGCACGTGCAGGCGGCGCCCAGCCATACCGCCTTCGAGATCCGCGACCTCGAGCCCTTGGACGGCGCAACGCCGTACGAGGTCTGGCTCTGGAACGCCGAGACCGGCAACAGTGCCCCGGCGACGGCGGACTACTACACGATCGAGACCGTCATCGTCACCGACGAACTGGGCCAGCAGACGGA
>JBDHAL010000303.1:0-3644 GCA_039588075.1 Gemmatimonadota bacterium | reverse complement strand
GTCCCGCAGATCGAGGAGCGGGTGGGGCGCGAGGTGCAGCTGGCATCGGTCAAGCTGCAGGTATTTCCGCGCATCGCGGTTCGCCTGGACGAGTTCGCCATAGCCAATCCGCCGGGCTTCAGCGCCGATCCGGCACTGCAGGTCGAGGCGCTGCAACTGCAGGTGCGCCTGATGCCGCTGCTCCGCAAGCAGCTCGAGCTGGGCCAGGTCCGCCTGGTGCGGCCCGTGGTCCGCTACGAGGTGCTGGCCGACGGAAGCCACAACTTCGAGGGCCTGGGTCCGGCCGGAGAAGAGGCCCGGGCGCCGCGCGGGGCGGCTCCGGTCGTGCTGGCCGCGGCGTTCGTCGGGCTACAAGAGGCCGCCGGGCCGGCGGCGGCTCCCGGGCTGGTGATCTCCGATCTGACTCTTACCGACGGTACCGTTCTCTACTCCGATGAAAGGACCGGCCGCAGCGCGCGCATGGCCCTGCAAGCGCGGGTCTCGGTCGATCGGTCGAGCGATGGCCGAGCCCTGGACAGCCGGGGGAGAGTCGATCTGACCTCGATACGAGCCCTGTTGACGGGGATCGGCCAGGACAGCGTTGCGATTCCCGATCTGGGAATCGACTACGATCTGCTGGCGGATCTGCCGGGCGACAGCCTGATCGTTCGTGACCTCCAGGTGGAATTCGGCGAGATCCCACTCGGCGGTTCCGGCTCGATTCGTGAATTGCGTGCCCGGCGCATCGTCGATTTCGCGATCGAGTCCGGCGATGTCGACGTGGAGAGCGTGTTGGCCGGTTTGCCCGAGGCGGCCAGGGCGAAGGCGGGCGACATCGACGCCTCCGGTATTGCACGTTTTTCGTTGACGGCCAGCGGCTCGATGGCCGAAGGTAGCCAGCCGCGGGTCAACGGCGCCATCGAGGTACAGGACTTCAACGCCGCGTATGGAGAGTACGGCGAGGCGGTGTCGAACGCGTCGGGCCAGATCACTTTCGACGCTACGTCGCTGTCCATGCCCTCGCTCGAGGGACAGTTGATGGGCCGCCCCTTCCAGCTCCAGCTCGACGTAAATGATTTCGAGACTTTCGAGGCGGAGGGCCGCTTCAACGGCGCGTTCGATCTCGCGTTGCTCGCCGAGATGCAGGATGACGCCTTGCCGATGGCCGGCACGGCGGCCGTCGACCTGAATTTCTCCGGCCCGGTCAATCAGCCGGCGCAGTTGAGTCTCACGGGACCCATCGATCTCTCGGACTTCCGTTATCAAGTCGAGTCGCTGGCGGTCCCGGTCGAGATTTCGTCCGGTACGATTCGCCTCACCGGCGACGGCCTGGTCACGGAAGAGCTGCCGATTCAGCTCGGGAGCAGCGACCTGACGCTTTCGCTTGATGCGCCCGGCGCTTTGCCCTACGCGTTGAGCAAAGGCGCGATTGGATCGGCTCCTACGATTCGTTTCACGCTGACGTCGCAGCGACTCGACATGAGCGAGCTGGCGGTCGAACCCGACAGCGGGGTCGTTGGCTACGGTGAGCTGGTCTCGGCCCGACTGGCCGGCAGGCAGCTCGATGGCCGCGACCCCGGCGCGATCGCGCGCGAGCGCACGCTGCTGCCGCCGATACCTCCGGTCAACTCGAACGGCCGGGTGCGAATAGCGGAGTTCCTGAACCCGCCCACCGAGGCGCGGGACATCTCGTTCGACGTCGTCGTGCGCAACGGAGTCGCCGAGCTGAGAAACTTCCAGGGCCGCGTGTACGGCGGCAACGTGACCGGGACCCTGTCCCTCGACTTCAGCGACATGCGTCCGCCGTTCACGCTTCGCTACGACTTGAAGTTGAGGGAGGCTGAGGCCGCGACCGTTCTTACGCGTTGGACGCGCCTCGGCTCGGCGCTCAGCGGGTTGGTCGATTTCGATATCGCTGGCTCGGCGACGTTGGACGAGACCGGGCTGCCGGCGCCGGACGCTCTCGATGCCGCCGGCCGCGCCGACTTTCGTAACGGACGCTTCCAGGACTTCGGCCTCGCCCGGGCGCTGGTGGACCAGTTCAAGCTCGACCCCAGTGCGCTCTCCGGCTTCCGCGCCTTCGGCGGCGCTTACGAGATCAAGAACGGCGCCTTCCTGGTGCAGGGCTGGCAGTTCGACGGCACCGACCTCGCCGCCGTGATCACCGGGGCCGCCGGGCTGGGCGGCTCGCTCAACCTGAAGCTCGACCTGAAGGTCCCGCCCGCCACGCTCCAGAAGATGGGATTGATGCAGGGCGGCGGCGTCGGTGGCCTGATCAATCAACTGACCGGCGACAGCGACGAGCCCTTCGACGTGGCCGTCGGCGTCGGCGGCACCATGTCGAACCCGACCCTGCAGCTCGACATGGAAGCATTGCAGCAGGAGATCGCCCGGCGCCTCGGCGGCGACGACTTGTTGCGTCGGTTGTTCAAACCACCGCCGGACGGAAGAAGAAGGTGACCGGTAATCGGTAACCGGTAATCGGTAACACCGGTCATCATTCTGCGCTGATCATTGGCCGTTACCGGTCACCGGTTACCGGTTACCGGTTACCGTCTCCTTGCTCCGGCACCCGCACTAGAGGCATCTTCCACAGCTATGATCGGCTCTCTACTGTCTCGACTGCGCAACGCCCACGTGTTCCGGGCTTTGCTCGTTTACGCCGGAGCGGCGTGGGCGGTGCTCGAGGCTACAGATCTCTTCGTTGACAAGTTCGGGCTTCCGGGCTGGTTCTTCTGGGCAGCCCTGTTGATGCTGCTGGTGGGGCTGGTCGTGCTGGTGTCGACGGCCTTCGTGCAGACGGCGCCGACGGCGCAAAAGCGAGACGTCTCCGGTCCCAATCCGTGGGAAGTCGACCTGGTCGATATCAAGGAATCGGTCTCGGCCGGCCGGCTGCCCCACTTGACCTGGGGACGCTGGGCGCTCGGTGGCGTCGTGGGATTCTCACTGCTCTTCGGCTTCGCGGGTCTCTACGTGTTGCTGACTCAGCGGGCCCCTTCATCCGCGGCCGCCGTCGATTCGGCGGCCGGCCCGGCCATCGCCGTGCTCCCGTTCCGCGTGGCGGGTCCCGACGCGGAGCTTTGGCGCGAGGGCATGCTCGACCTTTTCTACAACAACTTGGATGGCGTCGCCGGATTGCGCGCCATCGATCCTCGCGCCGTGCTCACCCGCTGGCGTTCCGATATGGGCGTGGGCGCCACCTACGCGTTGTTGGGTAACATGGTCGGGTCCGGTAACGCGGTTCGGTTGACCGCGGAAGTGCACGACCTTGCCGACGGCTCATCTTATAGGGCGCAGGTTGAGGGCTCGCCGGACAGCGTGCTGGCCTTGGTTGATCAGCTCTGCATGGAAGTGTTGGGCGCGGGGCTGGTCCCGGGCTCGACCTTGCCGCGTTTGAACCTCGCCGAGGCCACGACATCATCGCTGCCGGCGCTCAAAGCGTACCTGGCGGGCGAGCAGAAGTATCGCGGCTCGCGGTTCCGAGAGGCGATCGCCGACTTTCAGGCGGCGATCGATGAGGACTCGATGTTCGCGATCGCGATCGGCCGTATTTCAGACGCTTATGGGTGGATCGAGCCGTTCGGCGAGCAGTCGTCGTACTACTCGACTCGCGCCGAAGAGCTGTCGGAGCGTCTTCCGCAACGCGTTCAACTTCTGCTGCACGG
>JBDHAL010000302.1:0-3344 GCA_039588075.1 Gemmatimonadota bacterium | reverse complement strand
CCCGCGACCACAAGGGCGACCCGAACCAGCGCATGCCGTTCACACCGGTGCCGGCGGCGGAGCAGCGGGAGGCTGTGGAGTTCATCGTGTCGCAGGCTTTCGTAGAGAATGCCTTCGAATTCGACGCGGCGCTGCTCGCCAAGTTGGCGCCGAACCGCTGGGGTGACTGGAGTTCGAGCAGCCGGACGCCGGTCGACTTCCCGGTGCACTCTCTGGTCGAGCAGATCCAGGGCATACTGCTGGCCCAGCTGATGAGCCCGGTCCGCGTCCAGCGAATGATCGACAACGAGCTGATGATGACGGGTGAAGCGTACACCGCGGCCGAGATGTTCAACGAGCTCACAACGGCGACGTGGTCAGAGCTGGCCGGCTCCCGGGCACGACCGGTGAACTCGTTCCGGCGCAACCTGCAACGCATGTACACCACGGAGCTGATCGACCTGATGCTCTCGGACGCGCCGGATGTGCCGGAGGATGCCCGCTCGCTGTCGCGCCTGCAGCTCAAGCGGATCTCGGGCCAGATCGACGGCGCTCTCGGCCAGGACGGCCTCGACGACTTCACCGTGGCCCACATCGACGAGACTCAGGCGCGCATCCAGCGCGCGCTGAACGCTCAGGTGAGCCTAGAGGCCCAGAACTGACTGGCGTTCGTAACCACAACCCGAGGGTGCAGGGGTCACAGGCCTCTGCACCCTCTCTTTTTGGCCGCTCATCGACCGATGGTGGAACTGAGCGCCCCCCTCGAACGTTTACTGTCGAGGCGCACTCATCAGCGGCGACTCGATGAACCCCCAACCATCAGCGTGAGGAACTCAACCCATGTCGGACAATCGAGAGATCTCGGCGGATTTTCCATTCGAGTCACGCTACGTGGATGTAGCCGGCTCGAAGCTGCACTACATCGACGAGGGCTCCGGCGACCCGGTGCTCTTTCTGCACGGCAACCCCACGTCGTCCTACCTGTGGAGGAACATCATCCCGCACGTGACGGCGAAGCACCGGGCGATCGCCATGGACCTGATCGGCATGGGGAAGTCGGACAAGCCGGACCTCGAGTACCGGTTCTTTGACCACTACAAGTACTTTGAGGGCTTCGTCGAGAAGCTGGGGCTCGAGAACATCACGTTCGTCATCCACGACTGGGGCTCCGGACTCGGGTTTCGTTACGCATCTCGTCACGAACAGAATGTGAAGGCCATCGCGTTCATGGAGCCGATCATCGCTCCGGTGCCGACCTGGGACGAGTTTCCTCAAGACTTCGTGGAAACGTTCAAGGCCTTTCGGACTCCCGACGTGGGCTGGGAGATGATCGTCACCCAGAACATGTTCGTGGAGGGGATCCTGCCGGGCGCCATCGTCCGCGATCTGTCCGAAGAAGAGATGAATCGCTACCGCGAGCCGTACCTGGAGCCGCCGAGCCGGAAGCCAGTATGGCGGTGGCCGAACGAGCTGCCCATCGCGGGCGAGCCGGCGGACGTGGTGGACGCCGTGATAAACTACAACGGCTGGCTTCAGGAGACGGACCTTCCGAAGCTGTTGTTCCACGCTGCGCCGGGGGCAATCATGCCGCCGCCGATGGTCGAGTGGTGCAAAGCGAATCTGAAGAACCTGGACACGGTGGACCTGGGCGCGGGGATCCACTTCCTGCAGGAGGACCATCCCCACGAGATCGGGGCGGGGATCGCCGGCTGGCTGGACGACCTCTAGGCAGAACCCGTCAGGGGACGTCTTAGATTCCACCCAGACGCCCTGCCCTCGCCCATCGTTGATGCGAACCGCCATTTCCCCCATCTTGTGGCAACAGCTGGCGTACTGTCATAGCCTCAACCAGCAGGAGTCCTCGGTGCGGACAGGGTCATGTCGCAGCTGAAGAAGCTCATCCACGAAGTCCACCGCCGCTCCCTGTGGCAGGTTCTGGGCATCTACCTGGTAGGCGCCTGGATCGGCTACCAGGTGATACAGAGCCTGGTCGAGGGGGTCGGCCTTCCGGCCTGGCTACCCGGGCTCGCCATCGTCCTCTTCATCATCGGTCTCCCCATCGTCCTGGCGACGGCCTTCGTACAGGAGGGGACTCCACTCGGCGGCGGAGCGAAGCCGCAGGAGACGACCGGCGAAAGGGGAGTCGAGATCGACGCCGAGAGTCATCGAGTACCCGGCGAGCGGGCCGGCCTCGGTGGTCTATTCACCTGGCGCAACGCCATAGCCGGCGGAGTGCTGGCCTTCGCGCTATGGGGCCTGGCGGCCACCGCGCTGCTGCTTTCGGGCGGCGGTTCGGACGGCAGCGCCGTGGCGCGCGCGGAGCCGGACGCGAACGTCGTGGCCGTGCTTCCATTCCGCGTTGCCGGGTCGGATCCGTCGCTGGTCTATCTGCAGGAGGGGATGGTCGACCTGCTGGCGGCCAAGCTGACCGGCGAAACCGGACCCCGGGCCGCGGATCCGCGTTCGACGATCAGCGCCTGGCGGCGCTCGCTCACATCAGAGGGAGAGGAGCTGCCGCAGGACGCGGCTCTCGAGGTCGCCGGTCAACTGGGCGCCGGCCAGCTCCTGCTGGGCGGGCTCGTTGGGACGCCGTCCGGTCTGGTGATGAACGCTTCGGTTCTCAGCGTTCCGGACGGCGCCGTCCTCGCGGAGGCGAGCGTGGAGGGGTCCGCGGATAGCCTTCCGGCGCTGGTCGACCGGCTGGCCGGCACGCTGCTGGCCCTCGAGGCGGGCGAGCAGCATCGACTGGTCGCGCTGACCAGCCGATCGCTGCCGGCGCTCAAGACCTATCTCCAGGGCAAGGCGGACTACCGGCAGGGCCGCTTCTCGAATGCGATCGATCAGTTCCACAACGCCCTCGATTCGGATTCGACATTCGCACTGGCCGGCCTGGGCATGCTGTCGGCGACCGGCTGGTTCAGCGGCCGTCCCGGCAGCAGGGGCCGGGGCCGAAGAGCCGCGTGGGCGGGGCGGGACCGGTTGAGCGAACGTGATCGGGTCTTCTTGACCGGTCTTATCGGCCCGCGTTACCCGGCGCCGTCGCCTCGATCGGAGTACCTGGCTGCACAGCAGCGGGCCGTGCGACTGTCGCCCGACCGGCCGGAGGTGTGGCAGGAGCTGGCGGACGAGTACTTCCACTATGGAGCAGCGCTGGGACTGGATGATCCTCTGGCCCGCGCCGAGTCAGCGTTCCGCAAGGCCCTGGAGCTCGACCCGACCTTCATCCCGGCACTCCACCACCTGGTACAGCTCAGCTCCGCCGCCGGCGACAGCGCGGAGGCCCGCCGGCTGGGCGAGCTCTACCTGGCCCAAGACTCGGCGGGAGAGGCGGCGGACGCGGTCCACTGGTGGGTCGCCTGGGCGGT
>JBDHAL010000301.1:0-3360 GCA_039588075.1 Gemmatimonadota bacterium | reverse complement strand
ACTCTCTCGAGGGTGAGCTTGGCCGCGGCGGGATGGGGATCGTTTACCTCGCCCGGGAGGTCAGCCTCGACCGCCCGGTGGCGTTGAAAATCTTGCCGCCGGCGCTGGCGGCGCAGCCGGCGGCGCGCGAGCGATTCCTGCACGAGGCCCGAACGGCGGCCAAGCTTTCGCACCCCAACATCGTACCGATCTTCTCCGTCGACGAGGTGGACGACGTCGTGATGTTCGCGATGGCGTACATCGACGGGGAGACGCTGGGCCAGCGGATCCGCGGCCGCGGGCCGCGACCGCCGTCGGAGGTCGCACGCATGCTGCGCGAGGTCGCCTGGGCGCTCGCCTACGCGCACTCCAACGGAGTGGTTCACCGGGACGTGAAGCCCGAAAACATCTTGATAGAGTCGGGTACGGGCCGGGCGCTGGTGGCCGACTTCGGAATCGCCAGCGTGGCCGCGGCCGCGGAAGCGACCGGCCGGGTCTCGGGCACCGCCGAGTTCATGAGCCCGGAGCAGGCGATGGGCAGGCCGGTGGGGCCGGCCAGCGACACCTACTCGCTGGGCGTGGTGGGCTTCTACGCGCTCAGCGGAACGCTGCCATTCGACGGCTCCACCTCCGCGGCGATCCTCGGCAAGCACATCAGCGAACCGGCGCCGCCGGTGGCGTCGGCCGCGCCGCGCGTGCCGAGCAAGCTGGCGCGGACGATCGACGCCTGCCTGGCGAAAGATCCCGCGTCGCGGTTCACCAACGAAGAAGAGCTGGCGGAAGCGTTCGGCCAATCGCTGGGCGAGCGACGCGAGCTTCCCGTGGCCCTGCGCCTTTTCGTGAAGCGCGAAAAGCGCATCGGGGCCGGTGGCGTGGCCATCTATCTGTGGTGTGCGGCGGCGGTCTCGGCGACCATGGGCGCGATAGTGGGCGGAGACCTGGGAGCGGTGGTCGGCTTCGGCACTTTCGGGCTCGGCGTGACCGTCGTGCCCGCCGGGATCGTCCTCAACAAGGTCCGCCGGCTCGTGAAGTCCGGCTTCGGCGCCGACGAGGTCGTCGCCGCGCTCCGCACGGAGATCGAACGCAACCGCGAAGAGGGAGCCTTCGAGTTCGGAGTGAAGCCCTCACGCTACGAGAAGGTGGTACGAGGTCTCACGGCGGCGGGGTTCGGGACCGCGTTGCTTGCGGCGCTGGCGATTCCCCTGACCGGGCTTCCGGAGAGCGCGCTCGGGGACATCATCGATATCTCGATACTTTGCGGCTTCGGCTCCGGCATCCTGGCCAGCTATCGACTGCAGGCCCGCCGCGACATCGCCAACCAGTTTCGGGGCTGGTTCTGGAGATCACGCCTGGGACGTTGGACTTTCCGGCTGGCCGGCGTCGGTCTCAAGCGAGGCCCGGCGCTGGGCTCGGCCACCTACCGCGCGACCGAGTTCGCCATCGGCATGGAGGCCGAGCGCCTGTTCGAAGAACTGCCCAAGCCGATGCGAAGAGAGCTTGCCGATTTGCCCGAAGTCGTACGAAAGCTCGAAGACGACGCTCAGAAGATGCGCCTCGAGGTCGAGAACCTGAACGGCGTGCTGGCCCGCGTACGTATCGACCGCCCGGAAAGCCGGTCGCTGGACGAATCGCCCCACCCCGACGTCGGCGCCGGCCTCGCCGAGCAGCAACGAAAGCTCGAGGAGGACGTGCTCGCCGCCCGCGACACCACTCAACAACGCCTGGCCGATGCCGTCGCCGCACTCGAGACCATCAGGCTCGGCCTGCTTCGCATGCAGGCAGGATCGGGAAGCGTCGAGAGCCTGACCGGCGACCTGGCGGTAGCCCGGGACGTCGCCGACGAAGTCGAT
Source organism: Gemmatimonadota bacterium (assembly GCA_039588075.1). Lineage (GTDB taxonomy): Bacteria > Gemmatimonadota > Gemmatimonadetes > Palauibacterales > KS3-K002 > JBDHAL01. Next base: position 1,531 of record JBDHAL010000301.1, on the reverse strand, counting down.
CAGCTTCTGCAAGCCCAAAGCGACGTGGATCGGCTCCTCGGCGACGGTTGAGTCCGTCAGCACCTCGGCCCACCAGTCCCCTTACATGTCTCGTTTGACGGTCCGTTGATCGGCCTGACTTACCTATTGGCCGATTGCCAAACGGGCAGCCAGCAGAGGAGCTGGGCAGAGCCGATCTTGACCGTGAAGCGTGTGGCGGGTAGATTGTGCATAAAGTGCACTTAGTGCACAACGTGAACACTCTTCAGGACGGAAACATGAGCACCAGAGCACGCGGCGTCAGGCTGCCCGAGGAGCTGGAGGCTGAGATTCAGCGCGAAGTCGAGCGGTCGCGGCGCAATTGGTCGCAAGTCGTCACCGACCTGCTGGAAGAGGCGGTCCGCATGCGGCGGGCTCCTGGGATCATCTTCACCACGGGCCCAACAGGTCGGCGGGCGACGCTTGCGGGCACGGGGCTCGACGTGTGGGAATTGGTGGCGGCCTGGCGGGCCTGCGGTGAAAACTACGACGAGCTAAGGGACAACTACCCCTGGTTGGAGGAAGCGCAGCTCCGCGCCGGACTGAGCTACTACCAGCTCTACCCGGAGGATATCGACCGGCGCCTGGAGCGCGAGAGCCGTTGGACTCCCGAGGAGACCTGGTCGGCATTCCCGTTCGCGCGACCGCGCGACGACTGACGCTGCAGGGCCGTGAAGTTCCTGCTGGACGAGGATGTGAATCCGCAGACGGCCGAGATTGCCAGGGGCCTCGACCTGGACGTTGTGAGCGTGCACGAAATCGGCCGGCGGATGCTCTCCGATGCGGAGCAATTGGAGTACACCGCAAGCGAGGGCCGCGTGATGGTGACGCGGAACCGGGACGATTTCATCGAAGCCACGATCGCGTTTTTCCGCGCGCGGCTGCCGCACGCCGGAGTCCTCATCATCCCCCATACCCTGTTCAACAACGATCCGGAACGAATGGCCCATGCGCTCTCCGCATGGAACGAGGGCCGAGACGAGGCCGGAGAACTCGCACCCTACACGATTGACTTCCTGTAGGCAGCGCCGACCGCCTACCGTATCGGAATGATCACCGCGAACTGGTGTGCGCCGACGCTCGCCTCCTGCAGGGTGAGCGGCCCGGACGGCGCCACGATGAAGTCCGCTGCGCCCGCCTCCGCCGCCGCTTCGAAGCGACCCACGGCCACCGGCGACCAGGCGGTGCCCGGGCGTCCCGTACCCGTCGTGACCCGGCCCTGGTAAGCCAGCTCGATCCCTGAAAGATGGAGGCTCAAACCCCAGGTCGGTGTCCACTCGAGCCAGCTCTCGTCCTGCCGCCGCGTCGACTCCAGAATATTGTCGACCTGTTCCAGTTCGTAATCGATGGAGCGAACCTGCAGGCCGAGCTGCAGCCCGATGATCTCGTGGCGGTATCCGAAACCCGCACGGATGAGAGCGTTGGTGAAGGTGAAATCGTTCTCCACCGTTCTGCCGCCCTTCGGGATGATATGACCGCCGGCCGACATGACATTCTCCTCCGCCTCCGCCCA
>JBDHAL010000300.1:0-3403 GCA_039588075.1 Gemmatimonadota bacterium | reverse complement strand
CGTCGAACCCGGTGTCGTGACCCTATTGAGTCCCCGAAGGGTCAGCGAGAACCACGAACCGCGAGAGTTAAGGAGGCGAAGATGACTTCAACCCATCGGATCTTCGAGACACGTGCGGCCGCCCTGGCCTCGATCATGGGGCTGCTCGTTCTCGGCGGCTGCAACCCGGAGGCTTCGTCAGAACGGGAGAATGTCGTTGGCGAGCCTATCGAACTGGGTAGTGGTGCGGTACACGCATACGCCGAGCTGAACCCCGACGGAAGCCCGATCGCGATCGGCATCAGAATGACGAGAAGCGGCCTGGAGACGATGCCCACCGAGAAGAACAAGAACCCGGCCCGCTGCTTCGACGTCGATGGCGACGGAAACCTCGACATGGATACCGAGTGCCACGGTGACCACGCGCTGACCATTCCCCTGGAAGACTTGTTGGCGGAAAGCCCGGAAACCCACTTCAAGTGGGTAGGGTTGGACTGGAACCCCACGGGGCACACGCCGCCCGGCGTGTACGATTTACCCCATTTCGATATCCACTTCTATACGGCGAGCCGCGAGGCCATACGGCGGATCCGGCCCGGTACCTGCGGAGAACTCGTCGACTGCGACGATTTCGAGCGCGGCATCATGCCCGTGCCCGCCAAGTACGTCGCTCCGGACTACGCCGACGTGCAAGCGGTAGTCCCCGATATGGGCAATCACCTGATAGACGTGACATCGCCGGAGCTAGCCGACCCGCCGGCGAAGTTCACCCACACCTTCATCTACGGGGCGTTCGATGGTCACATCATCTTCTACGAGCCGATGATCACGACCGAGTACCTGCTCAGCAATCCGGATGTGTGCGTGCCGGTCAAACAGCCCGAAGCATGGGAGGTCGCCGGCTACTACCCGACCGAGTACTGCATGCGGCATCTGGAGGATGAAGCGGCGTACACGATCTCGCTCGAGGGCTTTGTCCACCGCGCCGCCGGTTGAGGCGCTCGCGGGGGAGACTCGCGGTGAAGGCGCTCAGGCAGGGCGCCTTCACACCGAGTAGTTGGACCAACAAAGATGCGTGGTGGGTGACCGGTCAGTCGGGGCCGCTTTCGCCGAGCAGGCTCGCCCGTGGACTGGCAACCTTGTGGGTACCATGCGCGTCTATTAACTGACCTAAAGGGTTAGCCTCGATCATCGGATCCTTATGATGGGAAAGACCGATGAGACACAAATCCCACGCCATTCACTTCTACGCCCTGCCCACCGCGCTACTCGTCTTCCTGGCCGCGTCAGGCTGCAGTTCGAGTGACCAGCAGGCCGAAAGCACGGATGCCCCGCTCTCCCTCGCAGCTCAGTCGGTATTCGACGCCGCGGAAGAAGGAGATGCCAGCGCCGTTGGGGAGCGACTCGCCAGCGAACCCGATCTTGTCAACCGAACGGACGAACGAGAACGCACTCTCCTTCACGTCGCCGCGGCTAACGGTCACGTAGAGGTCTGCACGGCGCTCACCAAAGCTGGAGCCGAGGTAAACGCCGAAGACGAGGACAGCGAGACGCCGCTTCACTCCGCGATTAGGCAGAATCAGTTGGCCGCCGCCAGCTTCCTGCTCGGGCGCGGCGCCGACACGGAGCGGCGAAATGAATACGGCCGCACGCCGCTCCTCCTGGTGGCGAGGGAAACGGGGAACATCGAGATGGCGCGACTGCTCGTCGCCGGCGGCGCCGACGTGCAGGCTGGGGATCGTAACGGCTCGGTTCCGCTCGAGCTCGCGGCGTGGAGGGGCTTTCGCGGCCTGGTGAACTTGTTTCTCGATGAAGGGGCCGGGCTACCTGACGCGGGGACCTGGGAAGCGCAGTCTCTCGTCATGCTGAGCGCCGAACATGGTCTCGAGCGCCTCTTCGTGCTCCTCGCCGACTCGGGTGCCGACCTCACAATGCGCAACGACAACGGCGGCTCGCTACTGCACTCGTCGAGCCTGGGTGGGTCAGCGCTGATCGTGGCGCGTCTGCTCGAAATGGGCTTCGACGTGAACGCGGAGGACCGCTACGGGCGCGTCCCGCTCCACTACGCGGCGGAGATGGGGCGCGAAGACGTAGCCCAGACGCTCCTCGATCGCGGCGCTGATATTGACGCCCGCAGCCTGTCAGGCGTGTCGCCCTACAACACGGCCGAGACCGTCGGCCGCGAGGCGATGGCGCGTTTTCTGGCCGCGGCGGGCGCAAGCACAGAGCCGCGCGAATTCCCGGTTCTCGAGGGGCCCTACATGGGGCAAGACCCGCCCGCAGCGGGAGCGCCGCCGACCGCGTTCGCCGTGGACATCGTTTCCACGCATCGCTTCCAGCACGGGACCATCGCGTTCTCACCCGACGGGACGGAAGCCTTTTGGTCCACCGAGGTCGCCCTTCCCGACTCCGGCTATTCGCGCGGGATGACCGTCTTCTCACGGCTCGTAAACGGTCGCTGGTCAGAGCCGGCGCCGGCGCCGTTCTCACGGCTCGGCTGGGGCGACGACGTGCCGATCTTCGCTCCCGACGGCGAGCGGTTGTACTTCCTGTCACGCCGCCCGACGGGCGCGGAGGAAGGACCACAGGCGGAGAGGATCTGGTACGTGACGCGCGGCCCGCACGGCTGGTCCCAGCCGCAAATCATCGAGGGAGGACCCAACACGCTCGATCTCCACTGGGAGTTCTCGGTGGCGGCCGACGGCAGCATCTACGCGCCCGGCGACGGCGAAATTCACGTGTCGCGCCTTGCCGACGGCGTCTACCAGGCGCCGGAGAACCTGGGCGCGCCGGTGAACAGCGACGCGAGCGAGGGCGCCCCGTTCATCGCTCCCGATGAGAGCTACCTCATCTTCATGCGAGTTCGCCACGAGGAGAACATTGGCCATGTCGACTTGTGGATAAGCTTCCGGGATGAGTCCGGCGGCTGGACCGTTCCGTTGAACCTCGGGGAGCCGGTGACTACCCGGGCGAATGAGATCTGCCCGATCGTGTCGCCCGACGGAAAGTACCTGTTCTTCAACAGCAGCCGCGCCGGCAATGACGACAACTACTGGGTGGACGCGAGTTTCATCGAGGACTTGAGGCGCGAGGCTATACGCTGACCGGCCGCTCTCCCCCTGTTGCGGGAGGCATCACAACAGCGTCTGACAGTTCGATAGTCCCTTGACCACCCTCCCTCCAAGCTACTCCTCCGAAAGGGCGCGAACGGGATCGACCTTCGTCGCTCGGCGCGCCGGCCAGTAACACGCCGCCAGCGCCACGACGAGCAACAAGAAGGACACGCTACCGAGAGTCGCCGGGTCCGTGGGCGAAACCTGGAACAGCAGGCCCTCCAGCCCACGCGTCAGGACAAGCGCGCCCGCAAGGCCAGCAGCGAGTCCCAGCACGGCCTGACGCATCCCGCGCCGCACGACCATCTGCC
>JBDHAL010000299.1:0-3412 GCA_039588075.1 Gemmatimonadota bacterium | reverse complement strand
CGACGACTTGAGAAAAGTGAAGACGGAGAACTGAGTTCGATGCCGGGCAACGATGGAAAGCGACGCGCCGGCGACCTGACGTTGGCGCTGGATGCGCGGGACGAGATCGCGCAGCGCCTGGCCGGGAAGCGGCCGGCGGTCTTCCTCGATTACGACGGGACGATGACGCCGATCGTCTCGCAGCCGGAAGACGCCCTGCTCTCGGACGAGATGAGAGAGGTCGTGGTGGAGCTGGCCGGCCAATGCACGGTAGCCGTCGTCAGCGGGCGCGACCGCGCCGATGTAGAGCCGCTGGTGGCGATCGACGGCCTGGTCTACGCCGGCAGCCACGGCTTCGACATCTCCGGACCTGCCGGACTGCGCATGGAGTACGAGGGCGGTCGCGACCGACTTCCCGACCTGAAGAGCGCCGAACGTCAACTGCACCAGCGAATCGACTCGGTGAGCGGCGCTCGCGTGGAGCGCAAGCGCTTCGCCATCGCCGTTCACTATCGGAACGTCGCGGATGAAGATGTGCCCGGAGTAGAGGCAGCGGTTCGCGATGTGCTCGCCAGGCACGACCGGCTACGCATGTCGGGCGGAAAGAAAGTCTTCGAGCTTCGCCCCGACATCGAGTGGGACAAGGGCCGCGCCGTCCTCTGGTTGCTCGACGCCCTCGGCCTGGACGGAGACGACGTGGTGCCGTTTTACTTGGGAGACGATGTGACCGACGAAGACGCCTTCCGCGCGCTGGCCGGCTGCGGGGTCGGCGTCCTCGTCGGCGATCCGACGTACCTGACGAACGCCGGCTACAGGTTACGCGACACCTCGGAAGTGCAGCAGTTTCTTAACCAGCTGGTCAACCTGCAGAGGGACGAACGGCGATGAGCGGTTGGAAGCTGACCTATGGAGGCTGGGACCCGCAGCAGGAGCCGCTGCGCGAGGCCCTCTGTACTCTCGGCAATGGCTACTTCGCCACGCGCGGCGCTTTGGAGCTCGTTAAGGCCGGCGGCGCCCACTACCCCGGGACTTACCTCGCCGGCGGCTACAACCGCCTGACGACCGAGACCGCGGGCCGCCAGGTTACGAACGAGGACCTGGTCAACTGGCCCAACTGGCTGCTGCTCACGTTCCGGCCGCAGGGCGGCGATTGGTTCGACGTCGAATCCGTGGAGATGCTCGAGTGCCGGCAGGAGCTCGACCTGAGAACCGGCGTGATGGAACGCCTCAGCCGCTTCCGCGATGCCGAAGGTCGCGAGACCTCGCTGCGCTCGCGGCGCCTTGTCCACATGGCCAACATGCACCTCGCAGCCATCGAGTGGACACTCACGCCGGAGAACTGGTCGGGCGGCATCGAGGTGCGCTCCGCGTTGGACGGGACGGTGCAGAACCGGGGGGTCGCTCGCTACCGGGACTTTGATGGCCAGCACCTCGAGTCGCTGCAGACCGATGCCGAGGGCGACGAGGGGATCTTCTTACTCGTTCAGACCGTCGACTCGCGCACCGAGATGGCGCAATCGGCGCGCACGAGAGTCTTTAGCAACTCGGAGCAGGTGCGCGCCGAACGCGTCACGAACCGGGAGGCCGGGTACGTCGAGCAGGTGCTCGGCTTCGACTGCGAGCAGGGTGTTCCGGTTCGCGTCGAAAAACTCGTCGCCGTTTATACCTCAAGGGATTGGGCGATCAGCGCGCCCGGCACCGAGGCGCGCCGGGCCATCGAGCGGGCCGCTGACTTCGAGGATCTCCTGCGAACCCACCGACTCGCATGGGAGAGGCTCTGGTATCGCTGCGACATCGAGCTGCAGGGCGCGCCTGACGAACAGTTGGCCCTGAGGATCCACATCTTTCATCTGTTGCAGACGGTGTCGCCGAACACCGAGGAGCTGGACGTCGGCGTGCCGGCCCGCGGCCTTCACGGCGAAGCCTACCGTGGCCACATCTTCTGGGACGAGCTCTACATCTTCCCCTTCCTCGAGCTGCGCGTCCCCGAGATCGCCCGCGCTCTGCTCATGTACCGGTACCGGCGGTTGCCCGAGGCGCGGCGGATCGCTCGCGCCCAGGGCTTCAAGGGCGCCCTCTACCCGTGGCAGAGCGGCAGCGACGGGCGCGAGGAGAGCCAGGTCGTCCATCTCAACCCGAAATCCGGCAACTGGGTCAAGGACGACACCTACCTGCAGCGGCACGTGAACGCGGCCATCGCCTTCAACGTCTGGCGTCACTACCAGGCGACGGGCCGGCGCGAATTCATCTGCACGTACGGATCCAGGATGATCATCGAGATCGCTCGTTTCTGGGCCGATATCGCGAAGCTCAATCCGCAGCGCGACCGCTACGAGATCCATGGCGTCGTCGGACCGGACGAGTACCACACCGCCTACCCCGGCGCCGACCGGCCGGGCCTCAACAACAACGCCTACACCAACCTGATGGCCGCGTGGTGCCTGCAGTGCGCCGGCCGCGTGGTGGACATGCTGGATATTGATTGCGCAAGCGAAATCTTCCAGGACCTCGATGTCAGCGACGAGGAGATCGCTTCCTGGGAAGAGATCGGACGCAAGATGTTCATTCCGTTCCAGGACGGCGGCATCATCAGCCAGTTCGAAGGCTACGAGGACCTGGAGGAATTCGACTGGGAGGGGTACCGGGCGAAGTACGGCGACATCCACCGGCTCGATAGGATTCTCGAGTCGGAAGGCGATTCCCCCAACAACTACAAGGTGAGCAAGCAGGCCGACGTGCTCATGCTCTGTTACCTGTTCTCCGCCGAGCGGTTGGCCCAGCTATTCGAGTGGATGAGCTATCCGTTCGAGCCGGAGATGATCCCGAAGAACATCGAGTACTACCTGCGGCGCACGTCGAACGGCTCGTCGCTCAGCGCCATCATCAACTCCTGGGTCCAGGCGCGATCCGATCGCTCTCGCTCCTGGCGCTGGTTCGAGGCCGCCGTCGGCTCCGACCTCAATGACGTGCAGGGGGGGACCACCGCCGAGGGCATACACCTCGGCGCCATGGCCGGCACCGTCGATCTCATCCAGCGTTGCTACTCCGGGCTCGCGTTGCGCGAGGGCGTGTTGTGGCTCAACCCCTGCCTGCCCGACGATCTCGAAAGCGTTAGGTCACGGATTCAGTATCGCGGCCACTGGTTCTCCATCCACATCACCCGCGACAAGCTGACAGTCTCGTTCGAGGGTGCATGGGCGCCCTACGCGCGGATCGGATTCCGCGACAAGATTTACACGTTCAAGAAGGGCGAGACTAAGGACTTCCAACTGTCCTAGCCGGTCAACGCATCGACGAACGAGTCGGCCCAATCATAGACGTTGTGGGTGCTCACCACTTCCCGCATCCGCTTCATCCGGCGCGTCGCTTCTTTCTTGGGCAGCGAGAGCGCCATTCTCATCGTCTCCGCCAGGCCGTCCACGTCGTGGGGATT
>JBDHAL010000298.1:0-8989 GCA_039588075.1 Gemmatimonadota bacterium | reverse complement strand
CGTGAACATCCGGGGCAACAGCTACCGGATGCGACAGCACACCGATCTGTGGCAGGCTCTTCAAACCCCCGCCTCAGAGGATGGAGGTTCCTCACCTAAGAGGCGGAGAAAGCAAAATGAGGTCATGACGTCTTAGGCTCGTCACCCCCTGGTTGAGTGTGCAATTTTCAACCGTCACGAATGGGAAGTTTTCACCCGGAGTTGACAGTTGGGAGTTCGAGTCTCCCCCCTGCCACTGCATTCTCGAGCCTTTCGGGGTCCACTTATACACGTTCATTGTGCCCAATGCACGCGATCGCGCACGGCTTCAGGCCGGCCCGGCGCGCTTTTTGGGTTTGGTGCTTAGGCTGCGAGCCTTGCAGCATTTGACTGGTTGTTGCTCCTGGACTGGGCGACGGCATCACGCCTATCTTGAACCGGTTTGCAGGAATGGAAGGGGGGGGAAAGACATGGGGACATGTCTTGCAAGACGGGCAGCGTTTGTGGTGCAGTGATATGATCCACTTGCAGTACAATACTAGTTAGAGAGCCTCGAGACCTGGAGCGACATGGCCGAGGGTGCCCGAAGACTACCGTGGCAAAGGATCCTTGCCGAGGGCGTCCTGATCGTCGTCAGCATTCTCTTGGCGTTCGGCATCGAGGCCTGGTGGGCTGGTCGCGGTGAGCGACGAGATGAGGTCGACGCACTAAAGAACCTTCGCGAGGACTTTGTCGAAACTGCCCAACGCCTAACTTCGGCCAGCGAAGGTCACGGACGAATTCTCGAGAGTTCGGTGCGACTGCTCGGAATGACGGGCCCAGCGGCGCGCCTGCAGATAAGCGAGTTGGCCGTTGACTCGTTGCTGATGGACCTGATCGGTGGGCCTACGGTCTTTCCAACGACTGCGACACTGGATGCTCTTGTGGGGTCCGGACGGCTCGATATCATCTCTAGCTCCGAGCTGCGCAGGGAACTAGCGGCTTGGTCGGTAGCCAGGGCCGCCCTGCAAGAAACCGAGCGCGAAGCAAGAGCGCAAATGGACCAGCGGTTCCTACCATTCATTTGGGATTATGTCCCGGTCGTGACGCTCGACCTCACAGCACTCACCGAGGAGTATGGGGAAGCAGGGCTGAACCCGAGTCGATTCTCTCGTCGTTACGACGCCTTACTAGCCGAGCGAAGATTCGAGAACGCAGTGGAGGAGCGCATGAACTCCTCCCGGCACGCATTGGAACGGTTGAGCATCGCTCAGGCAATCGTCGCGAAGATCCTGTCACTTGTGGAGCAAGAACTTGAGGGTGCGGCTCTCTAGCAAGCGGTTGCTGCTGGCGGGGGCGGGTTGGCCACAAGATGGGCGGCCGCCTTGCAGCGGCCGCCCGCAGGGAGCACACTGACCCGCAGCAGAACCGCAAATCGTTAGCCAGCATTCTTTCGGCACCGCTAGGGGCGGCCTGCAACAACCAGGAGCAGCGTATGCTGGATCGAATCGGAGCGCGATGGCGTGATGCCGGCCGCGACGTCGTATTGATCGTCGTCTCACTCCTGATCGCGTTCGCCCTCGACGCGTGGTGGGGCAGCCTACTCGATCGCCGCGCTGATGAGGCTCAGCTCAGGCTGCTGCATGGCGAACTGATTGCAGCTCAGCGCAGTCTCGACGTGTTCTCTGAGGGTCTCGAGCAAGCCGGCGCCAGTACGCGTGCCCTTCTCCAGTTGATGGATCCGGATGCGGCGGCACCAAGTGCTGACACCCTTGTCCTGCTATTCCGTGGCAGCTTCAACGTGGGGTTCGCAGACCTACGCCGATCCGTCGCCGCGGAGGTGCTCGCGACTCGCAATCCACTGCTCGCCAGTCGTGCATCGCTCACGACGAGGCTGGAAGACTGGTCGATTGGAATCCCCGACCTTTCGGTCGATGCAGGTCATTTGGAGCGAAATCGCGATGTCGACATTCAGGGCGCTTTGGTCGCTGCGGGCTTCCCGGGCTTCGCCGTCGCCGCAGCGGGGCCCCTCGGGCTGCCAAGTCCGACCTTTCCGCTTGAGACGGCCCCGGTAGTGAGAAGCACCGAGGTGTACGCGGCCTTCTACTATCGTGCGTTCCGGCTGCGCGTGATGGCCCTCAACGTGGATGGGCTTCGCGAGCTCGCTGAGAACATCGTCGTCGAGCTGGAAGGGATTGTAGCCGGGGATGCTGGCTAACAAGCGATTGCTGCGACTTCCGCTGCCGGGTCGCGTCCATAAGGAGCGCCTCTACTGAAACCCGCTTACGCTCCACGCCGGCGGCGAACGCGCATCCCGTCCAACACCGTGCGCGTGGTCTGCCGGATAAGCCCATCAATGTCATCGGTTGCCTGGATCTGTCCCTCGATCCACAATGACGCCAGCCCGTGCACCGCGCTCCAGGCCACGTAGGCCTGCGCACGGGGATCCTGCCGTTTGATTCCGCCGCTGCGCTGGTGGGCCTGGATCACGCCGACCAGCTGTTCGAATATGGCGTTTGCAGCTTCCCGTAACTCATGTTGGTCTTGGCGTTCGAGCGCCTCCTTGCCGTACATCAGGCGGTAGTGCGCCGGATTCTCGAGGGCGAAACGAACGTACTCCTCACCCATCAGCCGGAACTGCTCGACGCTGGATCGCTGGGCGCCGAACCCAGCCGCGGCAACCGCAACCAGCAGCGCGGTCTTGTCCGAGAAGTGGCGATAGGGCGCAGCCCGCGACACGCCGAGGCGCTGGCCAAGCGCCCGCATCGTCAGGCTAGCAGCCCCTCCCTCGGCAATCATCGCGGCGGCTTCGGCGAGCAGCGCCGCCCGAAGGTCCCCATGATGATAGGCGCCGGTCTGGTTGGTCATGTGTCAATATGAACGAAAATGTTGACAGCATCAACATCTGGGTGTATGTTGACATCGTCAACACCAGGCCTTACTGACGCAGAGAGTCCATAAGGAGGGGACGGATGGCCGAGCAGACGGGCGGCAGCAGCGACGAACCTTCGGATAGTCCTTTGGCTGTGGGTTGGGGCTTCTGGCTCTGGTGGGTGCTGGCCAGCACGGTGGGGTGGGCCGCGGCCGGGCCCGTGGCGGCTCTGGGATTGTACAGGGACATAGTCGTGGCCGGGTACGTGGGCGTGGCCGTGGGCGGTATAGTGGCCGGGGTGCTGCAATGGCTGGTGCTGCGGCGGCGGGTCGCCCGGGCTGGCGGGTGGGTGTTGGCCAGCATCGTGGCCTCGGCGGTCGTCGGTGTCGTCGTCTTCGGCGTGGGCGTGGTCAACGCGGACGTGGGCTGGATCGGGGGGGCCGGTCTGTTCGGCACCGCAGTCGGGGTGCTGCAGTGGCTGATCCTGCGACAGCAGGTCGCTCGGGCGGGCTGGTGGGTGCTGGCCAGCACCGTGGGCTGGGTCGCGGGCGGCCCCGCGGGCGCGTTCCTGGGCTGGCCCGCGCTCGGGGTCGTGTACGGGGCCATTACTGGGATTGCGCTGGTGTGGCTGCTGCGCCAGCGACCTCCCGGCTCTGACCAACCTTCTGCTTGAGTGCATTGAAGTAGCAGGATAGTCACGGCGGCGTGGGCGAACATTTAGGTGCAAGCCGACAGGTACGCTAGTCGCCCGTGCTACTGAGAGCTTGTGGCCGTTCAGCTGGTTGGATTGCTGCTACATCCTCCTGGGTAAGGTGAATGAATAATGGCAAAATTAAGAAAAATTAAATTGCTCTCCTTCGCAAAATTGCAAGCTGTTATCATGGCAATTGTGGGTTTAATTGCTGGGATATTGTATTCTTTTGGTGGACTTATCATAGATGTGTTCGTAAGTATCGGGTGGGTCTCCTCCGCCTCCGCGTCGACGCCGGGACTAGGTTTTGGTACAGTGCTTGCATTTGGCGCACTCATAGGTATGCCGACTATATTTGCAGCGTTTGGATTTATAGTAGGACTTATTGAGGCTTTTCTATATAATTTATTTGCAAGATGGTTTGGCGGAATAGAAATAGAAATGCATTTTGAATGATAAGTGTAACGGCCGGCGAACAACGATGCAGTACGAGCTTCTTAGCCTCCTGCCCTCGCCCGAGCGCGGACCGGGCCGGAACGGGAGCGCCGCTCACTGGTAGTGACCCTGCCGCCAAATAGATACTTCATCGCGGGCTACCGTGCCGCTATTGTGCCGTAACTCAGCGGGAAGTAACGGTAAAGAAGGGGAAAGGGGCTGCGTGATGCAGCCCCTTTCTTGTTGCCTTTATGCGAGTTAGTGCTGGTGTGTACCTATGAGTCCGGCGGTTGAAAGGCAATCATAATCTGTGGGTTGGGAGTGGAGCTTCGCAGCCCCGAAGGGCTGCTCAGTGTGAAGGCGCCCTGCCTGGGCGCCTTCACCGCGAGTCTCTCCCCTGCCATACACTTAGCTCACTGGCCCTCCTCGACTGTGACTGCTTCTGTGACAAGACGGAGGGCCGCTTTCACGTCCCGGTACTAGTTCGGTCGAAGAGAGAGCCTCCATAAAGACTCTTGCTTCCGGCGGCGTGATGCCCGCATATTGTGCGATCCTCGTGCACGGCCACTCGGCGAAGAGTGGCACAGTACCGCCTAAGTTAGGAGACAGGCACAATGAAGCCCCGACCTGCCGGGCCGCTAGTCCGCGGCCTGACGCGCCGTCATCTGCCCACGGCTGCGATCGCTAGCTATCCCTTTCTTGCCCGACTTTTCCGGCACAAGCTAAGTCAGCTTACAACCTCACGCTCTCCGCCGCCGTGAAGCGGCTTTCCGACATCAGAACCGCGGATCCTGTCAGTTCATTTCATTTCGATTAAGGAGTGTTCAAGGTGAGAAATTCAGCAATTCGACTAAACTGGCCGGCTCGGTTAGCTGCGGTTGGTGCCGCCCTGAGCATGGTCGCGCTGTTGGGCACGGCCGGCGAGTCGCTGGCCCAGCCGGCACCGGCGGAGCCGACCGTGTCCATCGACCTGGCCTTCATCACGCACCTGGAGATGGAGCTGCCCGAGCAGGACGTGTTCATCGAGCGAGTGCCGGGCTCGGGCGAGGTGTTCCGGGTCACAAAGGGCGACAACGACATGAGCGCCCCGCTGTACGCCGCCGCGCACATGGTCAAGCACGATCCATTCAATCCGGACGCGATTGGGCCGTATCCGAAAGGTGAGCCGCTCGGCATGACGCTGGGGGAATGGCTCAAGCACCGGGGTACGGGCACCTACATGTGCGTGGCCGGTGAGGGGATCCTCGACACTGAGTTCTCCGGTCTGGTCCCCGATGGCGTTTACACGATGTGGCACGCGTTCATCGCGCTGCCGCCGACGGTCCCGTTCTCAGGCACGCTCGATCTGCCGCTCGGCGCACGCGACGGCTCCGAGAGCGTGTTTCGTGCCGATGCCGAGGGCAAGGCCAAGTTCGTTCATCGCTTTAAGCCTTGCTTGGAGATGTCGGACGTCTGGACCACGTCGATGCTGGCGATCAACTACCACAGCGATGGCCAGGTCTACGGCGGCGATCCGGGCGAGTTCGGTTACAAAGCGCACATCCCGCTGTTCCTGATGCTCCCGAATCGGGAAGGGATTGAGTAAAGCGGATACGGACTGCGGAGGATCATGAAGAGCCTGATCATCGGCGCGCTCATCGCCATCACCGCCATCGCGGGACGCACGATCACGGATGACGTACGCTCTCCTGCGGGGCTCCCGAATCCCGTCGTGGACGGCGACTACTACGACGGCGGCGCCGCGCCGCCGGAGAAGGTCGAGTTGGGACACCTGCTGTTCTTCGACAAGATCCTGAGCGGCAACGAGAACATGGCGTGCGCGACCTGCCACCACCCGAAGCACTCCACGACGGACGGTCTGTCGCTGGGGTTCGGCGAGGGGCCGACGGGGGTGGGACCCGAGCGCAGGCCCGGAACGACCGAGGCCACCGCGGTCCACGGCCGCATGCCGCGCAACTCACAGGCTCTGTTCAACGTCGGCGCTAGCGAGTTCATCCGGCTCTTTCACGACGGTCGCGTCGAGACCGACCCGAACGGCTACTTCGAGGGCGGCTTCGTCACGCCGGCCAAGTGGAAGCTGCCGCAGGGTCTCGACAACGTGCTCGCCGCGCAGGCGATGTTCCCGGTCGCTTCACCCCGTGAGATGGCCGGGCAAAAGGGCGAGAACTCTATCGCCGACGCGAAATCGGTCAACAACGTGAGCGGCCCCGGCGGCGTCTGGGACCAGCTGGCCGGTCGATTGCAGGAAGTTCCCGAATACGTCGAGCGGTTCAAGCGCGCGTTCCCCGACCAGGTCGACGAGGCCGGCGACATCACCTTCGTGCTCGCCGCGAACGCCATCGCCGCCTTCGAGGCAGAGGCCTTTCGCGCCGACGCCAGCCCCTTCGATGCTTACCTTCGTGGCTCCCGCGAAAGCCTGGGCCCGCAAGAGATGCGCGGGATGGATCTGTTCTACGGGAAGGCCGGTTGCAGCGGCTGCCACGCTGGAAAGTTCCAGACCGATCACGAGTTTCATGCCGTCGCGATGCCGCAGATCGGTCCGGGCAAGTCAGATGGCAGGCACGCCGCTTACTGGCGAGCCAGCGGCGAGCAGGCGTTCTGCGAGGACTTCGGCCGCGGCCGCGAGACCGTTCGCGCCGAGGACGAGTTCAAGTTCCGCACACCCTCGCTGCGCAACGTGGAGCTCACCGGTCCCTGGGGTCACGATGGCGCCTACAAGACGCTGGAGGATGTGGTCCGTCACCATCTGGATCCCGTGACGTCCCTCGAGCTGTATGTTCCCGACGAGGGCGACCTGCCTCCCCTAGAAGGAGTTCTCGAGCTGGTCGCGGAGGGCTCGCGCCTATCTTCGGAGTGGTTGCCGGATCAGCGCTTCGAGGGATTTCTGATGCGGGATACCTGGGTGCAAAACGACCCCGAGCTACGCGATCGCATCGCCCGCGCCAACGAGCTCGAGCGGGTCGAGCTGTCCGATGAGGAAGTCGCCGACCTGCTGGCGTTCCTGCGCAGCCTGACCGACCCCTCTTCACGTAACCTCCTCGACCTGATCCCGGAGAGCGTGCCCAGCGGGCTCCCGGTGGAGGACTGAGCGAGCCCTACGAAGGGGGTGCCATCGTGCCACCAGTCGTCGGCGATACGGCCAGCCGTGCAATCACTGTGACGGGCGAGCATGTAGATGCATACGCCGCGATCACAGGCGACAGGAACCCACTTCACTTTGATGAGGCCTTCGCGGCAAAGACGATATTCAGTCGGCTCGTCGTGCAGGGCGGACTTACAACGGGTCTGCTGCACGCCCTCGTGGCCACGGACCTGCCCGGTCCCGGGACCGTGTTCCTCAGCCAGGACTGGCGATTCACCGCCCCCGTCTTCATTGGCGATACCATCACGGCGACCGCGGAGGTCCTGAGCGTTCACGCCTCGAAGCCGGTAACCCAACTTGCGATCAAGGTCGTTCGTCAGGATGGAGAGACCGTTCTGGAGGGTGAAGCGTGGTGCTACACCTTTTCTCCAAGCGACTCCTAGCGGTCGCCATCCAGCTGCGCGGTGATTGCCCGCGTCACGGAAACACGACACGCACCGGGGAGCGCTTTCCGTCTGTGGTACCGTCGCCGAGCTGACCGCGATTGTTATAGCCCCAGCAGTACGCCGTCCCGTTAGTTGTCACGGCGCACGTCTGATACCACCCGGCGCTGATAGAGGCAAAACTGTGACCGCCGGAGACCGGCACCGGTGTATGACGCTCGCTGTTCGTGCCGTCGCCAAGCTGGCCATAGCCGTTGGACCCCCAGCAATAGCCCCACCCCTCGGTCGTCACGCCGCACGTGTGAGACAACCCGACGCTCACCGAGGCGAATCCCTGAATTCCTGAAACCGCCACCGGCGTATATCGCGAGGTCGTCGAGCCGTCGCCCAGCTGGCCGTTGAAGTTGTATCCCCAGCAGTAGATGCTCCCGCCAATAGTAACGCCGCACGTGTGGGAGACCATGCCGGTGGTCACGGAGGTGAAGCTGCCGGCGGAGACCGGGACGGGGACGCTGTCGCTCGCCGTTGTACCGTTGCCGAGCTGGCCATAGCTGTTCCATCCCCAGCAGTAAGCGCTCCCGCCGGTCGTCAAGCCGCACGTGTAATCGCCGCCGGCGCTCTGCTTGGCGAAGCTGAGGCCGCCGAAAACCGGCACGGGCGTCCAACGCTCGATCGTCGACCTGTCGCCGAGCTGGCCGGAGGTGTTGTAACCCCAGCAGTAGGCGCTCCCACCGGCCACCACGCCGCACGTGTGTTCGCCGCCTGCGCCTACCGTTTCGAAGCTCAGGCCGCCGGAGACCGGGTTGGGGGTCCAGTGATCGTCCGTCGTGCCGTCGCCGAGCCGGCCGCGGTGGTTCTCGCCCCAGCAGTAGGCGCTCCCGCCGATCGTCACCCCGCACGTGTGATACCAGCCGGTGCTCAGCGTGGCGAAGCTCAGCCCGCCGGAAACCTCCACAGGGTAGTGCCATTCTAATGTCGTGCCGTCGCCAAGCTGGCCGTAATCGTTGCGGCCCCAGCAGAACGCGCTGCCGTCGGACAGCAACGCGCACGTGTAGTCGCGACCGGTGTTCACCGAGGTGACCACCGTCACTTTGATCTCCGCGTTGCCGAGCGCACTTCCGACCTCCGCCGTGATCGTCGTCTCTCCCGGCCCTCGAGCGGTCACCAGTCCCGTCGCATCCACCGTGGCGACATTTTCGTCATAGGAATCCCATTCGAAAGTCGCTCCCAAGATCGGGTTGTCGTTAGCATCCCGCGCCGTTGCACTGAGCTGAACCGTGTCGCCCGTGGCTCTGAGCGTGTCCGCCGCGGGAGTGACTGCCACGGTCGAGGCCGACTGGCTCACGGTTACCGAGGCGGAGTCAGTGACGCCGGCTACGGTCGCTGTGATCGTCGCTGTCCCGTTGGCCACCGCCGTCACAAAGCCCGTCAAAGTCACCGTCGCCACGTCGGTCGGCAAGCACGTCCACGTGAACGTCTGACTGGCGATCGTGTGGCCGTTGGCATCC
>JBDHAL010000297.1:0-6047 GCA_039588075.1 Gemmatimonadota bacterium | reverse complement strand
TCCGCCGTGATCGTGTTCGAACTGCCGGTTGCGTTCACGTTGATCAGCGGCACACGCTCAGCCTCGACTCGGATCTCTTCCACCGCGATCGCCTGCGGCGCTACCTGGAAGTCGATCGTCCTCGTCTGGTCGATCGTGAGGAAGACCCCCTCGACCCTGTGTGTCGCGTAGCCGAGGAACTCCGCTACCACCGTGTACGTGCCCACCGGCACGTTCACCAGGAAGTAGCGGCCATTCTCTCCCGTAAGGGCACCTCGGCCGGTACCCTCCAGGTAAACCTGAACGCCAGACAGGGCTTCGCCCGACTGGGCGTCCGTGACCACTCCTGTGATCTTCCCGACCTGTGCGCTCGCGGTGTTCACGCCGACAAACAGCACGAACGCCGCGATTACGGCCAGGACATGCGAAACGAACGTTAGACGCTCTTTCACGGCCTCCTCCTTTTACCTGCCGCTAGAGATGCGGGTTACCCCGGCAATACGTCGGGGTACGGCCAAAAGACAGTTGAGTTTTTTGTTGGAGAGCGAACAAAATACAATCCCCCTCAGCTTCCTCCTGTAAAAGTGAGATAATGCACTGCTAGCCGACGCATTCTTTTACGTCGGAGCGTGACAGAGAACGACAACTCCAGTCTTGGAAAATCTATATGTAGGATGCCGAACTAAAGCTGGCTGAACCAGCTACCGCCGGCCATCTCAACCCTGGCGAAGAGATGAAGCATAAAGCTGTGTCGGATCTATGACAGGGAGCATAATAGGGCTCCGCATCGACGCTTGTCAAGAGCGGCCGCCTGGGAAGTGCTCACGCACACAATAGGGTCTTTCCGGCGACCGGGCATTCTGCGAGCTTTTGACTCCGTTGTCAAGCGAGGTCCAGGCGCGAAGGGAGGGAGAGGGACAAGAGTCCGGGGAATGAAAGCGGAAAAGAATCGGGTTCGGGTACTGCACGTGCTGTTCGGAGCATCGGGAGCAGCGGCGCTGATCTACCAGGTGCTGTGGGTCAGAGCGTTCGCGGATCTGTTTGGCGCGACGGCGGAAGCGGCGGCGGCGATCCTCGCGGCGTTCTTTCTGGGCCTGGCGTTCGGGTCGGACTATTTCGGTCGTGTCGCCGACCGAACGGAGCGTCCGCTGAGACTTTACGCCGGACTGGAGCTGGGCATCGGTGTGGCGGCGCTTCCTGTGTTGGCGGTTCTGGTCTTTTACCGCTCCGTATATGACGAGCTGTACCGCGCGCTGATCGGCGTACCGGGCTTATTCACCCTGTCCAAGATGGCGCTGACGGCCATCGCCCTGTTCCCGGCGACGGCGATGATGGGAGGGACATTGCCGGCGATGGGGCGCGCGCTGGTTGGCGACCGGGGATCGCTGGGTCGAGCGGGCGGCCGGCTCTACGCGGTGAACATCGTCGGAGCCGTGGTTGGAGCGGTGCTGGCCGCGTTCGGCCTGCCGCTCTGGTTGGGGACACGTGGCAGCTACGGGCTGGCCGTAGCGCTCAGCTTGCTGGTGGCGACGGCCGCCGCTCTGCTGGCCCGGTCCGAGCCGCTGCAGCCCCCGGTGACCGAGCCCGAGGCGGCAGTCGAAGAGTCCGGCGCCGCGGGCGCGGGATCGCGTCGCCTGCTGGCCGTGGCATTCGGGTCGGGCCTCGCGACCCTGGGGCTGCAGCTGCTGTGGACCCGCATGCTGGCGCTGGTCCTGCAGAACTCGGTCTACTCGTTCGGCGCGGTGGTCGCGGTCTTTCTGGGCGGCCTGGCGCTGGGCGCGGCACTGGTCGCCTGGCTTCTTCGCTGGCTGTCAGCCTGGCGGATTCTTCGGTTGAGCCTGCTGGCGACGGCCCTCCTGGTTCTCCTGACGCCGAGCCTGCTCACTTGGTTGACGGGCGGCCTGGAGCACTACACGGGCTACGGCGGCTGGCTGGCCCACAGCTTATCGACGATCGGGCTCACCGCGGCGGTCATCCTCCTGCCGGTCATCCTGGCCGGCATGGCGCTTCCCTGTGTGTGGGAGTTGTGGCGCGGGCGCCCCGGCTCGGGCAGTCGCCTGGGGCGGCCGACGGCGGTGAACACGTTGGGCGCGATACTGGGGCCGCTGCTGGCCGGGTTCGTCGCTCTCCCGAAGCTGGGCCTCGGGGCCAGCATCGGGCTGATCGGCGGCCTCTACCTGCTCATGGGAGAGACGGCGGCGCCGCGGGCCCAGCGACCGAAGCGTGGCGGCTGGGAGCGGGCGATCGTCTATCCGGCGATGGTCTTCATCCTCGCGTTCTATTCACCGACGAAGTTGCCGGTGGCCAGCGTCGGAGAAGGAGAGCGGTTGATATGGGCCCGGGAGAGCGCTCGCGGCGCGGTGGCGGTCGTGGACCGGGCCGGTGATGTCCGCATCAAGCTGGACAATCACTACGCCATCGGTGGGAGCGGCGTGGTCGTCGAGGAGCGACGCCAGGGGCACGTCCCGCTGCTCCTTCACCCGGAGCCGCGTCGAGTCGCTTTCATCGGGATGGGTACGGGTATAACGGCGGGCGCCGCCCTGGCCCACGCCGGCCCCCAGCGCATCGTCGTGATGGAGCTCGTGCCGGAGGTCATCGAGGCGGCACCAACGAGTCCTTCGACGTCATCGTCGCCGACCTCTTCGTCCCCTGGCGGCAGGGCGTCGGCTCACTCTATACGCGTGAACACTTCGAGACCGTCAAGGAGCGTCTGCGCCCGGGGGGCATCTTCGCCCAGTGGCTCCCGCTCTGGCAGCTGTCGCGCCGAGAGTTCGAGATCATCGCCGCCACGTTCTTAGAGGTCTTCGATCGCGTGACATTGTGGCGCGGCGTGTTCAACCCGGCGGGCTCGAGCCTGGCCCTCGTCGCTCACCACGATGCGCGACCCATCGACCTCGCCGCGTTGGAGTCGCGCCTGGCGGATCTGCGCGCCCGCAATGCCTTCGAGGACGGGTTCCTCGCCGAACTCACCGGGTTCATGATCCTCTACGCCGGCGACCTCTCCGGCGAGGCCGTGCGTCTGGGGGCGGCCGGCATCAACTCCGCCGTTCACCCTCGGATCGAATGGCTGGCGCCGCGCACCCTGCGAGAGGTGGAGTTGGGCCGGAACCATTGGTTCAGCGGAGCGGAGCTCGCCGATCTATACGACGCCATCAACCAGGCCGCCTCCCTTCCCGGCGACCGGCTGCTCACGGGCGGCCTGCCTCCTCGCATCTACCGCCGCGCCGGTGCGAGCTTCTACCGAGCGGAAGTGCTGGCGGCATCCGGCGACCCGGGGCAGGCGGAAGAGTATCGCCGGAGGGCGTTTCAATTGTTGGATGTCGAACGATGAAATGCTAAGGCGGCATCGGACAGCGGTCAGCCGACAGCCGATGCCCGGCTCACTACCCGGCTGTCGACTCTGGACTGCCGATGTTCGACTTACGGCCGGGCGTCGAGCGTCGGAAGTCGGGATTCGATAGTTGGGTAGTGAGCCGGGCATCGGCTGTCGGCTAACGGCTGTCCGATGTCGAATCCCTTTCCTCTCCTCAGGTGGGAACCTTCCTGCACAGATGATGGTACCTTGCTGCATTCACAGGGGAGTTCTATGGTAGGCGCATCAAGCGCCAACGGGACTGCGATCGGTGGCCCGAGGGACGGGCACGGGGTGAGGATGATCGAGAGATGTTCGAGAAGATAGAGAGACGATTTCGCGGCCGGCGCGAGACGAGCCGGCCGGAGAAGGAAGTGAAAGATAAGGCGCGGCGGGGCCGGGCGAGCCGCCTCTTCGACCGGGTTCGCCGCGGCTGGCGGCAATGGCACACCCTGGTCGTCCTGGCCCTGCTGTTCCTGGCGTCGGGCGCGGTGGGCACCGTCTGGAGCATGTGGAGCCGCATCTGCCTCGACGACCGTTGCCCGTCCATAGCCCAGATCACGGTCTGGGAGCCGGAGGAATCCTCCAAGCTCTACGCCGGCGACGGCAGCCTGATCCACGAGTTCTTCCTCGAGCGGCGTACGGTGATCGACCTGGCCGACCTGCCGCCCTACGTGTCGCAGGCCTTCGTCGCCATCGAGGATAAGCGATTCTTCCGTCACAGCGGCCTGGACTACCTGCGCACGGCCCGTGCGACGGTCGAATACCTCGTGTACGGCGCCGGCCGGCCCGGCGGCAGCACGGTCACGCAGCAGCTGGCGCGCAATCAGTTCACCGAAGCCATCGGCTTCGACGTCTCGCCGCTGAGAAAAGCCAAAGAGGCGAAGGTCGCGCGAGACATCGAGGGGATCTACTCCAAGGACGAGATCCTCGAGGCGTACCTGAACCAGATTCCGTTCGGGCGCGGGTTCGGCATCGAGACCGCGTCTCGCTACTTCTTCGGGAGGCCGGCGCGCGAGCTCAACCTCCCGGAGGCGGCGCTGCTCGCGGCCCTGCCCAAGGCGCCTTCACGCTACTCGCCGTTCCGCAACCCGGAAGGTGCTCTGCGACGCCGCAACCTCGTCCTCGACCTGATGAAGCAACAGGGCTACATCAGCGAGGCGGAAGCGGAAGCGGCGAAGGCTTATCCGCTCCCCACCGCACGTGGGCGCGGACAGGAGAACCAGATCGCGCCTTACTTCGTCGAGTGGGTGCGCAGCATGCTGGACGACCGCTTCGGAGCCGACCTCTACCGTGCCGGCTTCCGCATCGACACGACGCTGGATCTCGAGATGCAGGCGATAGCGGACTCGGCCTTGAAGGCGCAGCTGGCGTTCCTGGAGTCCGCAGTGCCCGATTACGAGCACATGACTTACGAGGAGGCGCTGAAGCTGCCGCCCGACTCGATCAACTGGCATCAGACGCCGTACCTGCAGGGCATGTTCGTGGCGCTCGATCCGCAGACCGGCTACGTCAAAGCCATGGTCGGGGGCCGGGACTGGAACCATTCCAAGTTCAACCGCGCCACCCAGGCGCTTCGCCAGACCGGCTCGGTGTTCAAGCCCTTCGTCTACACCGCCGCCGTGGCATCCGACTTTCCGATCTCGTACGTGATCTACGACGCGCCGCTCGAGCTCGACCAGTTCGATCCCGAAGGAGACTCCACCTGGATCTGGTCTCCCAAGAACTACAACAACCGGTTCCACGGCCCCATGACGTTGAGAGACGCTTTGCGTCGCTCGGTCAACGTCGTCACCGTCAAGCTGTCGCAAGAGGTAGGCATGGAGACGGTGGGGCAGCTCGCCCGGCGCATGGGCATCCGCACGCCCGTACCCAGGGTCGCGGCCGCCTCGATCGGCGCCGCTTCGGTCATCCCGTTACAGGTGGCCGAGGCTTTCACCACATACGCCAACCTGGGCATGCGCGTATCACCGCAGCCGATCTTACGAATCGAAGACAAGAACGGGGTCACGATCTGGGAGTCGGAGCCCGAGCTCCAGGTCATACTCGACCCGCAGACCGCCTGGATCATGCTGACGATCTTGCGCGACGTCGTGAACTCGGGAACGGCGTTCAGCGTCCGCCGAGATTACCTGGCGCCCGAGATCCCCGCGGCGGGAAAGACCGGGACCACTAACGACGAGACCGACGTCTGGTTCGTCGGCTTCACCCCCGACCTGCTGGCCGCGGTCTGGATCGGCCTCGATCAGCCTCAGAAGATCTTCGACCGCGCGGTGGGCGGCGCACACGCGGCGCCGGTGTGGGGCGCTTTCATGCAGCGGGTCTATCAGACGCGCCCGATACCCGAGCCATGGGATCGGCCCGGCGGTCTCGTGTACCGACCGGTGGACAAGCTGAGCGGCAAGCTCGCCACCGAGTATTGCCCGCTGGACGGCATATACACCGAGGTTTACCTGCCTGGAACCGAGCCGGTCGAAGAGTGCGATCTGCACCAGCCGACGCCTTGGGGACTTCCTCCTCCATGATTGGTGAACATCGAAAATCGAACATCTCAATGATCAAGGAATGTCGAACACCGCACACCGAACACCGCCTGTCGAAGGGCGCACTTCAAGGCTTGATCATTGATGATTGAGGCCAAATCGTTGACGGCACAAATCGGGAGATCTGTAAGCCGGAAGATACTCGTCATCAGTGATTCGGTCTCAATGATTGA
>JBDHAL010000296.1:0-3483 GCA_039588075.1 Gemmatimonadota bacterium | reverse complement strand
GAAGCTCCTCGATCGCATCGCCGGGCGGACCGAGACCGCGGTCATCAACTTCAGCATGGAAAAGGCCCGGGACTTCGCCTGGGCCACGGCCGAGCGCTTCGCGCCGCTCAGCGGCGGTGATCGCGCCTCCCAGATCGACCAGCTGGACCGCGACGTCGAAGGTATCGCCGGCGTCGTCCTGCACCCGGGAATACTGATAAGCTCAGTCAACCTGGCCATTCGCCTCGGCGAGCGCGGCACGGTCCCCGAGATCATCGACATCCTTCTATGACCCGCCCAAAACACCTCGGAACCATGCCCCGTCGATCGCCGTTCCTGGAAGCGTGAAACGAACTCTGATCGCCCTCCTGCTTTTCGCGGCCGCCCCGGCAGCGGCCCAAGAACCGGTGCACGCCGACTTCGACGACGGCTGGGCCGCCCGCTGGATGGAAGTCGAGCTGGCCGGGCGCGCGAATCGCTTCAACGCCGTCCGCGAGGGCGATAACGCCGTGCTCATGGCGGTGAGCGAGCGCGCCGCTTCCGCCCTCTGGCACAGCGTCGACCTGCACCCTGGCGCCCAAGGCATGGTCACCTGGCGCTGGAAAGTCGACGGCGCCCTGAACGGCAACGACCGCGAGCGTGAAAAGAAGGGCGACGACTACGCCGCCCGATTCTTCGTGATCTTCAATGCCGAGCCGTTCAGCCGCGAGGCCCGGGCCATCTGCTACGTCTGGGCCTCCAGCGAACCACCGGGAGCGACGTTCCGTAATCCCTACTTCGACAACGTACAGACCATCGTGCTGAGAAGTGGCGATGAGCACGCCGGACGGTGGCTAACGGAGGAGCGCGACTTCGTAAGCGATTACCTGGAGGCGTTCGGCGAGCAGCCGCTGGTCGTGTCTGCTGTGGCGGTCATGGTCGACACGGATGATACCGGCGGCCGCGCGACGGCATGGTTTGATGAGATCACAATCGAAAGATGGTAGACTGGTCCGCCTCCCTACCTCCCCGAATCCCCGAATCCCCGACTCCCCGACTCCCCGACTCCCCGAATCAACCTCCCAACGACTTCCAACTTCGACCTAGTATTTCGACCCAGAATCACAAAGAATCGTAGCGACCCTAGGAGCATCTCCGGCCTTCCCACTATCGATCAACTTCAAAGCTCCACAAACATTCGCCGCCGCCGAGTACCCGACGTACAGTCCTTCCTTCTTCGCCAGAAGCTCCCGGTAGCTTTCTGCTTCCTCATCCGAGATCGCCAGGCACCCGTCCACCAGTTCTGCATCCCACAGCGGAGGCTCCAGCGAGTAGCCCGTGCCCTGAAGCAGATGCTTCGGATTCACCACTTCCTCTCCCGCAAGCACCGCGGCACCCGAAGGTTCCACCGGCGCGCAGTAGATGTCCGGGTTCTGTTTCTTCAAGAAGCGGCTGACGCCGATGAAGGTGCCGCCGGTACCGACGCAGGCGACGAAGGCATCGATATCGCCGCCGGCCGCCTCCCAGATCTCAGGGCCCGTGCCGTCCTCGTGGGCGGCGACGCACGACGGGTTGTTGAACTGATCGACGTAGAAGGCGCCGCGCTCGTCCGCCAACACCATCGCCCTGTCGATCGCCGCCTCGATATCGGCGCCGGTAACACGCCCCGGCGTGCCTTCCACCTGCGGCACCAGCACGACTTCCGCCCCCAGCGTCTCCATCATCTGCGCCCGCGCCGGGCTGTTTCCCTCCGACATCGTCGCGATGAACGGGTGGCCCAGCACGTTGCACACCACCGCTAGCCCAGCACCCATGTTGCCGCTGGTCATCTCCACCACCGTCTGGCCGGGCTCGAGGCCGCCCGATTTCCGGGCGTCTTGTATGATGCGCAGCGCCGCCCGATCCTTAACGCTGCCGCCAGGCATCAAGAACTCGGCTTTCGCCAGGATCGTTCCCGGCCCGGGATGGAGCCTTTCGAGGGCGAGGAGCGGCGTATCGCCAATCAGGTCGATTAGGCTTCTTGAGAGAGCAGCCATAGGATGTTGTAGAACTCCCATTCGCTGGAGGCAAGGCGCGCCCCGATCGCCTCCATCGCCCGCGGCATAAGATGCCACGAGGATAATGAGCCCTACGCGCGATCATGATCGAGGTTTCACGGTAGACCTGCGGCGACCGCAGCGGCCGGAGGATGGCGCCCGCAGTCGGGCCGCCCGTGTTTACACGATCGTCCTGGTGGGGCTGGTGGCCATAGTGATCGCTTCACTGGCTGCCGAGCTCTACACCATCGCGGTGCCCAGCGACCTGCCGTTCAAGTCGGTGACCCCAACGACAGCGGTGTCGGACGGTGAGGCCAATTTCCGACTGCTGATCGGTGAAGTGCGCCAGCCCTCTCACGGCCCGCGGCACGGTGACCGGCTCGTCTCGATCAACGACTACGAGATCATGTCGACCGGGCTTCCCCGTGTGGACCGACGCCGGGTGCAACGTTCGATCGTCGAGTCGGAAACGGTGACCCTGGTGGTAAGTCGCGAGAACGACTCTTTGAAGCGCACCCTCGAGATCCGCCCGATGCGCGCCGCCTGGTACGAGAGCGTCATCGACTTGCTCACACTCTTCAGCTACCTGTTCGTTCTCGCCGTCGCCTTCCTCGCCTTGCGAGCGCGAGCGGAAGATGAAGCCACGCGCCGTTTCGTCACGCTCGCTCTCCTGTTCGCGCTGTTCGCCGTCCCGGCGCTTCCCGGACTGTGGCTCAAGGTCGTCAGCCCCTTCGCCCGCTTCGCAATGCAGCTGAGCCCCGTCGACTTCTGGCTCCAGGCGTCGGGCATCGTCATCGCTTTCCTCTTCATGGCGGCCGCGGTTCGCCTGCTTCACGTTTTCCCAGAACCCGATGCCGATCTCGCGCGTCGAATCCGCACGCGCCGTTGGGAATTGGCGGCCGCACTACTGGCGTCACTCGTGATGGGGGTCCAACTCGATCCGTTCGGTCCCATCGGCCGGGGCAGTCCGGCCGCGATCATCGTCTTCATGCTCGCCATGCTGATGCTGATCGTCTACTTCCTGCTGCTGCTCGTGAGGATCTTCCGCTTAGCGCGGGCGCGCTTGAAAGCATCGTCCACCTCCGACGTCGGCCGTCAGGCTCGCATGGCGGTGCTCGGCGTCTACGTCGGGATCGTACTGCTGGTGGTCTCCGAGGTCTTTGAGGCGCTCTGGCCGGCCATCGCCCCCGAAGGCCCGACCAGCGAGAACATAGGGAATATCGTCTCCACGCTCCTGACTCGATTCGCCCTGGTGATCCCGTTCATCGGCTTCTTGCTGGCCATCCTGCGCCGCGGGCTGTGGGATGTGAACCTCATCTTCAAGCGGGCCACGGTCTACTCGGCGCTCACCGGCATGTTCGTCATCATGTGGCCGCTGCTCGATGTCACCATCGAGAGCCTGGTCCCCGCCGGGCTGCTGGGCGTCGGCTGGCTCGACGGTTTGGCCGCCACAGTCCTCGCCGCCGGCGTCGTCGCCGCGTCGCAGAGG
>JBDHAL010000295.1:1725-7359 GCA_039588075.1 Gemmatimonadota bacterium | reverse complement strand
GCGCGCCGGAGCTCGACCTGCATGACATGGAGGATTGGACGCCCGGCTTCTTGCGGGAAGACGACCTGAGCGCTGAGCGGGGTGCGGCGTTGGGGGGCGAGGCGGCCGCCGACGACCCGGGCGGAGAATTCTCCCTCGATTTGGGAGAGGACGTCACCGGCGAGGAGGCACCGGACAGCTCGACGGGGCCGGAAGCGGAGGGCGAGGTCGTGGTGACGGAGACCATGGCCGAACTGTACGCCGACCAGGGCCTCTTCGAGGATGCCCTCGGCGTGTACCGCAAGCTGGCCAAGGCTCGACCCGCCGACGAACGAATCGCGGCCCGCATAGAGGAATTGGAACAGCAGCTCGAGGAGGATCGCGCCAGCCACTCGGCCGGGTTCGAACTGGCCGAGCTGTTGGAGCTGACGGAACCTCGCTATCCGGCTGAAGACGAAGAGCCTCGGGGAGAAGCCGAGCCGGCCCTGATGGACGAGCCGCCGACGTTCGAGCCGGAGCCGTTCGCCGAAGACGTGGCTCCGCCGATCGCAGAGCCCGCCGTCGCTTCACCCGAGGAATTCTATTTTCAACATCATTCTCCCACCTCCATCATAGATCACCTCTACCCCTTCGCCTCTTCCTTCGATGCGATGGTCAAGCGAGACGGTCACGCGGTTCCGTTCTCCATCGACCTGGACGACGATGAGAAGGAGCCGGCCGCTCCGCCGCCGCCGTCCGTGGCGCCTGAGGTGGCGGAAGCCGTTGCGCCAGCGGCGGACGAACCCCCCGATTTCCTCGCCATCGAGCCCCTCGTGCCGGCCTCGGAAGATTCTCTCGAGCTCCTCGCCGCCGAGCCCGATCTCCTGCCGCCCGGCGCCGATGTCCCGCTGCCCCCGGAGTTCGCTGAGCCGCCGGCGCCCGAGCCGCCGGCCCCGGCTGAGCCGGCTGCGGCAACGCCGGAGCTGCCGGCAGTGCCCGCACCGACTGCGGCAGCGGCGTCGCAGGAGGGCGCGGTCCCCACCATCGAGGATTACCTCGCTGGCCTTCTTTCTTTCGACCCGGAGGCGCCCCGCGCGGAGCCAACGGCCGCCGCGCCCGAGGCGGCAACGGAACCGACTACCGAGGCAGAGCAGGCGCCTGAGGAAGTCGATCCGGCGGCCGCAGAAGATCTGGAACAGTTTCAGGAGTGGCTGAGAAGCCTGAAGCGCTGAGAGTCGGGGTCCTAAACGGTCCCAACCTGAATCTTCTCGGGCGCCGCGAGCCGGAGAAGTACGGGGCGGAGGATCTGGCCGATATCAACAGGCGTCTCTCGGAGTTGGCGGCGGATCTCGGCGTCGATATCGTTTTCCACCAATCAAACATCGAAGGCGAGCTGGTCGACTGGATCCAGGCGGCGGAGTCGTCGTTCGACGGCCTGCTGGTCAACGCCGCCGCCTACACGCACACCAGCGTCGCGGTTCGTGACGCCCTCGCCGCCGTCGGCCTTCCTTTCGTCGAGGTTCACCTGACCAACGTTTACGCCCGGGAGCCCTTCCGCCACAAATCTCTGCTCTCCGACATCGCCGTAGCCCTGGTCGCCGGGTTCGGCGGCGATAGCTACCTCCTCGCGCTGCAGGGACTCGTCGCTTACCTTCGTCGGCGATGAACGGTACTCTGAGTGCGGCCGCCCGCCGCCTCGAACGGGTCCGCTCTTGTCTCGAGGATCACAAGCTGGCGGGCTTTCTGGTCACTCACCTGCCCAACCTCCGTTACCTGACCGGATTCAGCGGCTCGAACGGTTGGCTTCTTATCGGGCCATCCCAGACGATCTTCGCCACCGACGGCCGGTACGAGGAGCAGGCGGAGGAGGAGATCCCTTCGGACCTCGGCCTCGAGATCATGGTCCCGAAAGACGGGATACTACCCGAGCTTGCCGCCCGAGCCGGCGCCGAGTTCGGCGACGCCGCCGTCGGGTTCGATGGGCGGCATGTTTCCTACACCGACTGCGAGCGCCTGCGTGACAACGGCGCGCCGGTCGAATGGAGCGCAGTCTCTGGCATCGTCGAACGGTTCCGCGCCGTCAAGGACGAGGACGAGATCGCGGCGATACAGCGCGCCGCGGATATCGCGGTCGCTGCGTTGCGCGAGACTCTCCCGATCGTCGAGCCCGGCCTGCGAGAACTCGACATCGCCTGCGAGCTCGATTATCGAATGCGCCGCCTCGGTGCCGAGGGCCCCGCTTTCGAGACCATCGTGGCCAGCGGGCCCCGTACCTCGCTTCCGCACGCGGCCACCGGCGAGCGCCGCATCGAGGTCGGCGACTTGCTGCTCTGCGATTTCGGAGCCCGCTGGCGCGGATACTGCGCCGACATCACCCGCACCTTCGTCGTCGGACCGCCGCAGCCCAGGCAGCGGGAAGTCTACCAGGCCGTGCTGGAAGCTCAGCACAAGGCCTGCCAGGCCCTGCGCCACGGGGTACCCGCCGTCGAGGTGGACGCGGCGGCGCGCAGCGTTTTCGAGGCCCGGGAGATGGAGGACGCCTTCCTCCACAGTACCGGGCACGGCCTGGGGCTCGAGGTCCACGAGGCGCCACGTCTGTTCCGGAAGGCCGAGGAGCGCCTCGAGGCCCGAATGGTTGTTACAGTGGAGCCTGGCCTCTACTTTCCAGGCTGGGGCGGGGTCCGGATCGAGGACGACATGGTCGTCACCGAGGGCCAGCCCCGCTCGCTGGTGGACTTCGAAAAAGACGATCTCAAGTCGCTCCCGGCGTAGGCCGGGCGCCGCCAGGCCGGGTCCTGCGGCCCTGAGTACGGCTACACCCGGAAGATGGACTAACGATGGCTTCAACGGCAGACTTCCGTAACGGCATGGTAATAGAGCATGACGGCGACCTCTACTCGATCGCTTATTTTCAGCACGTGAAACCCGGCAAGGGCGGCGCCTTCGTTCGCACGAAGCTGAAGAACGTTCTCAGCGGTGCCGTCGTCGAAAAAACGTTCCGCGCCGGCGAAAAAGTGCACGAGGTCCGCCTCGTCCGACGCCCGATTCAGTATAGTTATACCGATGGGCAGTTCTATTACTTCATGGACAACGAGACCTATGAGCAGATCCCTTTGCCCGCCGAGACGATCGGCGAGGATCAGCTCCCTTATCTCAAAGAGAACATGATGTGCGAGGCTCTGACGCGGGACGACAAACCCATCTCGGTGGAAGTTCCGGTCTTCGTCGAGCTAGAAGTCGCTGAAACCGAGCCCGGCGTTCGTGGTGACACGGCGCAGGGCGGCACCAAGCGCGCCAAGCTCGAGACCGGTGCCGTCGTCCTCGTGCCGCTCTTCATCGAAACGGGTGACGTGATCAAAGTCGACCGGCGCGAAAACAAGTACCTGGAGCGCGTCTCCTCATGATCGACCTTTCTTTCATCAAACGGCTGATTGAGACCGTCGAGTCCAGCGATATCGACACGCTGGAGTATTCACGGTGGGGCACCAAGATTCGCATCACCAAGAGCCCCAATGTGGTCCTGGGAGGAAACGTGGCGCCTCAGTCGCCCGTTACCTTCGCTCCGGCCCACAATGCCGGCGCGCCTCCCGAACGGGCGCCTTCCGACGCGGCCGCCGCGCCGCAGGCAGCTTTTCCGGAGCCCGTCGTGGATCCCAGGATCGTCGCGGTCACGTCGCCCATGGTCGGAACGTTCTATCGCGCGCCGTCCCCGGATGCGGATCCGTACGTCGATATCGGTGGTCGTGTGAAGCTGGGACAGACGCTCTGCATCCTCGAAGCGATGAAGCTGATGAACGAGTTGGAGGCGGAGATCTCGGGCACGATTACAGAGATCGCTGTGGAGAATGCCGAGCCGGTCGAGTACGGCCAGGTCCTGTTCCGCATCCTGCCCGACTGATTCCGGACCTTCGCCGCCAGCAAGGAACCAGCCTTGTTCCGAAAAGTACTGATCGCCAATCGCGGAGAGATAGCGCTCCGCGTCATACGCGCCTGCCGGGAGTTAGGCGTGCCACGGACCGCGAGTCGCTTCACGTTCGCTTTGCCGATGAGGACATCTGCATCGGGCCGCCACCCGCTATCGAAAGCTATCTCAATATCCCGCGCATCATTGCCGCCGCTGAGATTACCGGCGCTGATGCCATCCATCCCGGCTACGGCTTCCTGGCGGAGAATGCCGAGTTCGCCGAGATCTGCGAGCGCTCCGACCTCGTCTTCATCGGGCCCACCGCCGCCCAAATCAGACAGATGGGTGACAAAGTCGCAGCCCGCGCCACCATGACCGCGGCCGAGGTCCCCGTCGTCCCCGGGACCGAAGGTGTGCTGGATAATTCGCGCTCCGCCCGCAAGGCGGCCGAGGCCATCGGCTTCCCGGTCATGATCAAGGCCGCCGCGGGTGGCGGCGGCAAGGGGATGCGCATCGCGCGCTCGCGCGAGGAGTTCGAAGCGCTGTTCACCATGGCCAGCGCGGAGGCAGAGGCCGCTTTCGGCAACGGCGCGATCTATGTCGAGAAGCTCATCGAAGGCGCTCGCCACGTGGAAATCCAAGTCCTTGGCGATCGCCATGGCCGCGTCGTCCATCTCAACGAGCGCGACTGTACCATACAGCGCCGCCACCAGAAGCTGATCGAGGAAGCTCCGAGCCCCGCGCTCACGCCGGAGCTCAGGCAGCAGATGGGTTCAGCTGCCGTCCGCGGCGTCGAGGCCATCGGCTACGTCGGCGCGGGAACCGTCGAGTTCCTCCTCGAAGGCGACGGCAGCTTCTACTTCCTCGAGATGAATACCCGCATCCAGGTGGAACACCCGGTGACCGAGGAAGTCACCGGCTACGACCTGGTGAAAGAGCAACTGAAGGTCGCGGCGGGGGAGCACCTGTCCATCCCCGACGACGTGTCGCTGCTCGGTCATGCCATCGAGTGCCGGATCAACGCTGAAGATCCCGACCACAACTTCCGGCCCTCTGCCGGCAGGATCACCACCTTCCACCCGCCCGGCGGTCCCGGGGTCCGCGTGGACACGCACGTCTACACCGATTACGTCGTTCCGCCTTACTACGATTCGCTGATCGCGAAGCTCATCGTGCGGGCGCCTTCTCGAGAGGAAGCTATAGAGCGCGCCCGACTCGCGCTCGACATGTTCGTCATCGAGGGCGTCCACACGACCATCCCCTTCCTCATGAAAGTGCTCGATCATCCGGACTTTCGCTCCAGTAACATCGATACACATTTCCTGGAGCGGACTCAGCGCGAACTGGAGGGCGCCGCGGCGGAATGAAGATCGACGTTCTCTGGACGCCGTCCGAGCTCGAGCGGGTTCCCGTTCACAATCGATGTGCCGTTGTCGTCGACGTGCTCCGCTCAGCGACCACCGTCGCCGCCGCGATCCACAACGGCGCCCGCGCCGTCGTCCCGGCCGGCTCCCTGGAGGAGGCCCTGCGGATTGCGAACTCCATCGGGCGCAGCGATGTCCTGCTTTGCGGCGAACGGCAGGGCATCCGTATCGAGGGCTTCGATCTCGGTAACTCGCCAGCGGAGTTCACCGGCGAGGCTATCGGCGACCGGACGATCGTGATGACGACCACGAACGGGACCAACGCGCTGATGGCACTGGCGGGCGCCGGCGAGGTCTATGTCTGCGCTCTGGTCAACCTGGGCGTCGTGGCGAAGCAGCTGAAGCAAT
>JBDHAL010000295.1:0-1693 GCA_039588075.1 Gemmatimonadota bacterium | reverse complement strand
GATCCGCTGATCGTTTGCTCCGGTCGTGGCAGGAGGGTCAGCGTCGAGGATGCGCTGTGCGCCGGCTTGCTGGTCGAGGCGTGCACGAAGGGTCGCAAGAGGAGCGGGAAGCCCGAGTTGGGTGATGGCGCGCTGGCGGCGGTCGCACTGGCGCGGGAGTACGCGCCGGTTACGGCGAAGTTCCTGCGCCTGACGGCGGCCGGCCGCGCGCTCGAGGCAATCGGCCAGGACGAAGACGTCGAGATCTGTGCGAAACTCGACTCGATACCGGCGGTGCCGGTTCTCCACGATCGTCAGATCGTCAAGCTGAATCCAGCAAATGGGCCAGAAGGCGGGGGGAAGAAGAAAGCGCGGTGAGGCGAGCGGCAGGCGGCCGGGGGATGATCGCATTCAGCGCATCCTCATCGGCATCGGCCTGATTGCGATAGGCCTGTTTACGCTGCTCAGCCTGATACCGGTGGAGCTATTCGGTGAAGGCGCGAGGGCGCTTTTCCCATCCGGAAACGTGGTGGGCCCGGTCGGCGCTTCCGTACGCGGTGCCGTCGTCGGATCCTTCGGTGTCAGCGGCGCCGTGGCGCCCCTGCTTCCCATTCTTTGGGGCGCCTGGAGCCTGGGCCGCGTCGAGCGCTCCGAGACCGGTCGCTGGACACTTTTCTTCGCCGTTTCCCTCGCGCTGGTGCCGCCCGTGCTGGCCTCGTTCGCCTACCCGGCGAACGGCGGACCGGAGTGGCTCGCCGGTAGTTATGGGGCCGCCGCCGGCGGCGCCCTGGAGTCGACGATCGGCTGGGTCGGCAGCGCCCTTCTCCTGCTCGTCATATTCGTCGCCCTCGTCATTTCGATCCTGGGCCTCGGGCCATTCCGGGCGTTGAAAAGCGCCGTGGCCTTCGCCGGCGACGGCCTCCGCTGGCTGATCCACGCCGCCAAGTCCGCCTCTGGTTGGATCGCCGATGGGATCAACTGGAGCGGCGCCTACGTCACCGACTTCGTTGAGCGCATGAGGTTTCGGCGTAGCGCCGGCCTGCTCTCGCGCCTGGACTCCGAGTCCGAAGCGGAAGCGGCGGAGCCCGAGCCCGCTCAACCTCGGACGATGCCCGCGGTGCCCGATCGTCACGACGAGCGGCAGCAGCCCGCCCGCGAGGCTCTTCCCAGCCACGCAGACCCGTCCATCGATGAACTGCCTCCCATCGACCTGCTCTCGCCGCCGCCCGAGCAGGAATACAGGGTCAGCGAGGCGGCGCTCGATCAGCTCGGCGAAACGCTGGTCGAGACGCTCGGCACTTTCAAGGTCAGGGGCACTATCGCAGGCCGCACGACCGGTCCGGTCGTGACCCAGTTCGAGGTCGTTCCCGCGTCCGGCGTCAAAGTCGGCAAGATCGCGGCGCTGGCCGATGACCTGGCGCTGGGGCTCAAGGCGCCCTCCATCCGGATCATCGCTCCCATACCCGGCAAAGGCGCGGTCGGTGTCGAGGTGCCGAATCCGGAGCGTAAGATCGTCTATCTCCGGGAGATCCTCGAGTCGGGCGCCTACCAGTCAAGCCGGGCCGAGCTTCCGCTGGCGCTCGGCGAAGATGTGACCGGCCGAAACGAGATCGGCGATCTGGCCAAGATGCCGCACCTCTTGATCGCCGGGGTCACGGGTTCCGGTAAGTCGGTCTGCATCAACGCCATCATCTCCAGCCTTATCTTTCGCTAC
>JBDHAL010000294.1:0-3520 GCA_039588075.1 Gemmatimonadota bacterium | reverse complement strand
GATACCGAACATCGATTCGGCGCCAGTCGTCGTCCACGCCTTGATGCAGGTCTTCGGCTAGTCGCGGCAAATCCACACCCGCTGCTGGTTTGGCTACCTCAGAGACATCCTTCTGCCTAGGCAGTTTTGGCGGCAGTCCTTTGGGGGCTAGCCTCTGGCCGTAGAGGCGCTATAATATGTATCCACCCGCCACAACCTACATTTGACGATGGCTCCCGCTAAGAGTCCGGCAGGGGTGTCTCCGCATTGGAGGAGTGCATGATACAGGCTGAAGTCCAGGAGGTCGCAGGCGTCTTCAGGGGCGAGCTGCGCTGGATGTTCGGGCCGTATCCGGCTCTGATCCCCGAGAGCGGCTGGCCGTCGATGGGCATCTTGGACGCGCTGTGCCGCGGGATGCGGAACCGCAGCACCTGGACCGAGGGCGAGAAGCTGTTCGTGGCCGGGGCGGCGGCCCACCTGGGCGAGCTGGTGCATTCGTGCTGGGGCGCGTTCGCGAGCGACGTCCGGGTGGAGCACCGCAACGGCGGCATCGTCTGCGCCGGCAGTGGTGCCGACGGGACGGAGTACAGCCTACCGCTGGAGAACGGGATCTTCGCCACGCTGCGAGACCCGAGCCTGGCCCGGCACCTGCCGGGACACCTGCCGTTCTGTTCGTCGAGCGGCCGTCACGTTCTCGAGCTGTTCGGCCTGAGCGCCTGCCTGGGCATCAGCCCGTTCGGCGAGGGCCCGTGGGCGGAGCTGCGGGAAGAGGCGCTCACGGACCGAGTGGACGCCGTGGTGCCGGTGCTGGCCGAGATGTGCGCCAAGTATTACGGGCGGCTGCACACGGAGGAGAACCTGGGCCAGAAGGCCGACCTGTACCAGCGACTGATCTGGCCGCTGACGATGTGTGACGGCGTGGGAGCGTACGAGGAAGCGGGCGCCAATCTGCTCGCGTATCTGGACGGAGCGTTGGCCGTCATCCGCGGCGCGCTACCCTTGCTGAGCAATCTCGCGCGCTTCCCGTCCGGCGCGGTCCGGGGCGCGGCGCTAACGTGTCTGGTGCTGGACGAGCGGGTTCCCGTGTCCGGCGAACTGATGGAGATCGCGGCCGATCATTTTAGGGGTCGGGCGCACGCGTTCCGCGATGCGGCGATCGAGTTGGCGGCGGAGCGGGGCAGGAACATCGACTGGCTACACGGCGGCGTCAACGCGGCGGCGCGCTTCCGCTACGAGCGGCAGCTGTCGCTCTTGCCGCTGGTCAACATGCCCTACGATGTCTGCACCGATCCGGTCAACCGTGAATTGGTCGGCGCACTCGTAACAAACCAGGCCGCCGAAGCGGCGCTGATCCTCGATCGCCACCTGGCGCAGGGCGCCCGGCCGGCGAAGATGCTATTCCAGCAGGCTATCCTGAAGCGGCACCTCGGCGACCCCGAGGAAGCGGAAGCTCTGATGGAAGAGATCGTTCGGATGTATCCCGAAGGGCTCGACGCCGATTTCTATCTCGAGGCGGGCCTGGGCGCGTTGGAACTGGATCAGCTCGACGATGCCATCACGCGGCTGGAGCGAGCCCGATCGATGGCCTCCGGGCGCTTCCGGGCGGCCTCTATGCTCGGTCACGCCTATGCCAAGGCCGGACGCAAGGAAGAAGCGGTGGCCGTATTTGGCGAGGCGATTGCCCAGGGCCATCTTCCGTCTGACGTTCTGGTGAGTCGTGCCGAAGTGCAGCGCGAGATGGGCGAGCAGGAGGGCTACTCGCGGGACCTGGCGGCGGCGGCGGCGCTTTACCCTTTCAACCCGCGGGTGGTCGAGCGGGTTATGGCCGGGTACGTGGATGCGTAGCCGCGTTGTAGCTGTTTAGGGTCGCCAGCGTCCGCGGAAGCTTCCGGCTTGCGTTGAACGCTCGACTACTTCTTTGAAGCCGGGGCCCAGCTCTCCGGACGCATCTTCGAGCGACGCGTACGACTGCTCTTTGCGGACGAAGCCGGATCCTTCGCTGTAGGTGGCGAGGACGACTACTTGCCCGTCTTCATTCAGGCTCCAGCTGACCCAGATTAGATCATTCTTCATATACTAAAGAACATCGAACATCGTTCATCGAGCATCGAACGTCGAAAACCACCCGATCATCGAACATTGAACATCCAAGAACGAACCTCCAACCTCGAGCTTCAGACCGTTGAACGCTGAACCTTAATGATTACCGGTCACCGGTTACCGGCTGTTACCGATTACCGGCCCCTCACGGAACCCGCCGCGGCCTCCAGTGTATCCCACGCACCCCTCCCGCAATCTGTCCTCCCGGAGCATCCCGCCGCCGGGCGCATTTCCAAGCACAGCAGGAGGATAGACGATGCGAAGCACAATTGTGCGTGCCCCCTTCGTTCTGGCGGTCGCCCTGGCGTTCACGCTGGGGTGCGGCGACGAGACGACGGAGCCGTCCAGCGCGGTCTCGGAAGAAGCGGCGGCGGCCCTGGCCGACCAGTTGCTGTCGGCCTCTGTGAACACTCTCGACTCGCCCAGCCCTTCTCTGGCTGCCAGCGTGCCGATCAACGTTCAGTTCAGCAACGGTAGCAGCTGCCCGGGGGGTGGTAACATCAACGTGAGCGGGAACCTCACGGGTTCCTTCGACACGGACACGGGTTCGGGCTCGGCCTGGCTCCAGGTGTTGGAGACGGTCACGGATTGTACCGTGACGGCCAACGGCGTCAATTACGTGGCGAACGGCAATCCGTATCTATCGATGACGGGTTCGTTCACCTGGTTGAACGGAGCGCCTGCGACGCAGCAAACGCTGCGGATCGGTGGCGCGTTGGACATCAACGGTCGCTTCTGTGCGATCACCCTGACGATTCTCTATTCGACGACGGGTGGCAGCAACTCGATCAGCGGCACTGTCTGTGGCGTCGGCGTCAACCAGACTTTCTAGCGCAATTCCGTCACAGCGCCCATTGCTCGGCGTGAACGGCCTCGCTATCGTGGATGCGACTACCACGCATTCACAGGCGAGGCCGTAACGTTTGGTCGCCGGTAGCAACAATCATTAGCAGGAGGGGCGCCATGAAACTCACCCGACTCTCCCTGGCTCTGGTTCTCGTTCCATGTCTCGCTCTGATCTCGTGCGCCCGTCAGGCGGACGAGGGGTCGGCGGGCGAAACGATGGAGATGGCGATGGCGGTGGACATGGAAGAACTGGGCACAGTGATCGCCGAGGCGACAGACGCGTTCATCGAGGCTTACGAAACGGGGGACGCGGCCGCCCTCGCCGCGATGTACACCGAGGACGGGATGCGGATGGCGCCGAACCAGGAGACGGTTCGGGGTCAGGCAGCGGTCGAGACGGTATATACCAGCCTGTTCGAGGTTAGCGCGACTCGGGAGGTGACGATGACACCGTTCGACTACGGGGCCAGCGGTGACCTGGCATACACCGCGGGCACGTACACGAGTCGCACTGAGGTCGACGGCGAGGTCGTGATGGACGAGGGCAAGTATCTCACCGTCACAAAGCTGATGCCCGACGGCACGTACAAGATCC
>JBDHAL010000293.1:0-3570 GCA_039588075.1 Gemmatimonadota bacterium | reverse complement strand
ACCGTATCCCCAGCCTGCAGGACCTCGGCCGCCCTGTACAACGTCTTCCACGGCAACTCCTCGGTCCCCGGGTTACTGTCCGATGCGTTGGGGTGCTGAACGTCGACGTAGTAGTCGCCCGAGCCACCGCCGCCGGTAGCGGTGCAGGTTACGGTGAAGGCAACGGAAGCCGTGCCGCCCGCCTGGACATTCACCGTCCGCGGATTCGAGCCGTTCACGCCGCAGTTGCTGGCGACACCGCCCAGCTCGACGGAATGGTCGCCGGGAGGAAGGCCTGTTAAGGTGACCTGGTCGTTGATCCCGATCGACCGGCTACCGCTGCCGTCAACGATCACGCTGTAACCGTTCGGGTCGAGGTCACTCCCCGACGTGGACGTGCTCACCTGCAGAGCCCCGGTGGGCCCCACGATGCTGACCTCGGCGGTGTCGGCGATCCCATAGCCTTTGTCCCGGGCGATTACCCGGTAGTTCCCCGGCACGTCACCGGCCGTGTACAAACCTTCGGCGCTGATCGCGCCGCCCGTCGCCGACCACTCGATCGAGGCGGCCACCTCGTTGCCCACCTGGTCTTCCACCCGAGCGCTGAACTGTTGTGTCGCCCCCGGATCCAGTGAAACCGAGGCAGGTGAAACGCGGACCTGCATCGCCTCGAGCCGGCTCTCCTCCAATAGAAGCACCACGTAGTTGCTCCCAGCTCCGCTGGCCCCCGACGCCAGGTTGCCGCCAAGCGTCACCTTGCCCGCCGGGTACGCCTTGTGGAAGACCCGTAGCGGCGAACTCCCGCCATCGCTCACCCCGATCACCTCGGGCGCCTCGGTCCAGTCACGCAACCACTGGGGCAGGCTCGTCACCCGCCTGTCATAGGCAACGCTCACCACCCCCGGTCGGCTAAGATCGAAGCTGACGAAAGACTCGGCCGTCACCGCCTTGTCTTCGTTCGCCGTCCGTACCCAGAGCCAGCCGTCATACGCGGCCGGAATCTCGGTTAGGGTGAAATCGCGGTCCACATAATAGCGGTCGCCCTGCACCAGCCGCGCCGTATCGTAAGTCGCAGGCTCAAGCCCGATGATCAGACCGCTGGGCGACGACTGTGCCCTCCCTTCCACGCGGATCGTAGCCGAGGCGGCCTGACCGTGCTTATCCTGGCCCTTGCCGGCGGCGCTGATGGTGGCCGTACCCTCCGCCTTACCAGTCACCAGGCCAGCCCCCGAGACCGGGGCCACACCGGGGTCGCTGCTCGACCAGAGCACCGACCCGCCGCTGTTCGCCTTATCCCCTTGGCCCCGCGACACGGCGGTGAGCTGCACCGTCTCTCCCACACGGATGGTGACGTTGCTCGGCTCGACCTCGATCACCACAATCTCGTCCGGACCGTCGAGGGTTGAGTCGATGCTAGTGACCGGCTCGCAGGCGAACGCGAAAAGTAGGGCTCCAAACACCGCATTGAGCGTTATGGTCTGTCGTAGGCGGGATGACGATCGCATTAGTGTCCTCCGCTATCAGGCCGTTCGCGCGCCGCTCGGTAGCGCGACAGTTGCAGCGCACCTGTGTGACAGGGCGTGGGAATTCCTCGTGTACGGCGAGTGATTTCGGGGAGTGAACCAGCCGGGAAGGGATTCGCTACGCTTTCACTATGTGCAAGCCGTGCGCCGCATCGCGACGCAACACGTATCTAGTTCGGAGACAACAAGTTGGACCGCGGCGACCAAACAGGCCCGCCGTCCGGAGCATGAAAATTCTGGTCTCCGTGAGGAAGAAGTTTCAAGGCTCTTCGCCCCTATGTGAGATTGCGCTGGGGATGGGATAGCCCTAAGACGCGCCAGTGACTTCCGCGCTAGCGGGAACATGAAATCCGCGGCTGCTGGAAGGCGGACGAGTGTCGGAGTGGCGAGCTGTCAATAGTCCAAGCGGCGCTGGTCGCTGATTTGCTCCGCTCGGGTGATCAAGGAACGCGGTAAGTCCCGGGTAACTCGGCGGATTTCCCCGGCGGCCTGCGAGCTGGGGTCCTTTTGACTGGGAAGGCCCTGCAGGTAAAGGGAACGTCCCTTAAGTGCCTACATTGGAGGCGAGATAGCTGAATGCTAGTACCGACCCCATGCGCCTCCCCAAGGCCCACCCATAACAGGCCCAGTCGTCACCCTAGCCTACCCGTGTGGGATCAAGGGTTCCTTCGTCATCAAACCGACCGGAAACGCTTCAAACTGGTGACTCGGCCACCACGCTATCGCGAAAACCACTCGTCCGTCCCGAGCTACTAAGAGTGCGCTGGGATTGAATCGGATGTATTAGACAAGACTGACGACAAGAGAGGGGGAAACTGCCATCCCGAAGGGTTCGTTGCAGAGTCGCCTGGACTCGACTTGCGCTACCGATTACGGGATGTACCGAGACAGCCTCGGTCCCAGCCGGTTGGTAAGTCGTATTGGCAAGCGCTTCCAAACAGCAACGGCGAGCCGGTAGCGCGGTCTGTCCGGCGTCGGAGTCGCCGTCACCCCCCGCGGCGACCACTGCGGCCAAGGCAGTAAGAAGTCTGCGCCGCCCCACTGATGCTTGAACTTGTGAGTCGGTCCGCCTGGCGTGCAGCGCCCGAAGTTAAAGATGCCGACCCCTCGATCGATCGCCTCCTCCATGAAGGAGGAGTAAAGCAACATGTTCGGGTAAAGGCGATCATACTCGCGCAGCGAGGCGACCCAAGTAAGCTCGAACTCGTTACGCCAGACAAAACCGCAACCGGAAGCCAGAGGTGTCTTCTCCCGGTAGACCACACCAAAGACGAGGTGCTCGGCGAATCCCTTGCCGATCTCTACGAAGAACTCTCTCGGTAGTACCGGCGTCCCAAGGGTCCTCATGTTTCTTGTGAAGACTTCATAAAAGGCCTCCGCCTGATCCGGACCAAACCGGGCCTCGAATCCCTCGCGGGTAGCCCGCCGGATCTGCCGGCGACGGCTCGATGGAATAGTCTCCTGCAGCAATTGCTCTCGGGACCCAGGCAAATCCATCACGACCGTGATCTTGCGGTCCGAGACGTGAAGATCGGTTGGCACAAAGTGCCGAGCGCGAAGCTCGAGGAGATCGGCTTTCGAGCGTTTTGCCTCGGTGACAGCCTGGCGTGTAAGCGCGACCTGCGCGGCCGGCGTCCCAATTGGGCCACCGTAGTTCAGGAACGGCATCGAAACCAGATAGTGCCCGAACAAACGACTCTTGACACGTACGAGTGGAAGACAACCGTACCGGCGACCCGCGCCGTCCTCGGCAATCAGATACACGCATTCGTGTCCGAGTACGTCCGACATGATCCGTCGCCACTCAGACAGATGGCAAAACGTGCCGTGTTCAGTTTCGCGCACGAACTCGTCCCACGAGGCGGTGTCGTCTTCCAAGATTGTCACCGTGATGTCCGAACCGGTCCACGGGGCGGTCTGCCTCTCGGTCATAGCGATTGCAGGGTGTCGGCGATCGAGCTGAACCGGAACTCGCTGAGCAGTCGCCGAAGACGGGCGACCGTCTTCCCGGTTCCACCGTAATGCCGAAGGCGGGTAAGCCAGGGGACGTCAAGGCGCGGCTGAGCCG
>JBDHAL010000292.1:3713-8017 GCA_039588075.1 Gemmatimonadota bacterium | reverse complement strand
TCGCCCTGCAGATCCAGAAGAGCCCGGCGATCATGCTGCGCGGCATGGAGAACGCGACACTCGGCATCTGGGTAGCCCACGGCGAGGGCCAGGCTTTCTTCCCCGAAACCGATATCCTGACCCGGGTGCAGGACGAGGGCCTCGCCCCGCTGCGCTTCGTTGACGATGACAACAGCGTCACCGAGACCTACCCGTTCAATCCCAACGGCTCACCGCTCGGTATCGCCGGCCTTTGCTCGCCCGACGGCAGGCACCTGGTGATGATGCCCCACCCCGAACGTGCGTTCCTCAAGTGGCAGTGGGGATGGATGCCGCGGCGGCTTCGACGTGAGTTGGAGGCCTCGCCCTGGTTGAGGATGTTTCAGAATGCGCGGGAGTGGGGGGAGGGGAGGTGACCGGTAATCGGTAATCGGTAATCGGTAACTGCGGGGCGGTCGGGAGCACTTCAGCTTTGGGCAGCTCGGCCGTTACCGATTACCGATCACCGATCACCGGCCTCAACCGGCGTTCGGTATCGCACAGGGATTCCCACAAGCGGACAGTCGGCCGGCCGGCGCTGTTTGCCCCACCTTTGTAACTCGTTTAACTACAATAGGTTGTAGGTGAGGGTTTTGGCACTCGTTTTGCCTAGGAGAGGGCGAGGGAAACAAAAGCGAGGCAGGTTATTATGAGCATATACAGAGATCTATCGAGTGCGGTACTTCATGCGGCGTCCGGAGTCGCTTTCAACGTGGTGGTGGTGGCGACGCTGGCGGCGGTGCGCGGGCTGGTAGCCTGGCCGTTGGCGGCTGCGATCGTGGCGGTCGGGCTGGTTTCGGCGGTGGGCCTGTTTGGCGTGCTGACGCAGATGGTGAGCCGGCGAATCGAGCACGTCGCGGCGTGAGGGACTCCAAGCGTTTGTCCGGGTGATAGGCCAGGGAGATCGGTGAGCGACGAAGCGTCTCTCGCCCGAGGCTCCGGTGACAGCACGCGCCAGGCACAACTGGCGCGTGTTTTTGTTTTTTTGCTGCTCTTCGCCGTCCCGCCAGAAAGAGTATTTGCGCAGGCGTGTGCAAACCATCCTGATGAAACGATTCGAGGGGAGTATCTCGGTCAGGAGCGGCCCGGATCGTCGCCGCAGCTGTTCGCGCC
The DNA here is from genome assembly GCA_039588075.1 of Gemmatimonadota bacterium. Classification (GTDB taxonomy): domain Bacteria; phylum Gemmatimonadota; class Gemmatimonadetes; order Palauibacterales; family KS3-K002; genus JBDHAL01. The sequence goes on along the minus strand of JBDHAL010000292.1, from coordinate 6,886 downwards.
CGGTATCGTCTCCACGTGTACTGAACACAGCGCCGCCATGTTCACGCTGGCTGGAGATGAAGTCTACTTCGGGCGGATGTTTCCGGCCGCCATACACTACATGAGGCGAGTCGACGGTGAATGGTCGCGCCCGGAGGCGGCGTCCAATCTCGATCTATGGGTAGCCGAGCGGAGAACCGTGACGACGGGTAACTGGTAACCGGTAATCAGGAGTCAGTAATCCTTCCGATGGCGGATGGTGCGCCGGGCGCTTCGCGGGTGAGGAAGCGGGCGATCAGAGGACGGGGGCGCCGGCGCGCCGCGGGCACTGGGGCATCGCGTCCTCCGCCGCGACGAAGTCGGGGGGCATCCCCTCGAGACATTCCGCGGGGTCGCAGCAGGTGTGGCAGACGCGTTTCAAGGCGCGGAAGCCGACGAGCCGGATATCCGGGGTCAGAAAGCCATCCCTGAGCGGCTCTTTCTGCATCAAGTCGGTGCTGATGTATTTCTTGTTCGAGTCGGGGAAGATGGTGATGACGGTAGCGTCATCGCCCAGGTCGTCCTGCACCTTGAGAGCGCCGAGGAAGTTGGCGCCCGACGAGATCCCGACGCCGAGGCCCAGTTCGCCTGCCAGCTTCTGAGCCATCAGAATCGCATCGCCGTCGTCCACGTCGATCACGTCGTCGAGAAAATCCAGGTCGACGATGGGCGGGATGAACTCGTCGGAGATCCCCTGGATGCGGTGTTTGCCAACCTTGTGGCCGGTGGAGAGGGTGGGCGAGTTGGATGGCTCCAGAGGATACAGCTTTACATCCGGGTGGCGCTCGCGCAGGTAGCGGCCGGCTCCCATGATTGTTCCGCCGGTCCCCACGCCGGCGACGAAAGCGTCGGGCAGCATGGTGCGAAACCTGAGTTGCCACCAGATCTCCGGGCCCGTTGTCATGTAATGGGCCGCGCTGTTGTCTTCGTTGGAGAACTGGCGGGGCAGGAAGGTGCTGCCCGATGCCGCCGCCAGCTCCTCGGCCTGGCTGATGCTGCCGAGGAAGCCGCCGTCTTCATGGCTGACCAGGTTGATCTCGGCGCCGAGGCTGCCGATCAAGTTGATACGCTCGGCGCTCATCCAGTCGGGCATGAAGATGACCACGGGGTGGCCCAGCGCCCGGCCGATGGCGGAAAACGATATTCCGGTGTTGCCGCTGGTCGCCTCGACGATGGAGTAGCCCGGCGCCAGGGCGCCCTTGGACGCTCCCTGCTGCAGGATATGCAGCGCCATCCGGTCCTTGATGCTGCCGGTCATGTTGAGGTTCTCGGCCTTGGCGTAGACGATGCGCTTGCGGCCGCGGAACTCGACGTCGATGGCGAGCAGCGGCGTATTGCCGATCATGCACTTGAGGCCGCGAATCCGGCTATCGAGATCCGTTTCCAACGCTAACTCCTCTGGTATTGCCACGTTACGGGGAACGTGGAAACATATGGTTAGCGGATTGTCGATGGTTGGCCCACCCGAAGTTTACGGATCGTGCACCTAGGGTGCAAATTGGGTTGAGCGACAGGGGCTGTCTTCGTTTCAGCCGGACCTCGAGGTAACCAAAGATGAACACTGCAAACCGACGCCCACCCGCGGTGGCCGGGGCTTTCTATCCGGCGAACGCCAGTGACCTGAACGAGTTCGTGGAGAGCTTCCTAGCCGACGTCGAGGCGGAGGCCGGACCGGCCCGAGCGGTCATCGCTCCCCACGCCGGCCTGGTCTATTCCGGCCGTTGCGCGGCCGAGGTCTTCAAGCGAGTCGAGCTTGCTCCGGTTGTCGTGATCTTGGCGCCGAATCACAGCGGACTGCTGGGCGCCGAGGGAGGCGCCAGCCTGTGGGCGCGAGGCGCGTTCGAGACGCCGCTGGGCGAGGTGCCCGTGGCGACGGAGTTCGCGGCGGAGCTGGAAGCCCGCTGCCCCCTCGTCGCCCACGATCCGCTGGCGCACAAGCGGGAGCACGCGGTGGAAATCGAGCTGCCGTTCGTCGCGAAACTGGCGCCCAACAGCGCGATCGTTCCCATCGTCCTCGCCTGGGACGACTGGGATCGCTGCAGGGAGCTGGCGGAAGCCATCGCAGGGTTGGTTGCCGAGTGGCCGGAAGCGGTGACGATCGTGGCGTCGTCGGACATGACGCACTTCCAGAGCGCCAGCCGTGCTGCGGAGAAGGACAAGTTGGCGCTGTCGGCCATCGTCGCCGTCTGCGAGCGGGAAGGCATCACGATGTGTGGCCGGGCGCCGGCCGCCGTGGCAGTTGAAGCCGCGCGTCTACTCGGCTCGACCGCGGCGGAGGTTGTCGACTACCGGCATAGCGGTTGGGTGACGGGCGACGATGGAAACGTGGTCGCCTACGCGGGCGTGGTCATTCGTTAGGTCCCCCTTCTACATCTATCGTGAACGCATCTCTGTCTTACCAGTAGTGGAGCGGCGCGAGCGTTAACCGAGCCGGCACTCAGGCTGTCGGGCGGAGGCGAGAACGACTAAGCTTCCGCATGCCTGATCGTGAAGGTGTAGCGCCGTCGGGGACCAGCGAGGCGCTCCTCCTAAGAGATCCCAACCTGCACGTCATCTTCGGTGTCACGCTGATGGCGGTGTTGGGCGTATCCAGCATCACGCCGGCGTTCCCTCAGATCGCTCGAGCGCTCAACCTCACACCGGGCCAGGTGGGGTTGCTGGTGGCCGTCTTCACGCTGCCGGGCGCGGCGCTGACGCCGATCCTCGGCGTGATGGGCGACCGCTTCGGACGCAAGCGCGTGCTCTTCCCGTCGCTGTTGCTTTTCGCGGTTGCGGGCACGGCCTGCGGCTTTGCCCGCGACTTCCACCTGATCTTGTGGATGCGGCTGTTTCAGGGGATGGGGGCGGCGGCGCTCGGCGCGCTCAACATAACGATCGTCGGCGATCTCTATTCGGGTTGGCGGCGCGCCACGGTGATGGGTTACAACGCCAGCGTGCTGAGCATCGGCACGGCGCTCTACCCGGCGATCGGCGGCTTTCTGGCGCTGCTCGGGTGGTTCTACCCGTTCTTCCTTCCCGTACTCGCGGTCCCGGTGGCGCTGCTGGTGTTGTGGCGGTTGAAGAACCCGGAGCCGCCGGTCAACCTGACGCTGGGCGATTACCTGCGGAACACGTGGATCGCCGTCCGGAACCCGCAGGCGCTAGGTCTTTTCTTA
>JBDHAL010000292.1:0-3639 GCA_039588075.1 Gemmatimonadota bacterium | reverse complement strand
CCGTTTCTGGTGGAGCGCTCGTTCAGCGCGTCGCCGGTGGTCATCGGGCTTCTGTTCTCGGCCACGTCGGTGGCGACGGCGATTACGTCTTTCCGGCTGGGTCGGCTGGCGCGGCGCTACTCGCCGAGGAAGTTGATCTTCGCGGGCTTTCTGCTCTATGCGCTCACGATGGTGGTCGTCCCTCTTGCTCCGAACCTCTTGGTGCTGCTGGTTCCCATCGTGCTGTTCGGTGTGGCGAACGGGATCAGCATCCCTAGCATCCTCACGCTGCTAACGGGACTCGCGCCGGCCGAGTACCGTGCCGGATTCATGTCGGTGAACGCGATGGTACTACGCCTCGGCCAGACGCTGGGGCCGCTGGTCGCCGCCGCGATGCTGCAGCTTCGCGGGCTGTCCGGCGCCTACTACGGCAGCGCGGTGCTCGCGGTGGCAACGCTCGGTGTGTTGAGCAGCATCGTGAAGGACGGTTGAGGCAGGGGAAGAGATGAATACAAAAGCCATTGGCTGGGCGTTACTGATCGTGGCTTGCAGCCCCCCGCTGGGCGCACAGGGTCAACCGGGTTTGGAGATCAGCGATATCGAGCTCGGCGAGCAAACCATCGGCCCCAACACGTTCCGGGCAACTATCACCAACCCGGGTGACACGGCCCTCGTCGCCGTTCTGGATCTGCGTGCGATGCCGGGAATGTGGTTGCGCAGCAACTGGCAGGGCCAGTTCGGGTACAGGCTGGCTGCGGGCGAGACGCGCAGCGTCGAGGAGTCGTACAACTTCAGGCGCATGAGCCCCGAGGCTCAGTTACGGGTTCGGTTGGGACCCGGCCACCAGTCGGCGGAAGGTAACTTCGTTCAGGACTCCGTGTCCTTCGAGCGGCGTTACCAGGTGGGAGAGGACAATCCGGCCGCGCTCGACATCGACCGGTACTTCGAGCACGTGCGGAGGGGGGCTCTCGACATTTATGCCTTGAAGGGGTCATTGGCCGCGGGGCGGATGGATGAGATCGCCCAAGAACGACTGGCAGCCATCGACTCCATAAGAGTGCTCCTGGATGTCGATGCGCCGGAACAAGTCCTGCTGGTGTTCTACCCCGACTCCGCTACCAAGACGAGCCAGACCGGCCACATCGGCGCCGGGTTTGCCACCGGGACGATGATCGTCGAGATCTACAACGACGAGATCCAGCTGGACCCCTACCACGAGCTGGCCCACGTCGTCGCGTACCAGGTGGGTTACGTGCCGGCGATGTTCGACGAGGGCTTCGCCGTCTATGTCTCGGAGCGACTGGGAGCCGACGCGCTCGAGTATGTCGGTTCTCCGGGGCTGTCGGTGGATGAAGCAGTCTGCGGCTTCTTGAGAGATGGAACCGCGTTCAGCTTCGCCGAGCTCAGTGCTCTCGAAGAGATCGGGACACCCGAGTCGCGTGCCTCCGTTTCCTATCCCCAGTCCGCTTCCGTGGTGAAGTTCCTGATCGACAGCTACGGGGTCGAGCGATTCCGGGCGACTTACATCACGCTCGCCGAAGAAGAGGGGGCGGCTGCCGATCGAACGGCCACCGCTTTCGAACGGGTTCTCGAGATGTCGCTCTCTGAAGTCGGGGAGCAGTGGCAGGCCGACGCCGAGGCGATCTGCCAGCCTGGGGCACCGTAGAGACGCGCTTCTCCATTCAACAATTCCGTATGCTGGGATCCGGCGCCCGGCGGCGTGCGCCGCCGGGCGCGCGCCGTTGGCCTGTGGGGAGGGAAAGCGTAGCTTAGCCAGATGCCGGCCAGTTACGAGATCGACACCGACCTGGGAATCGTCCGCGCCACTGTGTTGGGGGAGATCACGCTCGCGGAGGAGCGGGCGTGCTTCGAGAGTTTCCTGGCCGATCCCGATCACCGGCCCGGGTTCGGGATCCTGCTGGACAATCGGAAGCGTGGGACACCCGCTTCGGCGGACCACATGAGGGGGATGGCGCAGGCGTTGGCGTGGCTCAAATCCGGGAGAGAAACAACATGACAGGCCGACTGATTCGTTCGTTGCTGACGGCGTTGCCGCTGCTGGCGGCGCTGATCGGGTTCGCGTGGTTGGCGGAGGACCGGCAGGGGCCGACCTTCGATCTTCTGTTCGAGAACCGAACGATGCGCGTCGACTACTATCACACGGGCGACGCGACCCACGAGTTCGTGAGCCTCGACCGTGTCTTGTTTGACGGCGAATGGGCGGGGAGCCGTACGAAACTGATCGACGATACGAACCTCGGGAAGTACTTCTTCGAGGTGCGCGAGCCGGACACGGAAGAGCTGCTGTACTCGCGGGGGTTCTCTTCGATCTACGGCGAGTGGGAAACGACGGGCGAGGCGAAGGAGCAAATGCGAACGTTCCACGAGTCGCTGCGTTTTCCATGGCCGAAGGAAGCGGTGTGGGTCGTGTTGAAGAAGCGCGGTGAGGACGACGCGTTCGACGAGATCTGGCGCACCAAGGTGGAACCGTCCTCGCGCGCGGTGAACCCGGCGGCGCTGGTGCCGATCGGCGACGTGTGGACGCTGTTCGAGAACGGGCCGCCGAGCGAGAAAGTCGATCTGGTGGTGCTGGGCGAGGGTTACACGGCGGAGGAGATGGACAAGTTTCACGCCGACGCGCGCCGGTTGGTAGACAAGCTGTTCGACACGGAGCCGTTCAAGAGTCGCAAGTCTGACTTCAATGTGCGGGCGATCGACATGCCGGCGGCGGAGTCGGGGGTGAGCCGGCCGCACGGCGGCAAGTACCGTCGGAACCCGGTGTCGACGCAGTACAGCATCTTCGATTCGGAGCGTTACGTGCTGACGTACGACAACGCCAGGCTGCGGGACGTGCTGTCTGCGGCGCCGTACGAGTTCGTGGAGATCCTGGTGAACGAGGCGCAGTATGGGGGCGGCGGTATCTACAACTTCCAGGCGACGTCGGCGGTGGACTCGGAGTTCTCTGACTACATCTTCGTGCACGAGTTCGGGCACCACTTCGCGTCGCTGGCGGACGAGTACTACACGTCGCCGGTGGCCTACGAGTCGACGGGCGCGCAACTACAGGAGCCGTGGGAGCCCAACGTGACGGCGCTGCGCGACCCGGAGAATTTGAAGTGGGGCGACCTGTTGGAGCCGGGGACGCCGCTGCCGACGCCGTGGGGGAAGGCGGAGTACGAAGAGCATGCACGGGGGATTTTGGAGAGACGGGTGCACTTGATCGAGACGCAGGCGCCGGAGGCGGCGTTCGACTCGCTGTTCACGGAGCAGCGGGGGATCGAGACGGAGCTGCTGGGGTCGATGGAGTACTCGGGGAAGGTGGGAGCGTTCGAGGGGGCGTCGTACGAGCCGGTGGGGCTTTATCGGTCGGAGATTGATTGCATCATGTTTACTCGGGACGAAGTGGGGTTTTGTCGGGTTTGTAGTCGGGCGATTGAGAGGATCATCGATCTTTACGCGGGTGGGTGATGGAGTGTCGAGTTTCGACGCTCGATGTTGGAATCGACATTCGACATTCCTTTCGGACTTGGGGAATGTGATTAGGGGATTACGGAATAGGGGAGTTTGGAAATTGGAAGGGGAGGAGGTGCTGCGTTGACCAGTGAGAGACCTTTGGGGCTCTGGCGGAGCACGGCGCTGGTTACGGGGAACATGATTGGG
>JBDHAL010000291.1:0-4853 GCA_039588075.1 Gemmatimonadota bacterium | reverse complement strand
GAGTCACTTCTCCCATCTCGAGTAATTTCTGGAGGATCGCCTCCTTGAGCGCATCGAGATCGTTCTGTGGCTCGTCGCTGCCGAACTCACCCCAGAATGGGTGGTAATAGGGGCCGCCGGCGAAGCCGCTCTGCAGGAGGAAGTCGGCGAGTTGATCGAGCAACCCCTGGAGGTTGATCGATTCCAGTAGATGACCGGTGTACTTGGTATACGAGGTGAATCGCATGACGGCTAATCGCAAGAGTTCTTTTGCTGAGCGTTGGACCAAGTTAGCTTATCGCAGTCCTGAAAGCCAAATCGTCCACCAGCGGGGGACTCGATGAAGAAGAGGATTCAAGCGTTCGCGATGGTCTCTCTCACTGCGGCCATCATCTTCTTCGCTTTGCAGAACGGCCTGAACCTGGTTCCAGTTGACTTCCTCTTTTGGGAATTCCAGGCGAGCGTGTCCTTGCTGGTCTTGATTCCGCTGCTGGCCGGGCTGCTCATCGGCGCCGGGACCGCGGTATACTTCGCCGCCCTCCGACGCGCCCAGGCCAGGAGACAGGGGAAGGGCGAGGTGCCCCCCGATGACCTGCCCGCAATCGATGCGCCCCTCGAAGAAGATTGGGCGGTCGGCGAAGCGGCCGTCGTCGAAGCGGAGATCGAGGAAGAAGAGGAGATCGACACTTAGCAACGCGTCCGATGCCCGACCTGGAGAGTTACCGCCTGGCCTTCTGCAAGATGGAAGGCGCCGGCAACGATTTCATATTGCTGAACCGCTCGAAGCTCGACGGGGTGCCCGACCTGGGCCGAGCCGCCCGCGAGCTGTGCGGCCGCCGCCGGTCGGTGGGCGCCGACGGGCTCATCTTGGTGGAGTCGGTCCAGGCATGCGGCGCCGACGTGCGGGTCCGTTTCTGGAATCCGGACGGGGAAGAGGTGGCGACGTGCGGCAACGGCACGCGTTGCGCGGCACGCTTCGCCTTGGAGGAGGGCCTGACCCAAGAAGAGATGGTCATCGACACCGAGGGCGGCCACATAGCGGCGCGCGTCGATGGAGGGACCGTATCACTTCGCTATAGCGCCGAGCCAACTCTCAGGCTCGACACCAGCGTTGCGGCCGCCGGCGGCGCGCGATCCGGCCACTATGTCGAGATCGGAAATCCGCACTTCGTGATTCAGGTCGATGCGCAGCCCGACGGGCCGATCGAGCCCGAGTGCCGGCCTTTGCGTTACGCGCCCGAATTCGGCGACGACGGAGCCAACGTGCACCTGGTCGAAGTCGTCGACGCTCACAGCATTCGCATCCGCTCCTACGAGCGGGGGGTCGAAGCGGAGACGCTGGCCTGCGGATCCGGCTCCATGTCGTCCGCGGTTGCCCTCTGCGCCGCCGGCCAGGTCGAGTCGCCGGTGGCAGTGGAGACCCGCAGCGGTGACGTTTTGACGATCCGCTTCGAGCGCCGCGACGACGGCAGCTTCACCCTGCTCGAGCTCGAGGGTCCGGCCCGCACTGTCTACCGGGCCGAACTGGACTACCCGGGATAGCCGCTTACTCTACCTCGATGTCGAACACCGTACACCGAACACTGAACACGGCCTGGGGAATTCTCGAATGTTGACTCCGGGATTATGGAATAGGGGAGTTTGGAAGTGGGATTATCGGGGCGCACAGGGTGTGCCCGCGGCGCTTCTGACTTCCAAACTCCATAACTCCGTAATCCCGGAGTCAACATTCGAGAATTCCCCAAACGGTGTACAGGAAGGATGGCCGTGAGGGCAGGACCGAGGGAGGTCCGGCGACGGCTGCTCGAGTGGTACGACGGGAACCGGCGCGATCTTCCGTGGCGCTCGACCACCGATGCCTACCGTGTTTGGATCGCCGAAGTGATGCTGATCCAAACGCAGGTCGAGACGGTCGTTCCCTACTACCGGCGGTTCCTGGACCGATTCCCCGACATCGAATCGCTGGCAGCGGCCGACCTGGATGAAGTGTTAAAGCTGTGGGAAGGGCTCGGCTACTACGCGCGGGCCCGCAACCTGCACAACGCGGCAGGCATCGTCGCAACGCAGCACGGAGGAAACCTGCCCGGCGACGAACGGAGCCTGAGAGCGCTACCCGGGATCGGTCCCTACGTGGCCGCCGCGCTGCTCAGCATCGTTTTCGGGGAACCGGTACTGGCCGTCGACGGCAACGTGCGGAGGGTCGTGAGCCGCCTTCACGACATCGCAGATCCGAGTCCGTCACGCTTACGCGAGGCCGGCGCGGCGTTGGTCGAGGAGCGGCCCGGCGATGCCAACCAGGCGCTGATGGACCTGGGATCGATCATCTGCACGCCCCGCTCGCCGCTTTGCAGCGAGTGCCCTGTAGAAGGCGCCTGTTTGGCGCGGGCGCGGGGAACGGTCGAGCTGCGACCCAGCCGGAGGCCGGCGCGGAAGCGACCGCACTACGAAATCGCCGTCGGCGTCGTGTGGCGCGACGACGAAATCCTGATCGCCAAGCGTCGGCCGGAAGGGCTGCTGGGCGGCTTGTGGGAATTCCCAGGCGGTAAGCGCCGAGCGGACGAGACGCTGGAGGCGGCGGTCGTTCGCGAGGTCGGCGAGGAATTGGGAATCGAGGTGGAGGCGGGCGCGAAGATCGCGGCCGTCGATCACGCGTACAGCCATTTCGCGATCACGCTTCACGCGTATCACTGCCGCTATCGAACCGGGACGCCCGAACCGCTGGGCTGCCAGGAGTATGCGTGGGTGAAACCCGAGGACCTGGACCGCTATGCTTTTCCGGCGGCGAACCGGCGCGTACTCGAACGACTTTCGCCCGAGCAACCGAACTAGCTATTCGAAAGTTGGGGAAATGATTCGACGGCATAGTTGGCATGTCGCGTTGCCTGCACTCACTTTCGTCGTGTGCTCAACGGGCTGCAGGTCCGAGTCCCGCGAGGCCGAGCCATGGACCGTCCGGGACAGCTCCGACGTTCGCATCGTCGAAAACCAGGTACCTGCGTGGGGGGAGGGCGACGAGTGGCGCGTCGCCGACGAGCCGGCCCTGGAAATCGGGGTCGAGGAGGGCGAGGAGCCCTACCAGCTGTTCCGGGTGTCCGACGCCGTGCGGCTGGCCGACGGCCGAATCGTCGTGAGCAACGCCGGCTCCGGTGAGCTTCGCTTCTTCGACCTTGAAGGCCGTTTCTTGTACAGCGCCGGCCGTCACGGACAAGGGCCGGGCGAGTTCGGCGAGTTCTCGTCGATGCGAGTCTGGGACTCGGGCCGCAGGGGCCTGGTGGTGACGGACCCCGGCAACTCGAGAGTCAATTTCTTCCAGGTAAACGGAGAATACATAGGCTCGACGCGCGTCGAGGCACTGTCCGGTCGAAGCCCGCCCAACGTCATCGGCGGGTTCGCGGACGGTACGTGGCTCGCCGTCGGCGGCGGCGGGCGCCTTGTCGGCGCCACGGGACAGATCATCGAGGGTACGAGGGAGTACTTCCGCTACAACAGCAACGGCCGACCCGCTACGAAATCCAGCGCCGGCGATTGGATGGAACGATCAACTCCTTGTTTCGTTGGCCCGAGGCGGGCCGGCGCCGGACCGCCGATATCTACGACCGCTACAAGACCGAGTCCCTCGACGACATCCCCGACCCGGATCGACGCCGGGCCTATGCCCACTTCTTCGAACAGGATTTACCGATCCCGGAGCTCGTGCCGTCCTTCCGGGGGCTGCTCGTCGATGACGTGGGCAATCTCTGGGTCGAGCACTACCGCCTGCCTTGGGACGCGCGGCGTACCTGGGAAGTCTTCAACCCGGACGGCCGCTGGCTCGGTACGCTGACTACGCCGCTTGGAGTTCGACCCCTCCAGATCGGCCCGGATTTCCTTCTCGGATCGCATCGTGACGAGGTGGGGGTCGAGCGGGTTCGACTCTACGAGCTGGTAAAGTCGTAGCAGCGTAACAGCGCAACCGAATCACCCCAAGCAGCACCTGTCCCAGGCCTCCGCCACACAACCATCTGGGTCGCTTCCGTGTCCAAGAGTTGTGCCCCACACAGGAAAGTCTCGCCCACGAGAGCCTCAGGGCCCGAAACTTACCCTCAAGAACCGCGGAGGGTGGGATCTACAACCACTGCCAGAACGGAGAGATAGCATGACAGTCAGATCGTTAAGCCGCGCCTGGACTTTGCTGGTTTTGGCCTCGGTGGCGCCAGGACTCGCATTCGCCCAGTCCGCCGAGTGGACCCAGCGGTCGGCGCCAGTATCCGACATCCAGTACGACGTCACTTACACGGAGCGGACGGCCCAGAACCGTTTCATCCACGTCGAAATGTCGTTCCGAACACAGGGCGACGGGGCGGTCAGCCTGTCGCTACCGGCCTGGACCCCGGGCTCCTACGAGCTCGACAATTTCGCCCGGTACATCACGAACTTCTCGGCAGCTGCCGCCGGTCAGCCGATCGACTGGGACAAGACCGACTTCGACACCTGGCGGGTCTTCCCGGAGCGGGCGCAGCAGGTGACCGTGAGCTTCGATTACCGCGCCGACACGCTCGACACCGGCATGGCAGGGTCGAGGCCCGATTTTGCCTATTTCAACGGGACCAACGTGTTCTTCTATCCGGAGGGACAGAGTCTCGAGTTCCCATCGCGCATCGCGTTTCACACCGAGCCCGATTGGCTCGTCGTCAACGGGATGACGGCGTCCGAGACGCCCGGCGTCTACACGGCGGCCGACTTCCACGAGCTCGTCGACATGCCGACGTTCATCGGCCGCTTCGATCTCGACAGCATGGTGGTCGATGGCGTCTGGCACCGCCTGGCCACGTATCCCGAGGGCGCCATGGCCGGCGAGGACCGGGCGCTGATGTGGCAGCAGCTGGAGCAGATGA
>JBDHAL010000290.1:0-3819 GCA_039588075.1 Gemmatimonadota bacterium | reverse complement strand
TTCTACTCGGCCGTGATGCGCCTCGAGATGGGGGCCGATGACGGCGTGCAGGGGCAGATCACCTGGACGCTCGAGCAATCGCCGCGGAAAGAGGAGAAATCGAAGATCGGTCTCACGGGGATCGAGTATGTCGGAGGCACGTTCGACCCGGCATCCGGCGTCCTCCTCATGGAGGGGTACGAGAAAGACGATCCGAACACGATCCTCGGGCTCGACCGCTACCGTCTGTTCCTCGCCGAGAACGGGACGGTGATCGGCGGGATCACCTGGCATCACGGCGAGTGGACGGGGCTGTTCCTGGTCGAGTCCGACCGCTGAGCCGGGTGCGCCTCCGGGCCCGCGATGTCGTCGGTCACCTAGTCATCTTTCGCGTGCAGTAGTTGCTCCACGTCCTGCTGAGCCTGCAGCAGTCGATCGGACTCGGCCGCGACTTCTCGCGCGGCTGCGAGGTCGCCCGTCATACTCTCGACGGTGGCGGAGCCGGCCTGCATGCGGAGCAGGCCGAGCCGGACAGTCTCCAATGCCGCGACGGCGTCGGCCAACCGCTGTTGTGTGGCGTCGCGGGCCGACAGAATATCCTGCTCCAACTTCTCCTGGCGTCGCGCGACTTCGGCCTCGGTTTCCGGCACCGGGGCTTCCTTGAGCGACTGACCCGCCGGTCGATCGACGCGGACTCGGGCCAGCACCTCGTTCAGCTCTTCCACCCGGCCGCGCATCTGCTGGGCGTCGTCCTCCAGCTTGCGGAGCACGTCCGGCAGCCCGGCCAATTGCCTGCGGATGGGGCGCGGCAGCTCATCGAACAGGCGGTCGGCCTCGAGGCCGATGGCGAACTCGGTGGGCCGGTAGGTGGCCGAGCCGGTCACCGACCGCCGCTTGAGGCCGGCCCCGGCGACGCGAAAGATCCAGCGTCCGACTGACGTCTTCCAGAACCAGGCGCGCAGCCTGCCGTCGACGTCACGGCGTTGCAGCGCCCGGCTAATCGCCACCGTGCCCAGCCCGCCGGACAAGAGTGCCGTGACGGCCGCCACGGTGGCAACAGCGGAAAAGAAGGACCCGGCGTTGGTCGAAAGAGGCAGCAAGCGCGGAAAGTTCTCGACGACGATCCAGAGGCCCACGACGGCGAGCGAGACGGCGAAGCTGATGCCGACGGTCTTCACGTAGCGCGCCGACTTCGCTGCCAGCTCGAACGCCAACTCCTCCTGGTGCCGGTCGAGGTCGGCTTCGAGCGCGGCGGCCAGGTCACGATGTTGGAATCCCAGCTTCAGTAGCCCGCGGATCCTGGCGAAGACGAATGCGGCGGGCGCGACGGTAACTCCGAGAGCGAAGGTGCCCCAGCCGAACAGCGCGCGTAGGCCACTGGGAACGAGCGCGGCCGCTAAGCCTCCGGCGAAGGCGGCCAGGAACACGGCGCCCGCAATCACGCCGGCGAAGCCGACGCGACGGGCGCGCTTGATGAAGACGCGCAGCGGCACCGGTAACTCGCGGCGCACGCCCAGCGACTGGCCCAACACGTCGGCCAGCTCCTGGGCGTTCTCGAACCGCTCCTCCGGCCGCTTGGCCAGGCAGCGATCGATCGCCCGCGACAGCTTGCTGGGGGCACCGCGAATGACGGAGGCGACCGGTGGAGCCGGGTCGCTGATGTGCTGGGCGATGGTCGCCGCCTTCGTCGATCCCTGGAAGGGGAGCTGCCCGCTCAGCGCGTAGAAGCCGACGATTCCCAGCGAGTAGCTGTCGCACGCCGGTCCCAGCGGTTTGCCCAGCGCCTGCTCCGGGCTCATGAACTCGACCGTCCCCGATACCGTGTCGGTGCTATCGGCGTGCGCCGCTTCCACGACGCTGGCGATCCCGAAGTCGGCCACCAGGGCACGGCCGGAGCTGGTCTCGAGCAGGATGTTGTCCGGCTTGATGTCGCGATGGATCACGCCCTGGCCGTGGGCGTGGGCCAGCGCCCAGGCGACTTCGCGCAGGACTCGCGCCACTTCCGATGGCGGCCGCGGCCCGCGCGAGCGGATCCGCTCGCCCAGCGACTCGCCCTCGATGTAGGCCATGGCGAAGAAGACGAAGTCGCGCACCTCGTCGACGGCATGGATGGGGACGATGTTGGGGTGAGACAGCTTGGCCGCGATGCGAGCTTCGTGCAGGAATCGCTCGCGTGCCGCGGGCTGAGCTGCCAGTTGTGGCGGGAGAACCTTGAGCGCGACCAGCCGGTCGAGGCTTACTTCGCGGGCCAGGTAGACGATACCCATGCCGCCGCGGCCCAGCTCCTCCTCGATGGAGTAGCGACCCGCCAACGCTTCCTGCAGTTCTATGAATTCCGGGTTCGATTGCATGCGGCTCAAGTGCTCGGGCGCCAACCGGCCCGAGCTTCTCTTTCATTCTAAGCGCGCCGAGCCCGGGCGAGCAACCTTCTTGGTTCAGGATCGCCAGCGCTTTTGCTGATTATGCTTAAAAAAGCTGAGAAGCTGGCGGGCGTAGAGCATATCTCCGGGAGGGGCTTTCACGGGGTTAAGAGGCGGGTCGTAACGGAGTTGATGGACGAGTTCGGGGGTGACGCCAGTGCCGTTGGATCTATCACCGGCAACATAGAGTCCTCCTTATTAGAGAAGACTTACCGGCAGCATGAGGACGGGGTACGGATCGTTGCAGCTAAGGCGTTGGAGGCCAGACGAAAGAGTAAATCCACAAACAATCCACAAAAGTAGTCTGAGACCGGGTAGCTCAGTTGGTAGAGCAGCGGACTTTAATCCGCAGGTCGTGGGTGGAGATTCGCGCCGCTTGGCGGCGCTCAGTATGAAGGCCCCCCTGTGGGGCGCCTTCAACGCGAGCCCCACCCGGTCATTTCTGCTTGGTGAGAAATCCGCACTTGACGTTCATCCTGAGGCGTGCGTTGGTTCTGGTGGATCGTCTAAACGTCGGACCTTCGCGATCAGTCGTTCCGGGTCATCTGGCGGAAGGCGGCGAGAAACACTTTCCGCATCTTGATGCCCTGGACTTCACCGGATACGGCGTCGAGTGCCTTGAAGTCGTAAGACCCTCGCTTCTTGAAATATGCGACCCAGAACGGGTAGTGGACCCTCTCCGGCTCGGAGATCTCCTGTATCGACACCAGGCGCTTGTTGCGGAGCCCGTGCTCGAGCATGAGCCAGCGGTACTCCTCCATTGCCGTCTTTCGTGCTACCGTCGCATTCTGAACGAAGTCACAGGCTGCGCCGCCGCACCCTTGTTCCTTGACGAGGGTATCTCCGATGAAGAACACGGTGGCTCCCAAGACCGCATCGACAGCAACTCCAACCCACTGCGTGCTGTCGTCCTGAGACACCTTGATGTCGAAGAAGTAGCAGGGAAGGTAGACGAGCTCGACGCGCGTCGGTTGGATGGGTTTGCTCCAGAGCCGGGCTGGGAACGACGTCGATGGCGCGGAGAGGCTGGCCGCCGCCTGCTCCTTCGATAAGGTTGGGGACACACTGACGCGTGCGTCGATCAGGGTCCCGCACCTTGCTTGCGACGATTGGCCCGCCCCTTGAGGACGGAGGCAACCCCGACCCCGAGCAGCAGCGAGCCCGCGATGAGATTGGTGACGACACCGCGCAGCAAGGGCACCTGTGGTGTTTCCCTAACAAAGAACGTAGCCACCAATACGACGAGGCCGAACGCGGACCAGAACACGCCGAGGATCATGAACGGTTCAAAGGTCTTCTTGTGGTCCATCTGGGTCTCCCGCATTGTTCAGAAGGCCAGGTAGATCAGGATCTGAATCGCCATCAGCACGGAAGCCCACACTCTGAGGTCCCGCCACCCGCGATTGTTAGGTGCGCCTTT
>JBDHAL010000289.1:0-3873 GCA_039588075.1 Gemmatimonadota bacterium | reverse complement strand
GCCCCGGGTGCCGTGCGCGAAGACGATGTAGATGCGGGGATCGAGGAAGCTCGAGTCCAGTGCAACTGCCTGATAGAAGAACCTCAGCGCCTGCGGCAATTCCGCAGGAGAGTGGTGGAAGGCGCGATGGCCCTCGAGGTAGACCCGGTAAGCCTCCACCGAAGGAGGTCGGGCTCCCGCTGCCGGGCGACTGACGCGCGAATCGAACAGCGTCGCTATCGTTCCCACCACCCGCTGGCGCAACGTATCGACGACGGGGCCCGGAGCGTCGAGGGACCCACCGACCGGCGCAATCGCACTCAAGAGCTCGCCGTCTCGAGCGTCGACGACCTGTGCCTGGAATTCGATGCTATCGCCACTGCGGTAATAGGCGCCCGTGACCACCGAGCGGGCACCCGTCGCCTCGGCCAGAGCCCGGACGTCACCCGGACCCGAGACCCCGGAGCCGCTGAGATCGGGACGCGGCTGGAGGCCGGTGGTGCTCGGCACCACATCGACCACCTCGATCTGATCGAGTCCCTCCGTTACCCAATCCGCCGCCATGTAGCCGAGAGGGTCGAGGTCCGGGTCGCCCGTCCGATTCTCGAAGACGGCCACCACGACGCGTCGCGCGTCCAAACTCTGCACAGCAGTGCCCCGGGTGCCGAACGCCCAAACGATGCCGAGGCCGATGATAAGGCCCGCGCCCGCGAGCAGGCCGAGACGGAACGCCCGGGTGTCGAGCAGCCGCCCTCCCGGGCCAGCGGCGGTTATCTCAGAGGGCGACTCTGAAGCGTGCCGGGACGGTGCGCCCGCGGCTGTTTCGGCGATCGATCGGACGGTTTCGATCAGCGCTCGAGTCTCCGCCGCCGGCTCCAGCTCCAACTCCTCGGCCATTCGCGTCGCGAACGCCTCGTACTCGCGCACCGCCCCCGACCGGTCTCCCAACCGGCCGAGCAGCTCGATGACCTGCCGCACCAGCTCCTCGTCGAGAGGCGCCAGCCTCAGCGCCTGTCGGGCCCAGCGAGCCGCCTCCGTCGCGTTCCCCTCGGCCTCGGCGCTCTGCGCCGACTCCCACACGGCCACGCGCGCCCGCTCCCGTAATTCTCGGCGTCGCTCGTCCAGCCAGTGCTCGAACTCCGGGGCGCCGGACACGTAGAAGCCCTGCAGCAGGTCCCCCCGATAGAGATCCAGCGACTCCTCCCGGGCCCCTCGCTCCAGCCCATCCTCGAAGGCCGCCACATCGCTCCAGAATCGGTCTGCGTCCAGGCCGATTTCCTCGTCACCCCGCGTCACGACCACGCCCTCCCCGAGGAACTGCCGCAGATGATATAGAGCCTGTCGGAGCGCCCCCCGCGCCCGCTCCTGGCTCAGCTCACCCCAGAGGAGTCCGGTGATGGTATCGCGCCGCTGGAAGCCTCGAGGGGTCGCCGCCGCCAGGTACGACAGGAGACCCAGCAGCTTGGGCCGGGCGAGCACGGACCGCGGATCCGTGCCCGCCGGCCCTTTCAGGTCGGCGGCTCCGAATGCCCGAAACCTCGTAACTCGTTGGCTGGAAAGGTCCATATCCCACCATAACACGGGAGGTGACGCCGGCGTGTCGGTCAGGAGACGCGGCCCGCCTAGACTTCCCATTGAAGCTAGGCAGGCCCGAAACGGCCAGCAAATCGGAGGATTACCTGATGGAATATATAAGGACAACGATGCGTGACCGGCTGGTGGTCGCCGCGCTGCTCCTCGGCAGCGTCGGGCTCGCCTGCAGCGACCCCGCCGGCGTCACGAACGGCGTCGCCGACTTCGAGGTCGCCTGGTCGGCGGTGGATTCTGTCTACCCCTACTTCGAGTTCAAACAAATCGACTGGGCCGCTATCTACACGGCCTATCGCCCACGCGCGGAACTGGCTGATCGGGACGAAAGCTACGTCGTCTTGCTCGAGATGCTGGGCGAGTTGAAGGACGGGCATGCGGGGCTGAGGCCACCCGGCGGGGCGCGGATCCCTTTGCAGGAGGGATGGTTCGAGGCGAGCAACGGGACGATCTGGCCGTATATAGGGCACCGGAGCTGGCGCGACATGGATGTCTGGAGCGCCGAGCTACTGTTCAACTACCTCGATCCCGACAGCATCCGCATCAACCAAGACTCACTGATCGGCTACGCTATTCGGGATGACGGGATCGGTTACATCCGGATCGCCGAGTTCATGCCGCACGAAGTAACACGCGATTTCGACGCCGCGCTGAATTACGTGCGGAGCACCCGAGCGTTGATCGTGGATGTGCGGCACAATCCTGGAGGAAACCACGACACTATCAGGGAGTTTGTCGGACGCTTCCTTACCCAACCCCTCGATGCCATCGAGGTCTACGTGTTGGGTGAGCTCTATCCGTGGCCGCCCATTCAACCGCGAGGAACCTTCCAGTACACGAACCCCGTGGTGCTACTCATCAATGGACGAAGCTTCAGCGGCGCCGAAGCGTTCGCCGAGATGATGAAACAGGTGCCGCACGTCACCGCCGTGGGTGATACCACTGGAGGCGGCTCGGGCGCGGCCGACGATAGCGCGCCGGGGAGATTCCAGCTGCCGAGCGGGGCAGAGATGAGAGTCCCAACAGGGGACGCGCGTCGATACGACGGATTGCCCTGGGAATGGCTCGGCGTTCCCCCGGACATCCGGGTCGAGCAGACAGAGGCAGATCTCATGAACGGAAGAGACCAACAACTCGAGTTTGCGATTGAATTCTTGAATCAGGGGCCCTCTACGCCGGGCTCGATAAACAAGGAGGACTCATAATGTCTACATTCAAAGCCCTGGTAGCAATCGTGGTGATGGGCATGCCCATCACCGCCCTCGCGCAGGCCACAGGCGAATCCGATTCCAGCTCGTCTCATGCCAAACACGAAATCGAAATCAGCCTGGGGCTTCTCAGTGGCTTGAGCGCCGCTAGCGAGGTTTCCGTCGGCGGCGTCGCGATGACCAGCGAGGTGAATGGGATCATCGGATCAATTGCCTACAACTACTGGGTTACGAACGAGTGGGCCGTCAATCTGAGCGTTGGGGTGGCGAACGCGGATGTTTCGACGTCCGCAAGTGGCACGGGCGCTTCCGTAGAATCAGCAGCGGTCATCCCCGTGCTGTTTGGGGTGAAGTACAAACCCCTGGGGCTCGCCATCGGTGACGCTCTGAGACCGTACGTATACGCGTCTCTCGGACCCTACTTCGGATTCGCATCGAACGTTCGAGCGGGGGTGAACACCGGAGTGGAATCTTACTCGGAAGCGGCCCTGGGCTCGCGTGCCGGGCTAGGCATGGAACTATCGCTCAGCAGAAGGTTCTCGCTCGGCCTTGCGGTCGGTTATCGTCTCGTAAGCGATTTCAATCGGCGTATCGGTTCCGAAAGGAACCATAGCAGCCCGGAGTTTGCTCTCTCACTCGGGATCGTCGTCGGAAGGTAGCAGATGTAGAAACGTTGCAGGGATGACCGGGTGGAGGCTCGCGGGAAGGCGTCATGAGACGCCCTCGTACCTCGGAACCCAGAGTCTCAACCCGGTCACCCGCGCCATTCTGCCTCTTACTGAAGCCTAACTGTGACTTTGAACGGCATATGGAATCCGCGCACTCCATCGGCACAGAAAGCGACGTCATTTGGGGGCGCCTGCGTCTCAACGGTCCACGTGGTCTCGTCCAGGCGCGTCACCAAGACCTCGTTGGAGCCTGCGACCGACTATCCGAAGTCAGTCTACTACAGGGGGAGGATGGGGACGCTGGCAGCGCGCAGGGGGCAGCGCGAAGAGGCCCTGCGCATCTTCAACGGCTTGAGGGATCTCGATACACCCTTCCTAAACGGACGGAACACGATCTGGCGGGCGCGCATCTCTGCGCTCCTCGGCGAGCG
>JBDHAL010000288.1:0-4780 GCA_039588075.1 Gemmatimonadota bacterium | reverse complement strand
AGCAGTCGATCCAGCTCTACACCGCGCTCCGCATCAAGGGCGTGCCCAGCGGCCTGCTCTTGTATCCGCGCGAGCCGCACGGGTTGCTCGAGCGTGAGCACCAGCTCGATTACATGGAACGCATCCTCGACTGGTTCAACACGTACCTCAAGGACGAGCCACCCGCGACCAACTGATCTTTGCCTTTCAAGAGCAAAGAAATGGCGAGCCGGCCTCCCCTTGGAGGCCGGCTCGCCTCGTTTGGTCATCGTCGTCGGTTGCGCCTCAGCGTTGGAGGATCGACCCAGTTAAAGAGCTGGCGTCGGTGTTGGGGTTGTGGGCGCCGCGGGTGCCGTCTTCATGATGGCCATTGCCATCGTGATCGGGATCAGCACCATGGTCAGGAAGTAGAAATCGACTCCCGGTAGAACGACCTGCGGCGCGAAGATCGTGATCAGCGAAGCGACCGTGACCGGCACCAGGCCGATCGCCACACCGGCGAGCATGACGTTGAGGCCGTACTGGGATCGCTCTTGCGGTGTGGCCTTCACGTAGCTGTGGATCAGAGCGGCGAGCGCCAGGCCGAAGTAGGCGACCACGAAGATGCCGGCGAGCGTGTTGACCACCACGTTGAGGGTGCTGGTCCCTCTCGGCTGGAAGATGTTGAGCCAGAGGAAGAGCAGCGCCATCAGAACGGCCGGCGCGTACAGCACCTTTATCATGTGCTCCTTCTGAAGGATCGCCTTGACCTTTGGAAACTCCAGCACGCAGTGGAGAAGCGTGGCGAAACCGAGGACGACCAGCACGGTCACCATGGCGCCGACGATCGTGCGCAGTGCGGCCGACCCGATGTAGGGCCCACCGAGAAACGCTATGCCGAGGCACAGGCCGGTGATCGCCAGCAGCATCGCGGGGGCTTTCACGTAGGTCAGCAGCCCGAAGCCGATGAAGCACATGCCGATGATGAACGCGGCCCATCCCAGCGCGACATCCCGGCCCGGCTGGGGCGCGAGGGTAACGGCGACCTCCCGCGTCGTCGCGCCTTCCTCCCCGGCGGCGAGCGTGGTCTCGGCGCGCTCCTCGACCTCTAACGTCCGCGTCTCCCCGATTTCGCCGCGGCCCATGCGGGTGAGGGCCCTCGTATCCTCGGCGGAGATGCCGTTGACGGCCGTGATGTAGTCTCCGACCTGCAGGCCCGCCGCCTCGGCCGGGCTACCGGCGTCGATACGGGTCACGGTGTAGTTGCCGTCCGTCAGGAACCCGGCGTACGGTACGTTCCCGAGGTCGATGAGCCCGAAGACGCCCCAGATGGCAAACAGCGCGCCCACGACGAGGAATGAGGTTCTGTACTTCGCGTTCATGCGTTCCTCCCTTCAGTTCGGTTGGCATGAAGTCCCGTTAGGCGACCTATGTTTATCGGCATTGCGTCGAATCGGTCGATATGAAGAATCGATACGGAGGCAGATCGAGGCGGGCCGGTAGCTGGCGCTTGCCGCCGGGTTGCGGAATCGAGGACTCGGTTGGCGGTCACGGTTGAACCCTCGTAGTCAAGGTCCACCGCCCCTCACGGCCCGTTTCTACTGTGCGTGGAGAACGCACCAATATGTGGTCAGTCTGTGGTCAGGGCAAATCGAGAAAAAGACCGGCCGACCATTCCTCGCGTAACACTTCAATCGGCGTTACCCGCGCGACCCTGCGGGCCGGCGCGTAGCTGGCCGCCAGGCACACCAACAGGACCAGCGAGGCCACCGCGCCGTAGCTGAGCGGGTCTCGAGCCTCGATCCCGAACAGGTAATCAGACAGCATGCCGCTGACCGGGCCATGCCTCTCGGCAGGGCCCGGCCGAATGACCGGGCGTTGGCGGTGGGATCGGTAGCCGGTAACCGGTAAAGCCTACTTCTTGCAGACTTCGCCGGTTTGTTCTTCCCTTTGAGCTTTGGGGTCCTGTTCGTCGCAGACGTCGACCTGGGTGTCCTCGGCTTCCGTGTTCACCTCGGGCGTGTCGGCCGTGGTCGGGCCGGCCGGCTCTTCGACGGCCGAAGGCAGTACGCTGCTGGGCTCCAGGGGCGTGTCGCACGCCATGAGCGGTACCGCGAGCAGCAGGGCCGCAACCAGGGAACAGCGCTCTATTGCCTGCATCGTAGATCTCCTTATCGCTTGCTGACGGTTGGGGCATCGTGACAAAGGCAAGGTGGGAAGGATCAATCAGTAGAGAATCGGTGGTCTATCAGGTGGCGAGGGATGGGATCAGCCGGATGTCAGCTGGGAGTATAGTAAATCAGGTGGCGGTCAGGTGGAGGTCAGATCACGAGCTGCTTAAGCGTTTTGGAGCCGGAGCGGCTGGCGATGACTTTGGTGCCGTCGCGCAGGCTGACCTCGAGGCGGGCTCCGTCGTAGGGTGTGAGGGACGACACGTGCTCGAGGTTGACGATGTGGGAGCGATGGATGCGGATGAAGCGTCGGGCGTCGAGAAACGTTTCGAAGTCCTTCATCCTGACGTACACGAGGTACTTCCTACCGCCGATGTGGATCGATACGTAGTCGCCGCAGGCCTCCAGCCGCTCGATGCCGTCTACCGCGATGGGGACAATCTTGCCGCGCTCGCGCACGAACAGGCGCTTGACGGGAGCGTCGGGTGCGAGGGCGTCCCGCATGCGCTCGACGGGTGACAACTCACCGGCGACGCGCCGCGTCAGCGTCTCGCGCGCCCGTTCCAGGGCCTGCTCGAAACGTTCGGGTCCGAACGGTTTGAGCAGGTAGTCGAGGGCCTGCAGCTCGAAGGCGGTCACCGCGTACTTGTCGTAGGCGGTGGTGAAGATCACGTGCGGTTGGTGGGTGATTTGCTCAAGCACCTCGAGGCCGGTCGCGCCGGGCATGCGGATGTCGAGGAACAGGAGGTCGGGCAGGTGTTCATCGACGGCGCGCACGGTGGACGGTCCGTCGGCGGTCTCTTCCACGACCTCTATCCAATCGATCTCGCTCAACAAGTTGCGGAGCTTCTTCCTGGCGAGCGGCTCGTCGTCGGCGATGATGGCTCGGAATTTCATGTTTCACGCTGTGGTACGAAGACGCGCGCGGCGAATCCGGCGCCGGGCTGCGACTCGATGCTGAGAAGTGAAGAGTCTTCGTACAACGCCTGCAGGCGTTGCCGGAGGATGCCGAGTCCGAGGCCGCCCTCGACGGACTGATCGGCCAGGTCGGCGCCCGGCCCGTCGTCGCGCACACAAATCGCCAGTGTGCCCTCATCTATATTCGTTTCGATCTCGATTCTTCCGCCTTCCGGTCTGGAAGCGACGGCGTACTTCACGGCGTTTTCCACCAGCGGTTGCAGCGTGAAGGGCGGCACCAGGCAGGAAAGCGTTCCGGGCTCGAAGCGGGTTTCGACCTTGAGCCTCGAGTTGAGCCGCAATCGCTCGAGGTCGAGGTAGTGCTTCGTGAATTCCCACTCGTCGGCCAGCGGGACGAGATCGTCACCTTCCTCATCCAGCACGTAGCGCAACAGTTCGCCCAACCGCTCGACCGCACGCTCGGCCGTCCGCGGCTCGTCGGTGATCAGGGTGGAGAGCGAATGGAGCGCGTTGAACAGGAAATGCGGATTGAGCTGTGCCTGCAGCGTCTGCAGTTGTGCCTTCACGGCCAGCGCTTCGGCGTGGGCGGCAACCCGCTCCTGCTCGCGAAGCCGCCGGCGGATTCGAACCGCGTACGAGACGCCCGCGACCAGCCCGTAGAGCCACAGCCCCATGATCAGCTGCCAGCCGAAAACGGGCGACTCCCGGATCAACGTGATGATCTCCCTGCCGTGGTATATCGAGTCGTAGGTATAGGCGGCGAGCAGCCACGTGGCCGCATACGTGATGCCCAGCAGCAAGTGGGTGAAATAGAAGGAGAGTTTCAGGCGGTCCGGCCACGGATAGCGCCCCGAAAACCACCACACTCCGAGTCCGAGCAGCGCCGCGGCCCCCATGCTCCGCAGGCTGGCTAGAAGGGCCTCGGTCAGCTGAAACTCACTGTAGATGACGAGGAAGAGCGTCCAGAGGACCCCGAACGGTACCCACGCGAGCGTGACCTTGAGAAGGGTACCGGCCGCGGCGCGGCGGCGGGAATCACCGGATCCGGCCGTGGAACTCACCATGCCAAAATCTGGTCACTGGCTGCCAGGTCCGCCATGCCTGCCCAGACCGTTCGTCCAGCCCATACGTCGATTCACCGAATGCCCGCTTCGATTCGAGCTCTGTACCACCTACTCCTACTCCTACTCCTACTCGTGATCATACTCGTACTCTAATAGGAGGACGAGTACGATCACGAGTACGATTAGGAGTAGGAAGGGATCGGCAAGGAGCGCAGTTACCGGTTACCGATTACCGGTCACCGGTTACCTAGATCTTAGGCTTGGCCCTAATCCGCACCCGATTCCGTCCCGCCTGCTTGGCGGCATAAAGCGCCGTGTCCGCGGCCTTGACGACGTCGTCGGCGATCTCGCGGGGGTCGGTGTTATCGGCGGCGCCGATGCTGACGGTGATCTTCAGCGTCTGGCGCTTGCCGGTCGGCTTCGGCCTATCGGGCCTCTTCTTGGGTCGGGTCCAGCTTCGGATGACGAAGACGCGGCCGGCGATCGTGCCCCTGAGATTCTCGAGGTGGTCCTGCACTTGTTCCACCTTCTTGCCGGGGAAGAGGACGACGACCTCCTCGCCGCCGTAGCGGAACGCCTTTCCGCCGCCCGTAACCTTCGCTACCTGCCCAGCCACCATCTTGAGCACCTGGTCGCCCACGTCGTGACCGTGCTTGTCGTTGAAGTTCT
>JBDHAL010000287.1:0-3931 GCA_039588075.1 Gemmatimonadota bacterium | reverse complement strand
AGTGAACGCGTCGACCTCGCGAGCCGTCCAATCCAGGCCCATCGACATCGTCAGCAGGTGCTCGAGACGGATCGCCTGCCAGCCCTCGCCGGCCGCCGCGCCGCGCTCGGGGAAGAAATCGAGGAGCGGAACGTCGACGCCATCGATCTTCCCCCGATCGATCGCGATCCCGACCAACAGCGATGAGAGGCTCTTGGTGCACGAGGCGATCCGGTGCAGGTCGTCGGCGTCCCATCCGTGGAAGTACTCCTCGACCACCAGCGTACCGTCGCGGACCACGAGCAACGAGTGCATCGCGCCCGCCTCGCCGGCGAGGATTGCGGCTACCGTGTCATCGATCGCCGCCGGGTCGATGCCGACCTCAGCCGGCGCTCCCGTCTTCCAGCCGTCATCGCGCGTCGGCCGGGTCCACGCGTACCCCGGCTCACCGGATGGAACCATCGGCCAATCGGCCGGCGCGACCTTCGTGAGGTTCAGCTCCTGGTAACCCGGGGCGTCGGGATGGCCGCCCGTGATTCGGCCGGCGGCGAGATCGACCTGCCCCCGGTAGGGTGTGAAAGCGATCACGCTCATCTCAATCGCTGAACCATCGAGCGACACATCGGCGATGGAGCCCACCGTGAGTTGCCTGCCGTCCTCGATCATGTGGACGGCGCCGCCGAAGCCGCCGTCGGTGAGGCTCAGCTCGTAGATGAAATCGTAAGGGCCGAATGAACCGTGCCAGTACCCGTCGGTCAGCGACTGCCCCGCGGCGGGATCAGGCGGGCTCGAGCAGGCTGCGATCGTCAGGACAGCGATCGTGAGCATGGCTACCGATGCGTCTTGTGTCATGGCGGATCCTCACCTCATGTCAAACCACTGGATTGGCCTCGGGTCTTGTGTGGCGGTCGCTCATCTCTCGAAGGCCGGAAGGAGGTACCTGGAGAGAACGCGCGAGGGTAAAAACGTCTTGTCGTTGAACTGATGGCCGCCCGTAAGGATGACCACGGTGTCCAGGCTCGGCGAGACGTAGATGAACTGGCTTCCGCGGCCCCACGCGGTGATCACCCGGCCACCGCCGGCCGATTCCGGAAGGGGAGGCAGCCACCACAGGTAGCCGTACTGCTCATCCCCGCCTATCAGAAAATCCAGTTGCTCGCTCGTGGACTCGCGGATCCACTCCGCGGACACGACCTGGCGGCCCTGCCAACGTCCCTCCTCGAGCACGAGCTGACCCAGCTTGGCCATGTCCCGCGGCCGAAGCCGCAGTCCGGCGTGCATTCTGGGAAAGTCGCCCTGCGCGCCGCGATTCCACTCGAACACCTCGACCCCCAATGGCTCGAACAGAAAGGTCGCGGCGAACTCGTCGGCGTGGAGACCCGTGGCGCGCCAGAGAACTCCGGACAGGAGGTTGACGCTACGGTCGCTGGGCTGCCACCACGCTCCGGGATCGTGGGTCCGCCGTTTGGAGAGGGTGTCCGCGAAGAGCGCTTCGCCTCCTTCCGTGACCCGTATGGGGCGTGGCTGGCGCTCGCGCCTTCCGGTCGTCATGGTCAGAACGTGCTCGAGCGAGACTCGATCCCAGCCCTGCGCCGCTGCCCTTCGCGACTCCGGGAAGAAGTCCAGCACCGGGACCGCGAGGCTCTCGATGCGACCCTGGTCGACGGCGATTCCGATCAGCAACGAAGCCACGCTGTTGGTGCACGACGCTACGTCGTGCAGGTCGTCTCGGACGTACCCGTGAAAGTACTCCTCGAGCACGAGCTTCCCGTCACGCACGACCAGCAAGGAGTGGATCTCTCCCGCCTCGCCCGCAAGGATCGCCGAGACGGTCCTCTCCAGCTGGGCCCGCTCGAGTCCCACCTCTTCGGGGCTGGCCGTTGCCCACCCGTCGCGCACGACCGGTGGCAGAGTCCACACGTAGGATTCACCGGCCGCTGCCCGAGGCCGGGCGCGAAGGCCCGCAACGGTGACCGGATCGACCCGCTTCAGGCCCAGCTCGCGAAGGCCGCCTGCCGAGCCCGTGATCTCGCCGTCGATCCGACGTCGCCCGAAATCGACGCTGCCGCGGTAGAACCGGCTGCCGTCCCACCAGACCCCGAGTCGGGGAGACTCGAACTCGACTTTCTCGGCTCGTTTCTCGGTCACCTTGCGCCCGTCTCGCAGGACGTGGATCAGGGCGTGCACGCCGATGTGGCTCGTGGTGAATTCGAAGACGAGCTGTTGATCGCCGTCCGTCCCCGACCACACACCGTCGGTCAGATCGGCCGGGGCGACCGACGGGTAACAGCCCAGAGCCGGCAGCGCTAGGGCCAGGAGGCCCGATCGAAGCCGATGACCGACTCGCACTTGACAACCTCCCTTCTCGATGTATTATATCGGAGACCGATATATAGATCAACGATATTTTGATCGTCGATGTGTCCGATCGGCACGAGTCGACCCGAGAAGGCCGGCCGGCCTGCGCGCCGCGGTCGCATTCCTAGGAGAGCCGTCCCATGAGCGGTACGGGGACCCGTCCGCGGAAGCCGATATGCAGAACCACGATATGATGAGGATCGAGGTATCCGGAGCACGCGGCAGACGTAGATGTCCGAAGCGCCATTCGAAGTCCAGAACCTGACCAAGAGCTGCAACGAGGCGCTCATCCTGGCCATTCTGGCTGGCGGGAAAAAGCACGGCTACCAGCTCGCCCTCGAGCTGGAGGAGCGCAGCGAGGGCTTCTTCCGCTTCCACCACGGCACCCTGTATCCGATCCTGCACAAGCTCGAGAAGGACGGTCTGATCCGCGGCGCCTGGAGCGACGAGGAGCGGGGCAGGAGGCGCAAGAGCTACTCCCTCACTGCCAAGGGCCGGCGCTACTTCGCCGGCCAGCTCGCCGCCTGGGGGCGGTTCTTCGGGCGGTTCTCCGAGATCGTCGGCGAGATGAAACCGTGAATCGCTTCTCGGCGATACTCCGGCGCACGGCGGCGAGACTGGACCTGCCGCAACCGATCAAGTCGCGCGTTCTGCTGGAAATGGCGGCCGACCTCGAGGACCTGTTCGACGCCTACCGGCAACGCGGCCTCGGCGAAGACGAGGCCGAGCGTAAGGTCACCGAGAGATTCGACGCCTCGGACGACGCCCTGAGCGAGCTGGCCCGTCTGCACCGCTCGGCGTTCCGGCGCTGGATGGACCGTTTCTCCGCCCAGGCCCAGACGGTGTGGGAGAGAATGATGCTGGGCGTGATCCTCCTCTTCGTAGCCGTGATGACGGGCCGGTCACTGGCCTCCACGACGTTTTTCCGCAACGCGAGCGTGTTCGTCTGGCCCGCGATCGTGGTCGGCATCGCCGTGGTCGGGATCTTCCTGGGCAAGGCGTACCAGCTCTACATCAAGAAGGACCACCGCGTTCGCGGATTGAGACGCTGGCTTCCGACGCTGCTGATGCTGACCTGCGCCGCCCTGTTCAA
This sequence comes from Gemmatimonadota bacterium, assembly GCA_039588075.1. GTDB lineage: Bacteria > Gemmatimonadota > Gemmatimonadetes > Palauibacterales > KS3-K002 > JBDHAL01. The sequence goes on along the minus strand of JBDHAL010000287.1, from coordinate 501 downwards.
CGGTGTCTTCGGGTACTTACTCACGTTGCAGCTCACCATGGCGCGTATTGCGGAGGAGCATGAAAAGGCCGGGATCTACTTCGAGAGCTGGCTGGTGGGCGGCACGGCGACGATGATTCTCAGCCTGCTGGTGGCGATTCTGGCGGCGCTGTTCTGGTTCGTGCTGATGAACAAGGTCAAGCGGATCGAGCTTGCCGAGGCGGCGCTGATGCTGGAGGCGCCGCGATGATCCGTCTGTTCATCGCCGGCGGGCCCTACATGATCCTGCTCGCCTTGCTGGCCGTCGTGGTGCTTCTCTTGTCGGCGAAGAAGACCATCGATCTGTTCGCCCGGAGCGTACGGGACCCGGAACGTCTGGCACGCGGCCTGGACGCGATCCTCTTTTGGGGCTGCATCAGCGCGGTGCTCGGCTTTCTGGGTCAGTTCTCGGGCAGCTACCTGTCGCTGATGGTTATCAGGAACGCCGGCCTGGTCCATCCCGGGAAACTGGCGGAAGGGATC
>JBDHAL010000286.1:0-3933 GCA_039588075.1 Gemmatimonadota bacterium | reverse complement strand
TGGTGGCGGCGGCCGAGCGATGAACCTGCCGAAGCCGGACATCGACGGGATCGACTTCCCCGAATACAAGCCGCCGTTCACCCGGGGCGCGGTGAACGTCACGCCTGAAGGCGAAGCCTGGGTGCAGCGCTACGTGGCGTTCGGCGAGCCCGAGACCTTCGACGTGTTCGACGCGCGGGGCCGACGGGTCAAGCAGGTGGTCCTGGCGGAGGGCCGGAGCTTCATCGGGTTCGGTAGCGGGACGCTGTACGCCGTCTGGACTGATGACGACGGCCTGCAGTGGTTGGAGCGCTACCGGCGCTAGCGCGCTCCGCTCTCCAGCGTAAAGCGCGAGAAGAATTCCCAGATCTCGCGGTTCGCATCGATGATCGTCGTCGGCCGTCCGACCAGCCATCGTGGGCGGTGGAGCCGGCCGCCTGGCCAGGCGTGACCGGCGCCGGTCAGCTTCCAGAAGACGACTTCGGCACCTCCGGTGCACGGCCCGTAGACGTACTTGCGGGCCGTTATGCCTTCGTCGAACGACCCGGCCGCACCTTCGAGTCGGACCCGCGACTCCGGCTCGCCCGGGCATCCGTTGTGGTCGAGCCACTGCGCCAGCACGGTGTCGACTGCCGTGAAGAATTGTCTTCGGTTGGTCAGCGGGAACGGCGGCCCCAGTCCTCCGTCGTAGAGCGCCCGCGGATCGTCGACGCTGTGGATGTGCATGAGTGGCACCGAGCGCGTGGTCCGGATAGTATCGATGAGGACAGCGCCGCCGACCGGCGCGGCGGCGGCGATGATGTCTGCCGCTTCCGCCGCGAGTCGGTACGCAAACATTCCGCCGTTAGAGAACCCCGTAGCGTATACCCGCGACTCATCGACGTTCGCGACGCCGGCCAGGTCATCCAATAACGCCCTGACGAATCCCACATCGTCCACATCGTTCTCCTGGGCGTAGGCGCAGCAATCTTCCGCGTTCCAGGTGAGCAGTCGCCGGCGGAAGGGTCCCGTCCCGAAGGGATAGACGGCGATGAACCCTTCTTCGTCGGCCAGCGCGTCCCAGTACACGTTCTGCTCGTGATTCTCCGCGCTTCCGCCTCCGCCGTGGAAGCTCAACACGACTGGAAGCGGCCCCTCAACCTCCGGCGGTATGTGGACCAGGTAGTAGCGAGTTCGGCCGTCGTGTCGGAGCGACCGCTCGAAGACGCCGGCAGGCAAGACGGAGTCTGTGGCCTGCTGCGCGAGGCCGGCCGCACCTGCGGCCAACAGTAGGAGAGTACTCAGCATACAGTAGAATGCTGATCCACGCTCGACATTCCAACCCTTGGTCGAAGGCGCGGATCTAAGCAGGGCGAGAACCTTCGCTTCACGTTCTAGGGAGAAAGCCATGTCGGTGAAGAAATGCCGCGCCTCGCGGTTGCTTGGCGCCGGTCTGCTCTTGCTGTTGCTGCCCAATTGCGGCGGCAGCGGGGATCGACCGGCCGGCGGCGACGCTCAGACCGTCAGCGTTACACCGGTCGACCGCCATCCCGCTCTCGAGACGGTCGAGTTTCGCCCCGTCGGACTCACCTGGCTCGACGACGCCACCGTCGCCGTCCTGGATCGCGACGATCAGCAAATTGTGGCCCTGGGTCTCGAAGACGGATCGCAGCGGCGCGCCGCCGGACGTGGCGGCGGACCGGGAGAGCTGGAGAGCGCTTTCATGTTGTTGAGCGACGGCGCTGGCGGCCTGATCGTCGGTGACATGAAGGCGAATCGCGTCAGCCGCTTTGATGACGAGCTCGCCTTCGTCGAGTCGGCTCGAGTGCCGAGTTTGCCCGTGGGGCTCTTGTCGTGGCGCGACGGCCAGGTCGTCGCCGTTTGGATGGCCTTCAAGATGAGCGATGCGCCCTCGTTCGAGCCGACGGTCGGCGCGATCGATTTCGCCAGTGGCGAAGCGCGCGAGTTTTTCTCGCTGTTCGATGAGAGCTCGGGCCTCAGCGCCCCGGAGACCGACAATCCTTTCGCGCCACCTTACATCTCCGCCGTGATGAACGACGACGGCCTCATTCTGGCCGGCCAGTCGATGGAGTACCGGATCGTCGCGATCGATACGGCGGGAACGTTGCAGGCGATCATCGGGCGCCGCCAGATGGAGCCCGAGTACCTGTCGGAGGAACAGAAAGCGGCGGAGCGCGCGCGACTGGGCCGGGCGGTGGACCGTCGCGGGCCGCCGCCTCCCGGCATGCAGCCGATGATGGAAGAAGCGCTGGAAGCGCCGCGCCCCTTCTTCGGACCCGGCGCCTTCAGTCTCGATGCGGCGGGTCGGCTCTGGGTGATCACCGAGCGGACGAGCGAGAACGCGACGGAAGTGGACGTGTTCGGACCGGAGGGCGACTACCTGCAGACGTTGGTGTTGGCCGATCGGGTGACCGCGCTGGCGTTCCGCGGGGATATGATGGCCGCGCTGGTCGCGCGCACCGACCCCGAGATCGAGGGCGTGGCGGGCATCGATCTGTACCGACTCGAGGAGTAGAGCGACTCAGCCGACCTGGTCGTAGCGGAAGCAGTCGACCGTGTGGTCGTTCACCATGCCCACCGCCTGCATGAACGCGTAACAGATGGTGGGCCCGACGAACTTGAAGCCGCGCTTCAACAGGTCCTTGCTCATCGCCTCCGACTCCGGCGTCTTCGCGGGCATTTCTTTCAGAGCGCGCCAGGCGTTCTTCTTCGGCTCGCCTTCTACGAAACTCCAGATGTAGGCATCGAAGCTTCCGAACTCCGCCCGTACGTCCAGGAAGGCCCGGGCGTTCTTGATGGTTGCCGCGACCTTCAGCTTGTTCCTCACGATCCCGGGGTTGGCCAGTAGAAGTTTGACCTTGTCGTCGCCGTAGGCGGCGATGGCCTCCGCGTCGAAATTGTCGAAGGCGGCTCGATAGTTCTGGCGCTTCTTGAGGATCGTCTCCCAGCTCAGACCTGCCTGGGCGCCCTCGAGGATCAGCATCTCGAACAGGTGCCGGTCGTCGTGGACGGGTTGGCCCCATTCTTCGTCGTGGTAGGGGATGGAGAGGTCTGTGGTCGCCCATTCGCAACGTTGTTGCATGAAGCCTCCTGAAACGGACGGTTAGCGGTAGGAAACTGTGTCGACAACGACAACGACAACGAGAAACGAGAAAGAAGCCGCTTCGCACTCCAGTCCGTATCTTTCTCGCTTCTCGTTGTCGTTGTCGTTGTCGAACGATACAGATCCGATCAACTAAGCTGGCCGATAATCGGTAAATGTTAAGCGGTCGACGGTTCACCTGCCACCCGCCTACCGCCTGCCCGTCCCCCCATATACATTCTAGGGCTTCCGGTATAAACGCCCAGAACCCAGCTCCCAGCGGGAGGTCCATGAATGGGGCTGTTTGAAGGCAAGACGGCCTTGATATTCGGTGTCGCCAACGAGCGCTCGATCGCGTGGGGCATCGCGCAGGCCCTGCATCGCGAGGGCTGCGAGTTGGGCTTTAGCTATGGGGTGGCCCAGCTGGAGAAGCGGGTGCGCCCGCTGGCCGAGAGCGTCGGAGCCAAGTTCATCGAGGAGTGCGACGTCACGGACGACGCCGCCATCGAGCGGACCTTCCGGCGGGTGAAGGAGGTCTACGGGAGCATCGACTGCCTGGTCCATTCCATAGCCTTCGCGGATCGCAACGACCTGACCGGCCGCTTCGTGGACACGAGCCGCGAGGGGTTCAAGCTGGCCCTCGATGTGAGCGCCTACTCGCTGGTGGCGCTGACCCGCGCCGCCGAGCCGCTGATGACGGACGGCGGCTCCGTCCTCACAATGACGTATTACGGATCGGTGAAAGTGGCGCCCCAGTACAACGTGATGGGCGTGGCCAAAGCCGCGCTCGAGGCGAGCGTCCGATACCTCGCCAGCGACCTGGGGCCGCAGGGCATCCGGGTCAACGCGATCTCCGCCGGCCCCATCAAGAC
>JBDHAL010000285.1:0-3941 GCA_039588075.1 Gemmatimonadota bacterium | reverse complement strand
GGGCGTTTTCGTAGAGCTCTCGGTAGCGCTCCTCGCTCTCCCTCAGCGCCGTCTCGACCACGTCACGCTCGCTGATATCACGGGCGAGGGCTATGCGCAGTTGTCGCTCACCCTCCTCGAAAGCGCCGACGCGGACCTCGACCGGAAAGCTGGAGCCGTCTTTGCGGCGGTGGACGCCGGTGAGGGTTTGCGGAACGCCGGGCACCATTTGCTCGAGCATCTCGGCAATCTGCTCGTCGGTCGCATCCAGCTCGATGTCCGCAATGGTCATCCCCAACAGCTCTTCGCGCGAATAGCCGAGGCTGTCGCAGGCTGCCTGGTTCACGTCCGCCAAGCGGCCGTCCGGGTCGATCAGGAAGAAGGCGTCGGCGGCGTACTCGACAAAGCGGCGGAATCGCTGCGCCCGGACCGTCTCATCGTTGGGATCTTGCACAGGGTCATGCTAGGGAGCGCACAGTAGCCGGTCAAGGCTATAAGGATCACTGCGTGACTGTTTCGATAACGACAACGATAACGACAACGACAGTGACAACAACAGCGAGAAGCGAGAAGGCGTAGGCTATTCTCGTTTCTCGTTGTCGTTGTCGTTGTCGTTATCTTTGACGTACTCGGAGTCGTCGTCGCCCTTCGCTGAGCGGCGCCTCAACTAACTGGGAGCCCGATCTGATGGCACTTCCCAAAACGGTTCTCGACGCGATCCTCTCGAGTCGCTACCCGGCAGCCGACGACCTTGAGCAAATCGGCCGCTCACGGGAAGGCCGCCCGCTCCGCGCACTAAAGCTCGGACGCGGCCCGCTGCGTATTAGCCTGCTGGCCGGCTGTCATGCCGACGAGCCCGTGGGCCCGAGGCTTCTGAGCCACCTCAGCGCCTATCTCCTATCGCTGCCCTCAAATGACCCGCTGCTGGAGAGATATGAGTGGTGGATCGTCCCCCACATCAACCCCGACGGCGCCGAGCGCAACCGGCGTTGGCAGCACGAGGAAGCGTCGTCGTACGATCTCGGGGAGTACCTCTCGGGCGCGGTCCGGGAACTCCCCAGGGACGACATCGAGTTCGGCTTCCCGCGAGGGCCGGACGATAAAGGAGCCCGCCCCGAAAACCGGGCCGCCTACGACTGGTGGCGGACGGCGAACGGGCCGTTCAGCCTGCACGCGTCGCTGCACGGGATGGGTTTCGCGGCGGGACCCTGGTTCCTGATCGAGGCGGCCTGGCGCGACCGCTGCGAGCAGCTCAAAGCGCGCTGCCGCTCGGCGGTCGACGCGCTGGGCTACGTTCTGCACGACGTGGAACGGCAGGGCGAGAAGGGGTTCTTTCGGTTGGGCCGCGGCTTCTGCACTCGGCCGGACTCGCGCTACATGCGCGAGCATTTCCTCGAGTTGGGCGATGAAGAGACGGCCGGCCTGTTTCGTCCCAGCTCCATGGAGTTCCTCCGCTCGCTGGGCGGAGACCCGCTGACGCTGGTATCGGAGATGCCGCTGTTCGTCACGCCGGGAGTCGGCGATGCGATCGGGCCGCCGGACGCGGCCGCCGAAGAGTGGAAGGCACGGATCGAGGCCTGGAGAGCGAAGTTGCAAAGCGGCGGCGACGCACTCAAGGTCGCGGCCGAGGCACGGGCGCGCGGTCTACTGGCGATGCCGGTACGCGACCAGATGACCCTGCAGTGGAGCTTCATCGCCGCCGGGCTGGAGCAGGTCGAGTTGAACGCCGGCGGTTGACGGCGCTACTCTTTCTCGCGCTTCGCCACTCCGACGAACGAGGTTCGGCCCTCGATCTCCACGAAATCCAGGTTGATGATCTCCCAGCCCTGCTCGCCGAACTCATTCAAGTAGGTTTCGATCGCCTCGCGACTCTTGATGGTCAGAAAATCGCCCTCCTCGATGTCCATCGAGTCCAGGAACTTGTACTCCCAGATCTTCATCGGGACCTCCCTCTCGGTGCGCCTGCGGTAGGTACCGGTGACAGTCTAGCGAAGAGCCACGGGCCACGGCAAACGCTGGGTGTTTGATCAGTCGACAGCCATCAGCCGTCGCTCGATTCTCATAGTGACGGCCGGTCGCTCGACCCCCAACTTTCGAGCCTCGACCTCCAGAGAGTCGAGCGTCGAATATCGATCGACGGGTAGTGAGCTGGCAGTCGAGCAACCGCTGTCGGCTGTCGGCTGTCGGCTGTCGAATCCCCCACCCCGAGAGTATACTCCCCCCGCACCTCGATACCGGGAGACTCATGCAGCGCCGTTCCACCCGATCGATCTTCATCTTCTGGGTGCCGCTCGCCCTCACGTGGTTGATGATGGCGCTGGAGGGCCCCTTCCTGGCCGCCGTCATCGCGCGCCTGCCGGATCCCAAGTACAACCTGGCGGCCTGGGGCGTCGCCTTCGCCATCGCGATCCTCGTGGAAGCTCCCGTCATCATGATCATGAGCGCCTCCACGGCGCTGGTCGAGGACGCCGCCAGCTTCCGCAAGCTGCGCAACTACACGTATGCGCTCAACGCGATCATCACGGCCGCAATGCTGTTGGTGCTGGCCCCACCCGTCTTCGACTTCATCGCCCGGGACTTGATCGGCCTGCCAGACGAGGTGGCCCGTCTCACGTACTGGGCGCTGTGGCTGCTGCTGCCCTGGCCCGCCGTCATCGGCTACCGGCGCTTCTTCCAAGGTCTGCTCATCCGAGACGGAAGAACGCGCCTCGTGGCGTACGGAACCGTCGTCCGTCTGACCGGCATGGCGACCACGGCACTGCTGGTGTACGTGTATACGGACATCCCGGGAGCCTACCTGGGAGCGGCTGCGTTGTCGGTGGGCGTCAGCATCGAGGCAGTCGCCGCAAGGCTGATGGTGCGGGGGACGCTGCACCGGTTGCTCGCGACTCACGCCGAGGAGTCGAGCGAACCTCATCAGCTCGACTACCGCCGCATCACCCACTTCTACATTCCCCTCGCCCTGACCTCGCTCATCGGGCTCGCCGTTCACCCGATGGTCACGTTCTTCATGGGCCGGGCGCGATTCCCCGTGGAGTCGCTCGCGGTGCTGCCCGTGGTCAACTCGCTGTCGTTCATCTTTAGAGCGATGGGGCTGAGCTATCAGGAGGTCGCGATCGCGCTGCTAGGAAAACGCGGCGAGCACGTGAAGGAGTTGGGCCGCTTCGCCCTCGGTCTCGGGCTGGCGTCGTCAGCCGCGCTGGCGCTCATCGGCTTCACGCCACTGGCACGCGTGTGGTACGAGACGATATCAGGCCTCAGCCACGAGTTGGCGGTTTTCGCTATCACACCCACTCGCATCCTGGCCCCGCTTCCGGCGCTTTCCGTGTTGCTGTCGTTCCAGCGGGCCATCCTAGTGCAGAGCCGCAACACGCGTCCCATAACGATAGCGACGGCGATCGAGGTGGCCGGCATCCTGCTCGTGCTGATGGCGCTCATCAGCGGCACGACACTCGTCGGGGTCACGGCCGCGGCCATCGCGTTCGTCGCCGGGCGCTTCGGTGGCAATGCGTACTTGGTTCCGCCCTGTCTGGGGAAGTTGAGAGGTTAGAGAGTTAGAGCTGGGGTCGGGTTGGGAATTCGGAAGGTGATTACGTGATCACGGAGCACGGAGTTTGGATTTGGGAAGTAACGTCGAATCTCCGAACTCCCCTGTTCCGTAATCACTTGATCACCTTCAAGATTCCCAACCACAGCGCGGCGACGAAGGTTCCCCCTCGCCGCCGCGGAGTGTCTGAAGGTCTATGTAAGAGACGCGCTATTCGTATCTCAACGCGTGCATCGGATCGGTCCGCGTCGCGCGCCGCGCCGGCAGATAGCTCGCCAGCGATCCCACGATACCAAACAGCACCACGATGCTTCCGAACGTGACCGGATCGGCCGGGCTTAACCCGTACAGCAGGCTGCGCAGTAGTTGCGCAGCGCCAAACGCCAGGGCGCAGCCGATCAACAACCCGATCCCC
>JBDHAL010000284.1:0-3958 GCA_039588075.1 Gemmatimonadota bacterium | reverse complement strand
AGACGAGATCGGCGTTCATCGGGTGAACGCGGATGCGGCCGACCTGTCCCGCCTCGCGGAGTCCGATGAAGATCCAGGTTTTGCCGGCGTCGGTCGATTTGTAGACGCCGCGGCCTGTCGACGTGTTGCCGCGGATGTCGACGCTGCCCTGCCCCACGTAGATGACGTTGGGGTCGGAGGGTGCTATGGCGACGGCGCCGATGGAGCCGCCGAAGTAGCCGTCTGAGATGTTGTCCCAGGTCTGCCCGGCGTCGGTCGTGCGCCAGACTCCTCCGCCGGTGGTCCCCATGTAGAAGAGGAACGGCTGGCCGGGCACGCCGGTCACGGCGGTGGAGCGACCGCCGCGGTAGGGTCCGACCATGCGCCAGCTCAACCCGTTGAACAGCGCCGAATCGTAGACGGCGTTGGCGTCACGGTTCTGGGCGGAGAGCGGCGTCGCGAGGGACAGACCTGCGACGAGTACGCATACGAGTAGAGACGTAAGCCGGGGCATGGGTCCCTCCAATTCGCCGGTCGGCCGGCATCGGGTCTGAACGGTATCGGGATAGGGAGAGCAGGTTAGTCGGCGGAGCAGCTTCGCGTCAAGGCAGCGGCTCCACGGGCGCCACGAGCGATTGATAGGCGATTTCGAGCGGGGTCTTTATTTTGGCGTCCATTGTGCCTAGAGCGCGCGACATAGACCCCAACCAGGACCTACCATGAACGGCATCTTCATCAGCTACCGCCGAGACGACAGCGCCGGCCACTCGGGCCGGATCCACGACCGCCTGAGCGCTCACTTCGGCGAGGACCGGGTGTTCCGGGACGTGGAGGACATCGGGGTTGGCGACAACTTCGTCGACGTGATCCACGATGCGGTGGGCAAGTGCGGCGTGCTGCTGGTGGTGATCGGGCCCAGCTGGGTCGACATCAAAGATGCGGAGGGGCGCCGGCGGCTGGACAACCCCGAAGACGTCGTGCGGCTCGAGGTCGCGTCGGCGCTCAAGCGCCGAGACATAAGGGTGATCCCGGTGCTGGTGAACGAAGCGACGATGCCCAAGGCGTCCGACTTGCCCGACGACCTCGAGCCGCTGTCGCAGCGCAACGCGCTGGAGGTGCGAGACACGCGCTTCGATGACGACACCGGCCAGCTGATCAAGGCGATCGGCGGCAAGCGGGCGAGGCGCCTGCGCCGGCTGGCGTTGGGCGCCGGCGCGGTGGCGCTGCCGGCGGCGGCCGCGCTCATAACCATCCTCGTGCTCTCAGCTGCTCGCCCGCAGGTGGAGGCCGACCTGTCGCTCTACGAGGGCGGCGGCGAGCTGCTGGGTGACAAAAGCACGGACATCGTGCAGGCCGTCTTCCCGGAAGACAGCGGGGCCGCCGGTCCAACGCCGGAGATCGAGAATCGAGCCGCCGAGCCCTGGAACCTCTACTCGGTGAACTATGAGTATCAGCGGCTGGATGATGAGAATGTCCGCATCGCCGCGGCCCTTCCCTACCGCGACCTGCTGGCGCGGGGCGGCGTGGTGATGGGCGGCGCGGCGTACATCGATTGGGAGTGGCCGCGGCTATCGGTGAAGGTGATCAACAACTCGGAGCGGACGATCGTGCTCGAGCAGATTTTGCTGGAGGTGAAGCGGAGCGACATCGACCGCGAGCCCATCGTCATGGTGCGCGAGATGCTGGACCGCTGGACGACGTTCGGCGTGGTAAACTACGGTTGGGGCGATGCCGCGTCGCCTGAAATCGAGATCGCCATCGTGGAAGAAGCGGCGTGCGCCGACACGGCATGGCGGGACATGTCCATGTCAAAGCTGTCCGTCGACGACGCCGAGTCGTGGCAGCACGCCTACGACGGCGTGACGGGTGAGCCGCTGCCCGGGGCGCCGGGCACGGAGACCCAGTTCGACGTCGCGCCATACGTGCCGGCGGAGCTGGACGGCCAGGAGCTGGCCTGCCTGTTCGGCGCGATGACGTACCGCAACGAGGCGGGAGAAGCGCGCGACTTCCGCTTCAAGACCCGCATCCGGCTCTCCGGCCCAATAGTGGCCGCCGCGGTGATGGCCTCCGTGGAGTACGTGGTCTACCTGGAGGCCGGCAAGTCGGGCTACGTGAAGACCCGAGAGATTTCGCTGGAGATTCCGCCCGGCCGGGCCGAGCATTTCCTGGTGCGCATCGCCACGAACATGTCCGCCCAGTTCGATCTGTCGGTGGCGCTGCGGGCGGTGGGCGGCGAGGAGATCCCGGTGGATGGCGTGACACTGGACGTCTTGACGCCGGTCTACGATCCGCTGGACCGCCGCGATCCGGCGACGCGCCGCTAGCCCTGCGCGCGGGCGCGGATCGTTGGTCTACTCGCTGATTTGAAGGCGAAATGTTGAGCCCCTGCAGTCGGCGAAACTCGCAGTCACGATAATAGTAATGATTCTCGCTTGCCTTGGGCAAACCCCGCACATATGATGCTCGAATTCCAGGGTGTGGCTGAGGACGGTAGTGAGGCATTGCCCCAAGCCAGTGGGGAAACTCGGTCGTGCAGTTGCCTCATCACAGTTCCCAATCGCCGTATTGGCTACCGGGTGGATCTTCTCGTTGGAGCCACTCGCACCGCTCCAAGCGAAAACGCCACTTAAGGCGACAGCGTGCACCACCCCTCCCTCCTTCCGTCACAACTCCACAAGCGGTCGACTCTCGTGGGTCATCCCGGGGGCGCTGTGGGCTTCACCCGCCAGCGGGAACTCTGAGGCCGACTTCACCTTCGGCTCAGGAGTCATCTTACGCGGCCGGGTCATCTTCTAGTCCAATCTCTCTGGAGGAAACGATGAATGTGCACAAGAGCCTGCCGGTGGCCCTCCTGCTTTCCGCAATTCTGGCGGTGGGGCCAGCCTGCAATGGCGATGACGGCGGGCCAAGCGGGAACGGGGGAATAGCCGAGCTCGAAGCCCGTTGGGGCCTGAGTTCGTTGGTGGCACAGATCGATGTTGAAACGATCGAATTCGTGAGCGAAGAAGGTTGGTCCGGCTTTTTGGAGATCGGGGCGGCCCCCGACGAATACGAGGTAGCGATTCGGGATGAGTTTGGCGCGGACATCGAGGACCTTTCCGACGAAGGCACCCTGCAAAGGTCTGGGAATACGCTGACGTTCGTATCGGACTTCGGCGGGTCCTATACGGGAACGGTGTCGGGTAGCTCGATCACGATCGCCTCGACGGCGGGGTACTGCGACGGCGCCGAGTGTTTCAGCAGTTTCACAGGGGTATTCCAGCGACCGTAGATGTTGGGGCGCCTCCCAGAGGGGACGAAGATTCCTGCGACGCCTGCGGCCTGATACGTTGCACCCTAATGAGCGGGGCCCAAAAGCTAGCCAGAGGTGGCGGGTCGGGCTAGCGCGGGTTGGGGGGTTGGCCGCCGCCGGTCTCGGTTGTATCGGTGGTGTCGGCTACTACCTCGCGGAAGCGGTAGAGGATCTCGCCGTCGCGGATCATGCCGTAGTCTTCGCGGGCGACGCGTTCTATGGCTTCGGGGTCGGATTCCAGGATCGCGACTACGGACTGCAACGAGTCGATCTCGGCCTGGGTTTGGGCTAGCTCGGCGGCGCGTTCGGACTCGAGGGTTTCTATGTTGCCGATGTCGAAGACGGTGTAGTCGCCGCCGAAGATGGCGAAGTAGGCGGCTAGTAATAGCATTGCGACTACGGCGATATCTACGAAGCGTTTGCCTGCTGGATCTTCGACGGGCTGATTCTTACGCGTTTTGCGGGTTTTCTTGCTGGCTGGTTTCTTCTTTTTGGGCTTTTTCTTGGCCACGGTTACCACCCCTCCCATCACACCCGGTCACGACAACGACAACGACAACGAGAAGCGAGAAACGAGTTGTAGACTCCTCGGTTAAGTTACTTCAACCAACCCTTTACAAGCAACTGTTTGGTGCCGTACTCGGCGCGGGCGCCGAGTTCTTCTTCGATTCGCAGGAGGCGGTTGTA
>JBDHAL010000283.1:0-3959 GCA_039588075.1 Gemmatimonadota bacterium | reverse complement strand
CATGTCGAAACGCAATGATGATCCCGGCACCGCCAGCCGGCCGTTCGATCGCGATCGCGACGGCTTTGTGATGGGCGAGGCGGCTACGCTGCTGGTTCTCGAGGAGTGGGGCCATGCGGTCAGGCGCGACGCGCGCATCTACGCGGAGCTTTGCGGGTTCGGGACAACCAACGACGGGTACCACATGACGGCGCCGCGACCCGACGGTTCCCAATCAGCACGTGCCATCGAGCTCGCCCTGACGGACGCTCGTGGCGCCGCTGATGAGGTTGAGTACGTAAACGCTCACGCGTCTTCCACTCGCTTGAACGACCCGGTGGAGACCCGGGCTATCAAGACGGCGCTGGGCGAGCGCGCCTATCGGGTACCGGTAAGTGGTACGAAGGGGTACTACGGACACCCGCTCGGAGCTTCGGGCGCCGTCGAAGCGGCGATATCGATCCTGGCGATCGAGCGCGGATGGATCCCACCTACCCTGAACCTGAACGAGCCCGATCCGGAGTGCGATCTCGACTACGTAGCAGGCGCGGGCAGGGAAGCCGGTGTCGGATTCGTGATCTCCAACTCGTTCGGCTTCGGCGGGATCAACGCGACCCTGGTGTTCCGAGCCTAAAATACCGAGCGACGCTCGAGCGGTTCTAGGCGCCGGTGGCGCGGCGCATGAATTCGCCGATCACCTGGATATACACGAATACGTAGAGCACGTTCGTCACGACGACCATTAGGAACGCATCGGGGAAGACCGACGCATCCATCGTCTTGCAGATCGCAACGTAGAGCGCGATCGTGCCGGCGATCATTCCGACGATTGGGCCCAAAAAGAAACCGCCCACCGCCCCTGCAATGAACGAACTCACGCTCGCCACGAGAACTCCCAGCCAGTTCCCACCCACTCTGGTGATCTTCATGGCGATCCACAAACACGGGACGTACAGCACGAACGACAGCCCAACCCCCCCCAGCACCAGAATAGTCTCATCACTCATCCTTCTCCTCCTGTAGGTGATCCACGGCAAAAAGGGCTAACGCGTGCGCCGAATGCGAAAAACAAGGACAGGGGTGCTGCGACGAGAGCGGGGGAGTGTAGTCGGGCCGATGGCCTCTATTGGTTGGGGCTGTAATTCCTTGTGGCGCAACCACTTCTGGATTTAGGACGGGGGCTGGTTGGGCGGGAGGACGTCGTTGCTACCCGCGGCCTCGCTCGACGTTCCCCTATCCAGGGCCTTCGACCGGGCCGCGCCGCTCGTGAAACCGTGCTTGACTCTCGTGCGGGCGCCGGTACCTTTGTTGACCATGGTGGACTGATTTGTGGCCGCTTGCAACCACCATAAAAAAAGCCTAAACAGCCGGGCGCCGTGGAAACAGACAGCCGCGGCGACTCCAACCCAGGAAGTTGGAAGTTCAACGCGACCCGTGCTCTTTATTTCCAGAGATCGTGGGTCGCGATTCGTTTTGGGGCCGTGAACCGGTCCAACGCGAGGTGAAGCAGCGATGCCTGACTTTCGAACCTTGATCGACAGCGGTGCCGTCCATCTGTTCGACGGAGCCATGGGCACCGAGCTGTACCAGCGCGGAGTGTTCATCAACGTCAGCTACGACGAGATCAACACGAAGAGGCCGGAGCTGGTTCGAGAGGTCCATCGGGCATACCGGGCGGCGGGAGCCGAGATCTTGGAAGCCAACACGTTTGGCGCCAACCGCATCCGGCTCGAGCACTTCGGCCTCGGTGAGAGCACGTACGAAATAAACAAGGCCGGCGCCGGGCTCGCCCGGGAGGTTGCCGGCGACGACCTGTATGTAGCAGGCTCGGTCGGCCCGTTGGGAATTCGAATCGAGCCCTACGGCCCTACGTCGTTGGAGGAAGCGCGCGCCTTCTTCCGCGAACAGGCGGAAGCTCTGCTCGCCGGCGGTGTGGATCTCTTCATGATCGAGACGTTCAGCGATCTATCGGAGATCGAGCAGGCGATACTCGGCTGCCGCGACGCGGCGGACCTCCCGGTCATCGCCCAGATGACCATCCACACCGACGGGAGTACGGCCTACGGCGTAGACCCCCCCAGGATAGCAAGCCGCCTCGACGAGATCGGCGCCGACGTGATTGGTCTCAATTGCAGCGTCGGGCCGGCGATCATCCTGAACGCGATCCAGAAGATGGCCGAGGTCACCAACCGGCCGCTATCGGCCATGCCCAACGCCGGCCTGCCGCGAGAGATCGAGGGCCGCAAGATGTACATGGCATCCCCCGACTACCTGGCCAAGTACGCGCGCCGCTTGGTACAGTCCGGCGTGCGGTTCGTCGGCGGATGCTGCGGGACCACTCCCGAGCATATCCGGGCCATGGCCGACCAGGTCCGCGCGTTCTCCCCGCGTCAGAGGGCGGTAGTGGTGGGAGCGGTTCCCACCGCGGAGAGAGAATCGACGGAGCCGGCCGTCGAGCCGGTTCCCACCTCCGAACGCTCGCAACTCGCCAGGAAGATCGTCGCAGGCGAGCTGGTGACGAGTGTGGAGATTATGCCTCCCAAGGGCTGCGACCCGGCCGACGTGCTCGACAAGGTCCACGCACTGCAAGCTGCCGGTGTGGACGCCGTCAACGTGCCCGATGGTCCGCGCGCCATGATGCGGATGGGCGTCATTGCGTCCTGCTCGATCATCGAACGTGAGGTGGGTCTCGAGACCATTCCTCACTACTGCTGTCGCGACCGCAACCTGCTGGGGATGATGAGTGACTTGCTGGGCGCCCACGCCTTGGGCCTCCGTAATCTCCTCATCATCACCGGCGACCCACCGAAGATGGGGCCCTACCCCGATGCGACCGCCGTCTTCGACATCGACTCCGTCGGCCTCACCAACCTCGTTCGCAAACTGAACGAAGGACACGACCCGGGTGACAACCCCATCGGAGAACCCACGAGCTTCTTCCAGGGCGTGGGAGTCAACCACGCCTCCGTCGACCGGGACTACGAGATCCACCACTTCGAGTGGAAGGTCGATGCCGGCGCCCAATTCGCCGTCACCCAGCCGATCTTCGATGTCGCGGGCTTCCTGGAGTTCTTGGAGCGAATCGAACACGTGCGCATCCCGGTCATCGCCGCGGTTTGGCCGCTGGTCTCCTACCGCAACGCGGAGTTTCTCAACAACGAGGTGCCGGGGATCGTCGTGCCCGAGCCGACCATCGAGCGTATGCGGCTCGCCTCCGAGCGCGGAAAGGAAGCGGGAATGGCGGAAGGGCTCGCCATCGCCCGGGACATGGTGGCGGAACTGGAACCGCACGTGGAGGGCGTTCAGGTCAGCGCGCCGTTTGGGAAAGTCGATTTTGCATTAGAGGTGTTCGAGGCGTTGGGTGGGTGGTCAGAGAGGGGAAAGGCTACTTTACCGTAGCGACAACGACAACGAGAAACGAGAAGCGAAAGACGCCAGCCCTCGCCATGCCGTCTCCTAATCAACGGCAAGCAACAAAACGAACGCTACTCTGCCGGTCCCCGACGATCTCGGTAAGACTCTCCAAAACGTACTCGACGTCTTCCTCGCTAGTCCCCACCCCGAGCGTCATACGAATCGCGCAGTGCGCGTCCTCGTCGCTGAGTCCCATCGCCACCAGCACGTGTGAGGGATCGGGGTTGCCCGACTTGCAGGCCGAGCCCGATGAGAAGTAGACGCCGCGCCGGTCCATGAACAGCACCAGCGACTCGCCCCGCATGCCCGGCAACGTCATGTTGAGCGTGTTGGGGAGGCGCTCGGTCCTATGGCCGTTGAGCCGGGCGTCGGGCTTGATGCCCTTGCTGCCCGCCTCTAGCCTGTCACGCAGAACGCGCACCCGGTCCATCTCGTTGTGGTTGAGCCGGCGCACCGCCAGCTCGCAGGCCTTACCAAAGCCTACGATGCCAGGGACGTTCTCGGTGCCGGCGCGCAGACCACGCTCGTGACCGCCACCGTGGATGAGCGGAGAAAGCTCCACGCCC
>JBDHAL010000282.1:0-3972 GCA_039588075.1 Gemmatimonadota bacterium | reverse complement strand
ATCGTAAATTCGGTTCTCCTCGCGGAAATCGAAGGCCTTGTACGTGTTCCGCAGCAGCGCCCCGACGATCGCCTCCGCGTCGTTATCCGAAACGCGCCCGGCGGTCACGGCGCCGCGCCCAGCCGCGACGGAGATGAGGACCAGGGCCAGGGTCGCGGCGATCACCGGCCTCGACGGCATCCGGCCACGCAACGCTCCACCGCCATAACGAAACAGCAGGCCGGCGAGTCCGAGCGCGGCAAGAATCGCCGCCAGCAACAGAGGCAGACGGCGGCCGGCTGAGGGAGCCTGCACGTCCACCAGCTGCCCCAGCACGGTGGGGTTCTTCAAGAAGTTTTTCCAGCGGAGCACGTTGTCATCCGGGCTCATCACGTAGGGCAGCGGCCCGGCCTCGTCGGTGGCCGAGCTGGGTATCCGTTCGATCCGTGGAGCGAACAGCTCCCACTCCATCTCGACTTCCTGGGGCAACCCACGAGTCGGATAGACAAAGATGATACCGAGAGTGGCGGAGATGGCGTCCAGGTCGCGTGGCGGCTCGATCACACCACTCGTGCGCAGGTTGCGAAAAATAAAATGGATGCGACCGAGCGAGCCCTCAGCCGGCACGCCGTCGATGGTCACCGGGTTCTTGTCAGCCAGGAACTCGGCGACTCTTCGCTTCACCTCGTCCCAGTCGGAGGCCGCGATCACATCCTTCCCTTCCAGCCCCAGGTCGACCCACTGCTGCAG
This sequence comes from Gemmatimonadota bacterium, assembly GCA_039588075.1. Taxonomy (GTDB): domain Bacteria; phylum Gemmatimonadota; class Gemmatimonadetes; order Palauibacterales; family KS3-K002; genus JBDHAL01. The sequence goes on along the minus strand of JBDHAL010000282.1, from coordinate 3,243 downwards.
ATCCCTGGGACGCGCCACGATCTCCTTGCGCACCTCGTACGGCTCCACGTACAGAAACGCCGATATCGGCGCGTAGTACTGCCGGCGCAGGTTGCGGTTCTCGAACCGCGAGAACCACGGGTCGCCCCAATCGAGGTTCAGCGTCTCCTCGGTTCCCAGATAGCGAAAGTCGTTGACCGGCAGGCCGCGGTGATAGGTGATAAATCCAATGTTCGCCTCGGTCACGCCTGTGCGGCTCTGGGGCGGCTTGATTCGGATGACGTCGGGCCGTCCGTCCAGCGGGTATACCAGTCGCACGAAGACGACCGGCTCTCCCTCGTCCTCGCCCGCCGGCAACGGCTCGCCCGTGATCTCGTCCCGCTGGATCCGGCGCCGGCCCTCTATGAACTGCACGTGGCCGTTGATCGGTTGCCCGTTCCCGACCCGCACCGTCAGGCCCTGGCCGAAAAAGCGCGAGAGACGATCCCGCAGCGGCTGCGGGTCGTGACCCATGCGCTCGTAAAGCTCATCCGGCAGCAGGTCGCGGAAACCGTTCAGGTCGGCGACGCCGATCTCCAACTCGATCGTGACCAAGTCCTCCTCGACGAAGATCTCGCCGATCGTCGAGGCCGTCATCGCCATGGTCAGAACCAGCGCGTCTGGCCTCAGGACGGATGAGGGCACCAGAAGGAGGATGACGCCCAAAAGGACGTACGATGACCTTCGGAGACAGTTCATATCATATCGTAGAACGAACGGCAACGCTCAACTATGGCTCGAGTAACAGGACCCGCATTCGTGAGCGCTGAATTCAATACAATGGGCGGGGCGACCAGTCAACGCCGTGAGGATTCGACAGCGGACAGCGGTCAGCCGTCGCTCGACTTTCATAGAATACCGGTCGCTCGACCTCCGACCGTCGAATCTCGACGTCGGAGAGTCGGGCGTGGAGAATCGAGCGACGGGTAGTGAGCCGGGCCATGTTTATAGCAGGGGTGCTGTAAGGCGAGCGAGACGCACCGCCAGCTTGAACCAGAACGACCTGTCGGCGGAATCGGACGAGACCATCTGGCGCGACCGGGCGAAGTCCGCCAGGAACATCTCTTCGACCAGCCGGGCGAAACCCGAATCCGCAAAGACGAGCGTAATCTCGAAGTTGAGGCGAAAGGATCGATTGTCGAAGTTGGCCGTCCCCACCGCTCCTACCTGGTCGTCGACCAGCATCGTCTTCCCGTGCAGGAAACCCTCCTGGTAGCGATAGAACTTGACCCCCGTATGCGCCGCCTCGTCGAAGTACGAGAACGCCGCCAGGTAGACCGCCAGGTGGTCCGGCTTGTCCGGGATGAGGATTCGAACGTCGACGCCACGCAAGCCGGCCAGCTGCAGAGCTGTCATCACGCCTTCGTCGGGCACGAAGTAAGGACTGGAAATCCAAATGCGCTCGCGCGCCGACGCGATGGCATGAGCGAACATCAGCCCGGCGGTCTCCAGCGTGTCCGCCGGCCCCGACGGCACGACCAGAACCGCCAGGTCACCGTCCTCGGCGGGTTCCAGCGCCCAGCTGACCTCGGGCACGTTACGCGCGGCCCAATACCAGTCCTCGACGAACGACAGCTGCGTGGCCAGTACGGCCGGACCCGTTATCCTGACGTGGGTATCTCTCCAGGCGCCCAACTCGGGGCCCTTGCCCAGGTATTCATCTCCCACGTTGTGGCCACCGACCCAGGCGACGCGGCCGTCCACAACGACGATCTTCCTGTGGTTTCGGAAGTTGATCTGGAACCGGTTGCGCGGGCCCTGCCTCGTGTGAAAATCGTACGCCTCGACCCCGGCCGCGCGAAGTTCCTCGACATAGCGCTTGGGAAGCTTGTGACTGCCGACCTCGTCGAAGAGGAAGTAGACTCGAATGCCCTGTTCCGATTTCGCGATCAGCCTGGACTTCAACTCCCGGCCCAGCTCGTCGTCCTTGACGATGAAGAACTGCACCAGGATGTAATCCGACGCCTGTTCGATTCCTTCGAAGATGCTGCTGAACGTCGCCTCACCGTCGATCAGCAGCGCTGCGTCGTTGCCCCGCAAGAACGGTATATTGGCCAATCGTTCCAGGGCTTCGTATCCACCGCGTGGCGAGTCCAGTTTCGCCCGAAACTGCTCCGCTTTTGCCCCCAGGTCCTCCAGCGCCAGGTGGGCCTCCAGGTCCCCCGCCTGGCGCGCCGTCACGTAGCCCTTGAACTTGCTCCGACCGAGCACCCAGTACGCCGGCACTGCGACATACGGAAACGTGTTGAGCGCTATCACCCAGGCGACCGCCCCCTGCGACGTGCGGGTGCCCATCACCGCGTGAATGGAAGAGACGAAGCCGAGCACGTGAAAGAGCACCAACGCGAGCCCCGCGATCGTGCCTTCCTTTCTGAACCTCATGCTCGAATCCTCCGTCGACTGAACGATGCTGGGAAGCGATGCGGCGGCGCCGGCAGGCGCCGCAAACGAACCCACCGCCGCGTCGATCGAGTGTTGCACGGCTGGGCGTCCGTCTGAAGCGATCGCGAGCCCGGAGATCAGGACAACCAAGGCTACAAGCAGCACGCTTCGGGTAGAGATACGTTTCTCCCAAGGAAAGGTGCATCGGGCGCGGCTTCGACAGCGGACAGCGGTCAGCCGTCGCTCGACCGCCAGCTCACTCCCCTTCGCTCAATCCTCGACGCCCGAATCTCCGACGTCGAGATTCGACGGTCGACGGTCGAGCGACCGGTATTCTATGAGAGTCGAGCCCCGGCTGACCGCTGTCCGATGTCCACTATCAATAATCACCATTCAATCCCCACCCAAAGCCAGGACCCTAATCCAGCTCCACCTTGATTCCCGCTTCCAGCACCTGCGTTATAATTTCCTTAATTTCACTTAAATGGGCATAGCTATAATCATCGAAGTTGAAAGGCGGCGAAAGCCGGCGCGTGAGACGCTCCTGCAGGTCAGCCAGGCGCACCCGCGCAACCGCACGAGCGTCAGCGGGCATGCGGTCCGGCGGGTCCAGGAGTATCTCGGTCATCCGGTCCAGGTACGCGCGCTGCAGGTCGCGGCGCGACGGCGCGATGTTTCGCCCCGGCGCCGTCCACACCTCGCTCCACACCGCCTCCGTCAAGCTCTCGAACAGCTCCGGGATGGTGACCACGTTGTCGGTCCCGTACTTCAGCTCTGAGTCGCGTATCCTGGCCATCCGGTACGGGTTCGTGAGCTGTGCCAGCATCCTCGTCTGGATAGAGA
>JBDHAL010000281.1:0-3974 GCA_039588075.1 Gemmatimonadota bacterium | reverse complement strand
GTTCCCATCGGCCCCGGCCCGAGGGGAACCGGGGCCACGCCCTCGCTACCTACACCAACGGTGTAGGTGCGAATGCCGTAGGCCGCGGCCGCCCGCGCCGCAGTGATCGGATCGACCTCGCCCCGATTGTTCTCTCCGTCGGTCAGCAGGATGGCGACCTTCGACCGGCCCGGCGCCAGACGTAACCGGTTGGCGGCCGTGGCCAGCGCGGTCCCAATGGCGGTTCCGTCCTCGAGCAGATCGACGTTGAGGTTCTGTATCGCGCGCTCCAGAATCACGTAGTCGATGGTCACCGGGACCTGAGTCATCGCCTCGCCGGCGAAGGCGACGAGTGCGATGCGGTCGTAATGCCTGTTCCTGACGAACTCGAGGACCGTTCGCTTGGCGACCTCGAGCCGGTCGAGGGGCTGCATATCGAGCGCCAACATCGAGCTCGATATGTCCATGACGAGTGCGATGGCGATACCCTCGGCCTCGACCTCTTCGGTCGCCACACCCGTTTGCGGCCGAGCCAGGGCGATGATCAGCGCAAGTATCGCGGCTGCACGCAGCACGGCCGGCAGCCTCGCCAGCGTGCGGTTGATCCTGCGGCCGGCGCGCGATGCGACTTCGCCGCGGGAGTACCGAAACCCACCTCGCTCCCTCCGGCGCAGCCACCAGAGCGGGAAGACGATCAGCAAGGCGAATGCCCAGGGCGCTGCAAACGTCATGGCATCCAGCGGTCCAGATCGTCCGCCTCGGACGTTGCCGCGCTCTCAGCCGTCTCCTCCGCAAACACCTTTTCGATCTCCGCCAGCTCCTCCTCTGCGCTCATCACCGCCTGGACCTCGATCTCTTCTTCTACCTCCGGCTCGGGCTCCGGAATCACTCGCTCGAACTCGACCACCCAGCGACGTGTCGCGTCGAGCGCCCGACCGGCCTGCGCCCGCGTCGGCCGGCGCCGCGCGAACTTCACCAGATCGGATCCTTCCAGCAGGCCGGCGAGCGTCAGCGCGCTGCCGCTCTCGACCCCGTCCTCGCCGACGATCGCGAGCAATTCCTCGGTGGTCAGCTCGAGGCCCCACTCGGGCTCGCTCTCCGACAGGAACCGGCGAATGATGTGGGAGAGAGCGGAGTAGAACGCCTTGAGCTCTCCGGCCTCGAGGAGCCCGATTTCGGCCAGAAGATCGAGCGCTTCCAACGCGCTCTGGCTGGCTGGCCTCGGGGCGGCCTGAGGGATCGGTTGGTCCATGCCACGACGCCGCAGCAACAGGAGAGCGCCGGCCAGCAGCGCCAGCGCCAGTCCGGCGACGGCGATCTTCTCCGCCAGGCTCCAACTGGGCCCCGCGACATCCGCTGGCGGCTCCCAGGCGAGCGTGTCGGGATCAGCGGCGGCAGGCAGAACCGACATCACGTGAACGTCCACCCCGGGCAGCGGGATCGTGAGCTCGGCAGCGTCCGTCCGCACGCGCACGTCCGCCGTCGGTGTCGCCAGGCCGCCGACGGTCCAAGCGGCAAGCTGGTAGACGGCGGTTCGTGTGGCAGCGCCCGGTTCTTCCAAAGCCTGCGGCGGCGTGAGCGCTGCGACGGCGCCCGTATCGGGCAGCTCGGGGAACTGGACCTCGGCCACCCCCTCGATGCCGCTGACCGTGACGGTGAGCACGAAGCGCTGGCCGATGACGACGGTGTCCGGCGTGACCCGGACCTGCACGTCAATGCCCGATTCGGCGGACTGCAGGCTCAACAACACCAGCGCGGCGTAGGCCAGGAGGCTCATCGGGCCAGCTTTCGCTCCCGGGCTCGGAAAAAGTTGATCAGCGGCTCGACGTAGGACCGATCGGTCTGGATCTCGATCTGGTCGACGGAGAGGCGCCGTAGAAGCCTTCTCAGGCGAACCTCGTCTTCGCCGGCCAGGTACTCGAATTGGTCTCTCACGAATCGATTGCCCGAGTCGAGAACCACCCGGCGGTCGTCTTCAGCATCGACAAGCTCGAGATAGCCGACATCCGGAAGCACGTGCTCGCGCGGATCCGATACCGTGACCGCGACCAGGTCGTGCCTGCGGCTTATCACCTTCAGCTGTTTCTCGAAGCCGGCGTCGAGGAAATCGGAGATCAGAAAGACGATGGCGCGATGCCGGAGAATCCTCCCAAGATAGTCCAGCGCGACTGAGAGATTCGTCCCCCGGCCTTGGGGCTCGAACGCCAGCAGGTCGCGGATGAGACGCAGCGCGTGCCTGCGTCCCTTCTTCGGCGGCACGAACTGCTCGATGCGATCGGTGAAGAGGATAAGTCCGACGCGGTCGTTGTTCTTGATCGCGGCCATGGCGATCACGGCAGCGACCTCCGCCGCCAGCTCCGCCTTGAAGCGACCGCGCGTACCAAACTGCTCCGACCCCGACAGGTCGACGGCGAAAAGAACGGTCAGCTCACGCTCTTCCGCGTATTTCTTGACGAAGGGATGGCCCATGCGGGCGGAGACATTCCAATCGATGGTGCGATACTCATCGCCGGGCGCATACTCGCGGACCTCGGCGAACTCCATCCCCTGCCCTTTGAAGACCGACTGATACTCGCCGCTGAAGACGGTGTCGACGAGGCCACGCGTGCGCAGCTCGATCAGCTTGACCTGGCGGAGAACGTCGCGAGGGACGGGCTGGGTGCTTGAGGGCTGGTTCATCAGACGATAGCCGATAGTCGACAAACAACTGTCAAGTTCTCGCCTGCGGATCCGATACCTGTGACCATCGTCTATTGTCTATCGTCTATTGCCTATCGAAGCTGATTCGATCAGCTTACGGTACTTCAACAGCCTCGAGTATCCTCCGGACGATCTCGTCCGAGGTCACCTCCTCCGCTTCCGCCTCGTACGTCGTGATGATTCGGTGGCGTAAGATATCCGGCGCCACAGCCTTGACGTCGTCGGGGATCACGTAGCCGCGGCCGCGGAGGTAGGCGTGTGCACGGCCGGTCTGCGCCAGATAGATCGTGGCGCGCGGCGACGCGCCGTACTCGATCAGCGGCACCAGCTCGGGCAGCCCGTAGTCGGCGGGCAGCCGAGTGGCGTGGACCAGATCGACGATGTAGTCGGCGATCTTCTCGTCCATGTAAAGCTCGGCGATATCCTTGCGGGCAGCGAGGATCGCCTTCTCATCGGTCACGGACTCCACCGGGATGGGCTCGCCGCTGGCCATCCTCGACATGATCTCCTTCTCTTCCCCGCGCGACGGGTAGTCGATGGTGACCTTGAGCATGAAGCGGTCGACCTGTGCTTCGGGCAGCGGGTAGGTGCCCTCCTGCTCGATGGGGTTTTGCGTGGCCAGCACAAGAAACGGCTCATCGAGGGCGAAGGTATCGCCGCCGAAGGTGACCTGCTTCTCCTGCATCGCCTCCAAAAGCGCCGACTGCACCTTGGCCGGGGCGCGGTTGACTTCGTCGGCGAGGATGATGTTGGCGAAGATCGGCCCGGGCCGCGGCTCGAACTCGCCGGTCTTCTGGTTATAGATCATCGTACCGATGAGGTCGGCCGGCAGCAGATCCGGCGTAAACTGGATGCGCTGGTATCGGGCGTCGATGATGTCGGCGATGGTTTGGACAGTCAGCGTCTTGGCGAGCCCCGGAACGCCCTCGAGGAGTACGTGCCCTCCTGTAAGCAGCCCCAGAAGGATGCGCTCTACCATGTACTCCTGCCCGACGATTCGCCGGGCAACCTGCTCGGTGACCGCCTCCGTCAACTCGAGACCTGAGGTCGGTACGGCAGGGCCGGCGGTCTTCGCTTTCGAGCTCTTCTTCTTCGTTTTGGCTTCCACTTGTCGTCTTCTGGTCGGGAGCCTGAGAATTAGCGCTTCACACGTTCGCCCGCGTCCTCGCGCTTGAAGATCCAGGCCACAACACCGCCCGGGCGAATCAGCACACTCCGGCTCGCCTGGTCGACATCGGCGATCGAGCCCTCGTCCGATCCAGGCGCCTCCGTGACTTCCGATACGTAGCGGTTGA
>JBDHAL010000280.1:0-3983 GCA_039588075.1 Gemmatimonadota bacterium | reverse complement strand
GCCGGCGCCCTGGACGATGAGGGCCGCGCGGCCGCGCTGGACGACCTGCTCGCCATCGCCGCGGCCGACGGCACGCTGATGCCGGGCGAGGGCGAACTTCTGTTGAAGGTGAGAGAAGCCTGGGGCAGCGTCGACGATGACGCCCGGCCGAGGCCCAACCTTCCCCTGGGGGGGAACGGTCAGAAGTACCAGTAGAGCGCGACCGAACTCAGCAACCGGTCAAGAGCACCCCTCAGCCCCGGCGGCGTGCAGCGGGGCGTGCAGCCGCACCTTCACTACCCTCCAGACCGCCGCACCTCCAATCAAACCGACAGCGATCGCGATGACCCAGAACTTGAAGGCGCTGGCCCACTCGAAAGCGACCTCGACCTGTGCGGCGAGCAACCAGCCCAGCAGGCTGTAGGCCGCCGCCCAGAGCAGCAATCCGACGGCATCGAAAATAACGAAGGAACGGAGCCCGACCCGCGCGTAGCCCGAGGCGGCGGCCACGAGGTTCGCGGCACCGGGCAGAAATTTGGCGAGCAGCAGAAAGGCAGGGCCAACCGCGCTGACCCGGCGCTCGACGCCGATCACGCAGGCATTCGGGTTGGACGAGAGCCCGCACATGCCGGCCACGAGGCCTTCGCCGCGCCATCGGGCGATGGAATACCAGGCCAGGTCGGCGACCAGGCCGCCCAGCGCCACGCTCAATACCACGCCGGCGAGGGGCATACCGCCCATCGATGCCAGGGCTCCCGCAATCAGTAGTACCGGAATGCAAGCGATCGGCGCACCTGCGTATTCCATGAAGCCGACCGCGAAAAGGAGCCCGTACCCGTAACGTCCCAGGAGTACGGTCAGCTGCTCCATGTAGTCTATCCCCTATCGTCTCGGTCATTCTCCAGTTCGTTCTGAAGAACAAGAGGCGTTGGGGGCGGGTTCCCGCGAGCCGTTGCCACGGGAAGAGTTCGGTGTATATTCGCAGCCGCACCGGGAGAGTAATCCCAAAGACGGAACCCGAACAGGAAACCAGATGGGTCGTAAGAGACCGAAGCTGAAGAAGTCCGGCCGCCGCAAGATTGGGCGGAAGAAGCGCAAGGAGCTACACAAGCGCCGGAAGCGGAAGTAGTAGGTCGCCAGGCAGAGCCCACCGGCCGCGCCGGGCCGCCCCGGGTCCGGCAACTCCCGTTTCAAGCCAACCTTCTAAAACGCCCTGGCCCGAGCCAGGAGGAGCCAACCCGTTGAGCGAAGATCTGCTCGCCGGTTTTCCGGTGGCCATCCGAATCCCCGTGCAGTGGGGCGAGATGGATGCCTATGGCCACGTGAACAACACGGTGTTCTTCCGCTATTTCGAGTCGGCGCGGATCGAGTTTCTGGATCGCTGCCGGTTTCTCGAAGCCTACGAGCGCGAGAAGGTCGGCGCCATCCTTCACTCTACAAGCTGTCGTTTTCGAAGACCGCTGTTCTATCCCGACACGGCGCTGATCGGCACACGAGCCAGCCAAGTAGACGACGATCGTTTCACTATGGAGTACGTGATCGCATCGGAGTCGGAGAACGCCGTGATCGCTGAAGGGACGGGAATCGTGGTTTCGTTTGATTACGTGAACCGGGCGGTTGTGCCGATACCGGATTACGTGCGGGAGGCGATCGATGAGATGGGAGACTGATTCGACATCGACCAGCGGTCAGCCGTCGCTCGACTGCCGGCTCACTACCCGTCGCTCGATGTCCGACGTCCGACTCCCTGGAGGTCGAGATTCGACGGTCGACGGTCGAGCGACCGGCAATCTACGATAATCGCGCAACGGCTAACCGCTGTCCGATGTCCAATCAGTTCCCCCCCTGAAACCGCAGCCTCCCCACCGCCGTAAGACATTGTAGGGACTAGTGGTCCCGGCTGTCATCTCAGGAAATAGTGGAATTGGCGAAACTGCCGGCGGGAACCGAAGCGGCCGCTGCCCTGTTACCTATTGTGACCCTGTCCGTGTGAGGACGCACGAGGCTCCAGAGCCGGGCAAACCTTTCCGGCACATAGAGCGTCTAACTAGAGGGTGTCCAGAGAAAGACTTACAGTATAGATAAATGTGTGGCGGCGCCTGCTTTGGGCAGCAGGTAGGAACAGTCCCTCCATCCGGCTCGGCTGCCTACTCCCGGTGCCGAGTCAGCCGCCACACAATATATCCGGGCCTTGTTTCGACAAGGCCCGGCTCTTTTTTGTCTGTTGGGACTGTCCGCTGTGGAATCGCCCGTACAAACTCCCACGGCAGGGGCGATTCGTCAAGATCTGCCGAATTACCCGGCGGCCGTCAGCCTTCACCCGAGGCGGCCACCTGCTCCTGGGCCTTCGCCTCCTCGACCATCCGTGCCACGTCGGCGAGCAGCTGCTTCGCGTCGTAGATGATCCCGTCCTTGATGGTGTACTTCACTCCCCCGACGCGTTCGACTTCACCAGTCTCGTCGTTCAGTCGGATCGTACCGGTTCCGTACAGGACCTTCAGGTCCTCCACCGGGTTCTCCTCGACGATCACCAAGTCGGCCAGCATCCCGGGCTTGATCAGGCCGAACTCGATCGGCTCGCCCTTCGGCGCGTAGAGCGTCTCTGCGCCGTACAGCGTGGCAGAGCGGATCACCTCGAGGGGATGGAAGCCCGCCTCCTGTAGCAATTCCATCTCGCGGATGTAGCCGAACCCGTAGAGCTTATAGATGAAGCCGGAGTCCGAGCCCGTCACTACCCTACCGCCCCGATTCTTGTAGTCCTGCAGGAAGCTCATCCAGATCTTGAAGTTCTGCTTCCACTCGATCTCGTCCTGGGTCGTCCAGGAGAACCAGTAGGATCCGTGGCTGGTCCGGCTGGGCTGGTAGAACCGCCAGAGCGACGGGAGCGTGTAGGTGTCGTGCCATTCGGCGCGCCGCGCGCGCATCACGTCACGGTTCGCCTCGTAGATCGTCATCGTCGGCGAGAAGACGAAGTCGAGGGCGAGGTATTCTTCTAGCACGGCGTTCCACGTCTCGCTGCCGCGGGTCGCCGCCTGCTTCCAAAGCCGGCCCGCCTGGCCGAACCGATGGTACTCGTCGTTGTAGTTGTAGTCGTAGGGGTAATCCTGGACGGTGCGATCGGCGAACAGCGACTCCGGCAGCCCGTACCAGTGCTCGAGCGAGCCGAGGCCCAGGCGGGCGGCGTCCAGGGCATCCATGCGCGCCACGCCCATCTGCCCGAGGTGCGCCTGGGTGCCCAGCCCCTGCTTCGTCGCCTCGTCGATCAGCGCCGCCATGATGTCCGGGTCGTAGGAGCGAAGCTTGAGGCCGTCGACGCCCGCGTCCGCCGCCCAGCGCACCCACCTCCGCGCCGCCTCCGGCGTGTTGATCGGCCCATCCTCCCAACCGGCGCCGGGCCGCACGTAGACGAACACCCGCGGCGCGACGATCTCGTTGTTCGCGCTGCGCTCCCGCGCCTCCAGCGTCCAATCGACGCCGTTGCCCGAGCCCGGGTCGCGAATCGTCGTCACGCCGTTCGCCATCCACAGTTTGTAGACGTACTCGGCCGGCGTGCCCTGGGACCGGCCGCCGGTATGCGCGTGCGTATCGACCAAACCCGGCAACACGTACATACCGTGGGCATCGAGCTCGTAGGTCGCGTCCTGCGGGCGCCGCTCCTCGTTGATCGGAACGTTCGGCGCGCCCACGCTCCTCACCGATACGATGCGGTTGCCCTCGATCACGATGTCCATCGGGCCCTGGCCCGGAGCACCGGTCCCGTCGATCATCGTCGCGCCGCGGATGATCAACCGCTCGAACGGGCCCTGCCCCTCGTCCGGGCCGCGGTCCGGGGCGTGCTGAACGGTACGCCGCTCTTGTTCGCCGCCCTGCGACTGAGCGCCGGCGGCAAAGGCGAGCACCATGCAGAAGCTGACGACGAAGGCCGAGAGTAAACGTGTCCAGCGCATCGGTTCCTCCGGTAAGGTTGTGGGCACGCTTTAAGCGCGCGTCTTGGGTAAGCGGCC
>JBDHAL010000279.1:0-4001 GCA_039588075.1 Gemmatimonadota bacterium | reverse complement strand
CCTGCCGGACGGGTCGTCCGTCGCGGTTACTTTCGATGGAGTCGCGGGCTCCGGGGTGAACGAGACGGCCGGCACGCCGACGGTGCTCGATGTGATCGTTCCGGCGGCCGCCCGGGTTTGCGGGCCGACGGCCGAAGTAGATGTCCGCCTGCGGGCCGGCGGCATCACGACCGCCCCCGTGAGCTTGACCGTGGCCGTGCCAGCGGATCCGTTCCAGGTCGGACAGGTTCTGGTGATCGAGGGGACACAGGACGTGCAGTGCGCGACGCTGCCGGCGGCAGGCGGCGCCGCCAGGTATCTCTTGGTTCCCCTGAGCGCCGAGTTCGAGTCGGACGGGCGGTTCCAGGTCACGTTGGGCGCCGACCAGGTGACGATCACTCCCGTGGCCGGGGCGCGGGACAGAGGCGTGCCCGGTTTTCATGACAGACTGCGCGAGCACGAACTGGGTTTGGCTGCGCACAGTAGCCCGGTGGCGAATGTGGCCGACCCGGCACGGCTGCTGGCCGAGCCGGAAGTGGGGAGCGCGCGCCAGTTCCGGGTACTGAACACCACCGAGCTCAGCGGGCTGCTGACGGAAGAGGATTTCGACCTGGTTACGGCGACGCTGATGTACAAGGGCGCTCACACGCTGCTGTACATCGATGACGCCGCTCCGTCGGGTGGCTTCACCCAGGGCGATGCCGATTTTCTCGGCGAACTCTACGACCGTTACCTGTACGAAGCGAATCTCGACTACTTCGGCGCGCCGAGCGACCGGGACCGCAACGATCGCGTGATCGTTCTGTTGAGTCCTGTAGTGAACGGGTTGAGCCAGCATGGCACCCCTGGAATCATCGTAGGCTTCTTCTTTGGCCTGGACTTGTTTTCGCCGAACGCTTCCGGCTGCAGCGAGTGTCGGTTCTCGAACGACGGAGAGTTGTTGTACGGAATCGTGCCGGATCCCGATGCAATCTTCACCGATACTGTCTCGAGGGAGCGGACGCTGGAGCTTTTGCCCGGCGTGATGGTCCACGAGATGCAGCACATGATCAGCTTTCGGTTCAAGGTACTCATCCACGGGAACGCATCTCTCGAGACGTTGTGGTTGAGCGAGGCGCTGGCCCACGCGTCGGAAGAAGTGGCCGGTGATGCGGCGTTTTTCAACCGGCTGTTCGAGATCTCGGACCACCTGTACGAGCCCAACTTCGACCGGGCCTGGAGGTATCTGAGCGATCCGAGTCAGCATTCTTTGACGGCGACAAGCGGAGGTGGAACGTTGGAGAGGGGCGGCGCCGGCTGGCTGTTCCTGCGCTGGCTGGCGGATCAGTACGGCGATTTCATCTCCGGGACATGACCCAGGCGCGTGCCAACGGCGTGGCGAACGTGGAGCAGCAAACCGGTGAGACGTTCTTCAGGCTGTTCGCGGACTGGGCCGTGGCGCTGTGGGCCGACGACCTGGCGATCCCGGGCCTGGCGCGGCGCTATCAGATACCGAAGTGGCCGATGCGCCTTCTGCTGCGGTTCGGCGATCCGCCGGAGTATACACTTCAGCCGCTGCAGAGAACGTTCGGCGAACTGAGGTCAACGGACATATCGGTGATGATGGCAGGGTCCAGTCCGCTGTACGTGGAGGTCGACGCATCGGGTGACACGAACGACCTCGACTTGGAATTGAGCGCTCCGGCGAACGCCGGGCTGGCCATCCTGCGAATCGAGTAGACGGCGGAGAGGTCGGGCGGCGAGAATCGGCGCTGCGGGAGTTTATGCTAGAGATAGTAGTCGTGGGAGCCGGTATAGCGGGGTTTGCGGCGGCGCTGGCGTTGTGGGAGCGTGGCGCGGCGGTGACCGTTGTGGAGGCGACTCGACCGGGGGCGGGAGCGACCGGCGCATCGGCGGGGATGCTGGTCGCGCAGTACGAGGCCGGCGGCCCGACGGAGAAGTTTTGGTTCTGCCTCGAGAGCCGGAAACGCTACCCGGAATTCGTGGCGAAGGTAGAGGAGCTGTCGGGCCGGTCGCTGGAGATGCGCCGCGATGGGATGCTGGTGGCGAACCTGTCGCCCGAGGAGCACGACGAGGCGTGCGAGACGGTTCGCTGGCAGCGCGAGGCGGGCCTGCAAGCGGAGTCGGTGGAGACCGATCGTGCGGCTCAACTGCAGCCGGGAGTCTCATCCGAAGCCGTGTCCTACCTATGGCTGCCGGACGAGGGACAACTCGACAGCCAGCGGCTGGCCGAACTGATTGCTGACGCCATAGGTCGAACCGACATTCGTTTGATCTCCGGGAACGCCGTGGCGGAGATCCGCTCGCGTGGAGGCTCGGTGATCGGCGTGGCGATGGCGGACGGCCGGACGCTGGACGCCGATCGCGTCGTGTTGGCCGCCGGGGCCTGGAGCGGTGAGGTCGCCGGGCTTCCGCGGCCGCTGCCCGTGCGGCCGATCAGAGGGCAGATCCTTCGTTTTGCCGACGACGCGTCGTCGATGCAGCGGATCGTCGCCAGCCATGCGGGCCGCTACCTCGTCCCGCGTTCCGACGGTTCCGTGCTGGCCGGAAGCACCATGGAAGAGGTCGGGTTCGACCGCTCGATCACCGAGGACGGAGAGCGCGCCGTCCACGAGTCGGTGAGCGAGCTGGTGCCCGCGCTCGCCGGTCGCAGACCGCTGGAGCGATGGGCCGGCCTGCGCCCGATCAGCGCCGATATGAGCCCCATCATCGGCCCCGACCCCGACCTCGCCGGACTTCTGTACGCCACGGGGTATGGTCGGGATGGCATCCTCGTGTCACCTCTGGCCGCCAACGTTATCGCCGAGCTCGCAGTGGATGGCGAAACGGGAATCGATTGGCGGCCGTTCCGCCCCGACCGCTTTGAGGCCGGGGGATCGGAAGCGTCTCCAGCCGGGTAGTGGGTGAAAAAGTTCGGTCAGTGTGACCGAACTTCACTGCTTTGGGGTGGGGATCCTGATCTCCGATGGACCCCTCAAGATGGGGCATCTGGAATGCGATGGTAACGATCCCTATAAGTTCAGCGGCATCGCGCTCGTGACCGGTTGCCTCGAGCTCGAGTACGGCACGCAGTTCTATGGCTCGTTGGCGGCGGCTCCGCTCTGACTCCCCTGGGCTCACGGGCGTTTTCCGAGGGCATTCGCTAGTCCCCACACTCACCGCCTCCTGATTTCCAGCCTTCTGAGTCACCGCCGGCGTGCCGGGTTGCGACGCACGGCGGGTCTTGCGCATCTATGAGGTCAAGAAGAACCCAAAGCGGACATACATTCCAGAGGAGAAACGCATGTTTGATCGACGTATTAGGACCGGTCTGGCCTGGCTCGGCATGGCCGTGATCGGGACGGGCACGCTGCAGGCCCAGCAGCAGCTGAGCGGGCCGGAAGCCACGTATCCGGAAGCGTTCAGCCTGGTCCAGCGGGTGCTCGAGTTGCCGGACGGCCGGGTGATGGTCGCCGATCCGTTGGGCGAGGCACTGGTCGTTGTGGACCTTGGAGCGGGTACGGCGGATACGCTGGGCAACATAGGCCAGGGGCCGGAGGAGTACCGGCAACCGGACGTGGTGTGGCCGCTGCCGGGTGACTCCGTTCTGCTTGTCGATCTGGGTAACGCGCGGTTGACGGTGATAGATCCGAACGGCGCATTCGGCGAGACGAGGTCGATCGCTCAGAACTCGCCCGACGGCGGGCCGGGCCTGATGATCGTGCTGCCGCGTGGGGTGGACTCGCAGGGGAGGGTCTATATCCAGCCATTCGGTGGCGGCAGGCCGGGCGCGCAGCTACCGGACTCCGTGGCGATCGTGCGCTGGGACCGTCGTGACGGCGCTTTGGACACCGTGAGCCTGGTGAAGATAGCGGAGATGAAGCGGACGGCGAGCGGCGACAACGTGAACATCTCGCCCATCCCGATGAGCGCCGAAGATGCGTGGGCGGTGGGCTGGGATGGACGGGTGGCAGTGGCGCGCTCGGGCGATTACCACGTCGAGATCATCAGCCCGGACGGCAGCGTGATCAGGGGAGAGCCGG
>JBDHAL010000278.1:0-4110 GCA_039588075.1 Gemmatimonadota bacterium | reverse complement strand
TGAACGAACTGCTCGGCCAATCACCCAGCGAGATGATCCAGAAGTTCCGGCTGGAACGGGGCGCCGACCTACTCGTTGCCAAGGCCGGGACGGTGAGCGAGATCGCCTACGGGGTCGGATTCAAGAGTGTTTCGCACTTTTGCCGGCGCTTTCGGGCGCGCTACGGAATGTCGCCGTCGGCCTACACCGCAGAAATCGGAGCCCGCCCGGAACGATGACGGGGGCGCCACGAGCGATATATCGTTAGACAGGCAAGCTGGGCTCAGCTGGGGCCAGCCGGCTCGTACGTGTCGGCGGCGGGGTCGTAGCCGTTGGGCAAGCCGAGCCCGTCCATCAGGCGCTGCATGCGGGGGTCATCCCTGAGCGGATCGAGCGCCGGGTCGATGCCGAGGAGGCCGAGCGAGAGGTCGTTGACGTCGGCGGCGCTCTCGATCCACTGCAGCGCCGTCTCGTGGTCTCCGAGATTGGTGTACAACACGATGGTCTGGCGGACGGTGAATACGCTGTCCGCGACCAGCGTGGCGACGGCGTCGCGCGCTTCGGAAAGGAGCTCTTCGTCCGTCCCGTCACTCGCGAGGGCGAGCCCGATCTTAGCGGCGATATCCGGATCCGCGGCGCCCAACGACCGCGCGTGAGCGATGGCGTGATTCGCAATTTCTTCCCCGGTCAGGCCCATCAGGTGTCCCCAGAGAAGGAACGCCGCGTAGGCGAACTCCGGGTCTCCGCCCGTGGCGAGCGTGCGTTCGACCTGGGCACGGCCCTCGTTGTACTGGCGGGCCGCGACCAGGGAAATTGCGAGCATTCCGTTGATGACGGGTGAGAGCGGATCGAGTGCCAACGCCGATCGGTGCTGCTCGATCGCTTCCTTGATCCGCCCTTGGCTTCGGAGCATGTCGCCTAGCGAACCGCGGGCCCACGCGTACGAGGGCTTGAGCGCGATCGCTCGCTTCAGCGCCAGCTCGGCCGTGGTCCAGTCCCGATCCGCCTCGAACGCGAGAACGCCCCACGAGGCCCAGCCCTCGGCCAAATCCGGGTCGAGGAGCACGGCTCTCTGCGCCGCCATCTTCGCTCGTGGCACCAGCGGCTGCGCTCGGGTATCCCGGTACGCGAGGGCATCGATCGCGTCCGCAAGCCCGCTCCAACCGAGGGCGAACTCCGGGTCGCGCGCCACGGCCTCTTCGAAGTCATCCACCGCCTCCCACACCAACGCGAGCCTCCGCATATACCACTTCTGCCGACTGGCCACGTACAATTCATAAGCCCGGATGTCCGACGTTCCGCCCCGGTAGAGCTCTTTCGCGTCACCGCCGAGCCGCGGGATGAGGGCCCGCACGATGGACTGCGCCAGCTCCTCCTGGACCATGAAAATGTCCGTGATGTCGCGGTCGTACTCCTCGGACCACAGGTGGAACCCCGTCTCAGCGTCGATGAGCTGCGCCGTGATCCGCACCCGATCCTCCGATCGTCGGACGCTTCCCTCGAGCACCGCTTCCACATCGAGCGTGTCGCCGATGGTGCGCAGGTCCAGGTTCTGGTCGCGCAGTGCGAACGACGATGTCCGGCCCGCCACCTTCAGATCCTCGACGCCGGCGAGCGCGCTGATCAACTCTTCCGCCAGCCCGTCACTGAAGTACTGGTTGTCGGGATCCTCACTCATGTTGACGAACGGCAGGACCGCAATCGAGTCGTAGGAGCGGGCCCCGGGACCGGTTCGCGCGAGTGTCCACCACGCGCCGAGCGCCAGCAGTGCGACGCCCGCGACCGCGGCGATCCCGGCGGGCCACCTGCCGCGGCGCGGCTGCCTGACGATCGCGTCGAGCTCGGCCGTCTCCGCCGGGTCCGTGGCCTTGAGACCCTCTGGAGTCCTCTCGTACGCCCAGGCGAGGGCCAGCGCGAGCGGAAGACCCAGAAGCGCGAGCCACACGACGAGAGCGATCGTCCACTCCGGCAGCGGAATGCGGGGGAAGACGAGGTCGGTCGCCTCGATGGTGACGAACGCCGTCGCGCCGTACACGGCGGCCACTCGGAAAACGTTGCGGCGCTTCAGCTCGGCGAGCAGCCGCTGATATGAAGGGGTCTCGGTCATGCCGGAGAAGATCGGTATTTCGGTGGGCTCTGGGAAGGGATGGCTGCGTCGAGTTCGGGGAGCCCCGTTACTAGAATGCAAAAGGAGTACGGCAGATGCGTACGACCGGTACCGTCAAGTGGTTCAACGACAGTAAGGGCTTCGGCTTCATCACCCCCGAGGACGGACAGAAGGATTGCTTCGTTCACCATTCGGCCATCCAGTCCGAAGGGTTCAAGAGCCTGACCGATGGTGAGCGCGTAGAGTTCGACATCGTGCAGGGCGATATGGGCGTTCCCGGCTGGTTCCGGGCATCAGGGGATACTGTGGTCAGAACCTGATCCTTCGGCGCTGGGATCTTCTCTCAAGATTCGAGATCGCCGGCTCACTTCGGGAGCGACCGCGCGACGTTTTCGCGAAGATCCGCGACGTTCCATCGGCCCTCCTATCACACGACTTCTTGGCGTCGCATGCACTGATGGCCAAGGATCGTCCCTGTGAGTAGCCGCCTATCGAACCTCTCAACCTCTCGTCGACTCTTCCTTCGTGAGGCCCGTATGGCTCCGTATACTGGCTTCATGTCAGCATACGTATTGCCGTTTTCAAGTCGAGCATCGCCCCAAGCATCTGTTCAGGATCGGCCCGATCAGCACTGGAGCGCCGACGCTCCACACGACCCCCACCGCTCCAAGAAGCGCACAGATCCGGACCACCTCAAAAGGAGGAAAACCCATGAGATTCGCTACCACACTCCTGATGGCCGTTGCGATCGCTGCTCTCGCGGCATGCTCCGGCGCCGATGAAATCACCGAGCCCAGCGGCGATCCCGCTTTCGTTTCGCTCAGCGCTGGCGGCGGCGGTGCCACCACCGCGAACGGCTGGTATGAAGAAGAGGAGATCTATTACATCCTGAGTGGCGTCGAGGAGGGCGTGACGCAACGCGGTCAGAACGACCTCTACTTGATCGGAGGCGATCGTGCTTACCAGGCGAACGTCGCGGAGTTCATCCCCGGTGAGCGCGGTTACTCGCCTCACTGGAACGTGAACGAGGTTCACACCGCTACGGATGTGACTTTGGCTGATATCGTTGCTTCGCCCTACGTATCCGCGCACTACCCCGAGGCGCTGTTCGACGACGTCGAGGACATTCTCGACGCGGCGGATGCGGGGCTAGTAACCATCGCCCGTCCCGGCGTCGTCGTGTTGTGTCCGATCATCTCGGAGAAAGGAGCCGAGGCGCCGGGCAACACCGAGCTGTCAGAGGAGTTCCCTGACTTCCCGGATATCTTCTAGGTACGGCAGTCGCGATTCAGCCCGCCGGTTGCGGGGTGCGGGGGTATCAGTGCCGGCATAGACCCCCCAAGATCGGCGGGCTGGCTCCTTCCAGCCCCAGCGTACTTCAACTGGTTCGTCGAACGATCGGTGATAGGTAATGCGGTTTCGAGTCCGGGGCTCTACGCTCTCACGTCGAGTAGAAGTGTCTGCGGGTCGGACTGCTGTCGCTGCGCGCGGCGTGGGACCCCTCGGCGGAGGTGACGGATCGCACCATGGGTCTTGCCAGGAGCCCCCAGCGCCTAGATTTTAGTGGTATACACGAAAACTGCTTGTCCCGACCATTTGACAAATGCGTAAGAATGGTAACCGACTTACGTGGAGCCCAGACAAGGGAGGAATTATGTTGACCCGAGCACTCTTCACCACAATCCTGTGCGGGTGTTTCGCCGTCGGCACCTGGAGCTGTCAGAGACAGGGGAGCGGCGAGATGGAGGAGATGGCCGAGGGCGAAGCCATGGCGGAAGACGAAGGGATGGCGGAAGGCGAAGGGATGGCGGAAGGCGAAGGGATGATGCAGGAGATGGCGCTGCCCGACACGATGGGCGCCGCTGTCTGGAGCCACCTGGAGGCCGCCGACTATCGCGCCAATTGGGAGCTGTGGCCCGGCAAAGGCGAGCTGTATACGGGCCAGGAACCTCACGGTGCGCTGCTGACCACGTATCTTAATCCCGCCGCCCACGCGGCCTTGACGGGTATGGCCGGCTCGATGC
>JBDHAL010000277.1:0-4118 GCA_039588075.1 Gemmatimonadota bacterium | reverse complement strand
GAAAAGCAGTAGGGCGAGGACGACTACGGTATGCCACGAGCGCCAGCGTCGGGCGAGCTTCCCGAGTCGGGGGAATTTCCCTAGCCAGGGGAACTTCGCTACAGCACTCGGCCCGCGGCGCTGCCGGCGTGGCCGTTCCAGGCGGCGTTTAGTACGCTCGAACATCAGCGGCTTTCCTCGTCATTCGGCGAAGCGGGGGTGGACTCGGCACGGTGTTTGACTCATCGTCGCACAGAATCGCTCGACCTACGTGGCAGGGGGAGACCGCAGGAAGATACCGCCGCAGCCCGTCGCAAGTTCCCCCGATTCCGCTCAATCCCCTTAAAATTGCTATGGAACGCCTCCTGTCTCAAGGATCTGGTAGGCTTGGCGGCGAAGCTCGTTCGCGCGTTCCGGCTCGCCGGCCGCAGCAGCGACTTCGGCTCGGTAGAAGCGCGCGCCGGCCAGGCGGTAGATACGAGGCTCACGGCCGGACCACTGAAACAACGAATCGCCGGGCAGCGTGCGGGCCCCGTTGATATCGTCGTATAGGTCGGCCAGGTCTTCGCCGGTGTACCAGCGAACCTCCCCTCGCTGGACGGCCAGCAGCGTTCGTGGCGCCAACCACTCGATGCGTGGTCGGTCGTCCGAGTTGAGTGGTGTCCGCTCGTACCGGCCCTCGCGAACCGTCAGGTCCCCGGCATAGAGCAGCATGAACCCCGTGACCTCGCCCAAAAAACCGTCGGCGAAGGGATCGGACTCGCGTAGTCGATCGAGGCGCGCTGCAAGCGCATCGAGGTCTACCTTCCGCCCGTCCGTGTGAGCGACGAGGGCGACGCTGGCTCCGAACGGGCTGAACACGCCGCGCCACAGCGTCACCCGATCGAAGACGGAAAGAAAAGTGGCCGCGACGATCTCGAACTCGCGCTCGGAAAGCTGCCACAGCGGTAACCACTGAGCGAAGACGCCGCCACGCCGCAGCCGCTCGGCGACTTTCAGGAAGTGCTCGCGCGTGTAAAGCGAACCGACTCCTTCGCGCCAGGGAACGAACAGGTCGCCGATGATAACGTCGAAGGTCTCGTCGGTGCCGGCGAGATGATTGCGTCCGTCCTCGAGGACGACCTCCGCCCGGGGGTCTTCCAAGATGCCGGCGTTCCAACGCCGGAAATAGGTGCGGGCCGCCTCGATGATCTCCGGCACGATCTCCATCGTCACGACGCGCTCGACCTCTGGATGGACGAGGGCGGCGCCGGCCGTGATGCCGGTGCCCATTCCGATCAGCGCGACGCGCTTGGGATCAGGGTGAATTAGAATCGGCAGGTGGCCTTGGCGCCGCTCTTCGACGACTACTCGGCTGCCACCGATGGCGTAATGGTTGTCGAGCTTGATTCGCCAATCGCCTTCCCGGTCGATGACGGCCACGGCCCCGCGGGCTCCCTCCTCGTGCCAAACCAGGCGCTCCCCGGCGCCGACCTTCACGACCTGCAGGCGAGTAGGCGAGGAGAAGAGCAAAATGAGGACCAGGGCGGGGTAGACCGCTGCGCTTTCCCAGCCTCCGCGCCGAGGTCGTTCCGCGCGCGGCGCCGCGATCTCTCCCATTAGGATATAGAGCAGACCCAAAACGGCGATGCTGGTCCCTAGCCCGAGGCTTGGGAGGAGGACGAACCCGGCGGTGATGGGGCCGACGATCGCGCCAAGGGTGTTGACCGCCGTCGGCCGGCCCAGCCGGCTGCCGCAACCTGGCCGGCCTCGCCAGAGCTCCCAGATGCAAGGTAGGGTCATCCCGGATGTGATGACCGGCGCGAGGATAACGGCCGCGACAAGACCAACGACCGACAGGCTGTGCGAGAGCAAGCCCGCCTGAGCACCGGCCTCAGCTATCCTGCCCGATACGAGCTCGAAGACGGCTGGCGTGAGAAGGACCAGCGCGGCGGTGGCCAGTAGGCCGACCCGGAGAATTCGCCACGCGCCGTACCGTTTGAGCAACCGGGAGACTAAAAGCGCGCCGAGACCCAGGCCCGCCAGGAAGACCGCCACCACGGAGCCGAAGGAGTACACCGAGTTCTGCAGCGACAGCGCGAGCATGCGCGTCCAGAGTACCTGAAGCGCGATGGTCGCGAAGCCGGAACCGAACGCCAGGACGAGCAGCCGCTCGGATGACAGGCTGCGTGATGTGACCGCTTGAGGCGACGGTGCGGGCGCCGCCGCAGGCTGCGGTGACTCCTCCCGCGCCAGCCAACCGGATAGGCCGGCGATGAGCAAGCTGAGACAGACTGCCAGAACGTAAGCTCCGCGGTTACCGAGCCAGAGTGCCAGTCCGAAGGTGGCCAGCAACGCGCCGGCGACGGCTCCTATGATGTTGACTGCGTAGAGACGGCTTCCCCGTTGACCCAGCGGTCCGGCGTCGCCCACGAGCGCCCGACCGAGGGCGGGAAGCGTTCCGCCCATCAGCGCCGTAGCTGGAAACAGAGCGACGCCCGTCAGCACCAGCTTGGCGAGGGTGAAGAGAAAAGGGGCCTCGGCCAGGAGACGGTAGAGCTCGTCGTAGAGGGCGCGGTAGGCCGCGAGAGCGGCGAGCGCCAGGAGAGCGCAAACCGCGATGCCGAGTTCCAGAAGGGCGTAGAGCCTTAGCGGTCGAGCGGTCTTGTCCGCAACGCGACCGAAGAAGTCGGAGCCGAAGGCCAGCCCGAGGAAGAAGGCAGCAAGGATGGCGCTGGCCGCCTCAGCGGTGGCGCCGAACACCGATGAAAAGGCTCGCAGCCAGAGGATCTGATAGATGAGAGCGGCGGCACCGGAAGCGGCGAACAGAAGGTGCAGAATTCGGCTCCTACCCCCGGGTTTCGTGAACTGATAGGTCACGCTGCCGCCTCTGGATCTGAAAGATAGGCTCCGTTCTTCGTCCCTAATGCTTCGCGGATGCGGCGTCTAGCTTGCGAATCAGGCCGGCAACGGGCAAGGGCTAGCGGCAAAGAGGGCTCCGGGAAGCAGGCCCGGCGGACGCCGCCACCACATTCCGGCAGGCCCCGCGGCCTTTCTTGACAATAGTTAACGGTGGAACTTATTATCGCGACGGGTAGGAATACCAGCAAAAAGCCCAGATCACCAAGGCCAAGGTTTCATTCGTCGACGCCACAGAGTCGGTAGCTGTGATGCGTCTGCCGTCATAATAGATGCTTCCCGGTCAGGGGCGGTTGAGTTATGCCGTCGTCCGGCGAAGAGCTATTGCGTCGGATTGTCCTGTTAACCCAAGACAGGAGGGAGACCAAGGGGTCCGTTGCCTTGTTCGCTTACCACATTCTCAACCTCAACGCTTTCGAGACCCGTACTCCGGCGCCTCTTTTGCCGGAGTGCATCTCGCATCTCTAGCGGCATCTAAAAGGAGGAGGCCGTGAAAGAGCGTCTATCGCACATCTCGTTTGTCCTGACCGTACTCGCGGCGTTCGCGTTGTTTATCGGCGCCAGCCCCGCGTACTCGCAGGTCGGGAAGATCACGGGAGTGGTCACGGACGCCCAGACAGGCGATGCTCTGTCGGGCGTTCAAGTCTATCTGGAGGGTACCGGTCGAGGTGCCCTGACGGCCGAGAATGGTCGCTACTTCTTGTTGAACGTGCCGGTGGGCACGTACACGGTGGTGGCGGAGTTCCTCGGCTTCGCGACGTTCCGTATCGAGGGGGTCTTCCTCACGATCGACCAGACGCGGACGATCGACTTCTTGCTGACTCCTCAGGCGATCGCCGTCGAGGAGATACGCGTGGAAGCCGAGCGGGTGCCGTTGATCGACGTGACCTCGACGGGTGGCCAGCGGACCGTGACGGCCGAGGAGATCACGGCGCTGCCGGTAAACAACGTCGAGGAAGCGCTGCAGCTGCAGCAGGGGTTCCTCAAGGTTCCCGATCAGACGAACCTGATCTCGTTCACCGAAAGCCGTCGTAACGCGCTCACGCCGGTCCGCCTGCGGGGCGGCCGCGCCGGTGAGACGATGATGCTTATCGACGGGATCCCGGTGAACAACTTCCTGTTCGGCAGCCCGGCGGTGACGATAACCCCTGAGGCGATCGCGCAGCTCGACCTCGTACGAGGCGGCTTCGAGCCGCAGTACGGGAACGCACTCTCGGGGATCATCAACATCGCGACGAAAG
>JBDHAL010000276.1:0-4278 GCA_039588075.1 Gemmatimonadota bacterium | reverse complement strand
CCTGTCCGTCGCGCACCTCGAGGATTTCCTCGATCTCCACGCCGTGCTTCTCGACACAGCGGCGGACGTAACCGCGCATATCCCGATCGTTCTCCGCGATGAGCACCACGAGGCCTGTTCCCATGTGGGGAACTTGGCGATCAGCTTGAGCGAACGCTTGCAGCGAGGTTGCGGTCTGTGTCCCAGAGAGCCCGTGGCACGAGTAGACCAAGATTCGCAACCTCAATGACGTAGCGAGAACGGGACGCGTGTGGCATATTAGCAGCATGCCCCAACTGTCGGCCTTTCGGCCCGCATTGCTGCTAGCGGCCTTGGTCAGCACCTCTGGTGCGGCCTGGCCGCAGGCACCCGACCCCCATGCCGCCCGTTTGGCAGAGGCGAGCGACCTCGTCCACGAGGTGTGGACGATCGAGGACGGGCTCCCCCTCAGCCACCTGAACGGTGCCATCCAGCCGCGGGACGGATACCTGTGGCTGGCCAGCTTCGACGGGCTCATCCGCTTCGACGGCGCTCGCTTCACCGTCTTCAACACGTCGACCCACCCAGAGCTGCCCACGAACCGTTTCGTATCGATCGTCGAAGGGCCGGACGGCAGCGTGTGGGCCGCCGCGGAGTTCGACTATGTCGCGAGGTGGAACGACGGCGAGTTCGAAGTCTACGGACTGGGCGACGAGCGGCGGGGAACGGCAATCGGGGCTCTGCTGTTCGACTCCGCCGGGACACTGTGGGTCAGAACCAACCGGGGTGTCTTCGTGATGCGGGACAACCGGCTGCAGCGTTTCGGAGACGAATCGCTGCGCCGTCCGGTGGGCGAGCTGTTCCTGGACAGCAGCGGCGCGGTGTGGGTCGGCACGGACGGTTGGGGCGCACTCCGCTGGCAGGGCGGCGTCGTTCGCCAGGTGATGGCGCAGGGGTCTGGTCCCCTCAGCTCGCTCGCGTCCTCGTTCGCGGAGACAACGGACGGGACGGTCTACATCGGCACGGGCGTGGCCCTTCTCGCCTACCGGGACGGGTCCGTGAGGAGGCTGCTTCCTCCGGGAATCGACCGATTCTGGGTGCGCTCGCTACAACCGCTGGGCCGTGATTCGGTGCTCGTGATCAGCGACCAGGGTCTGTTCACGATTCACGACGGCGCGGTTCGGGAGCGTCGACCGGACATCACGGTCAGCCGGTCCGGGCCCATCACGTTCGTCATTGATCAGCAGGGCGATCGCTGGCTCGCGATCCGTGAGAGGCTGTACCGTAACGAGGAGCTCGTATTCGAGGGCCGCTTCCAGATCGCGTCCATCGCCTTCGATCACGAGGGCAGTCTGTGGATCGCCGCCGACGGGCTGCACAGGCTCAAGCCTGCGCTGTTTCGAGTGTATGGAGCCGAGGAAGGCGCCCTTCCGAACATCTATCCAGTTTTCGAGGATTCGCGAGGCCGCATCTGGCTGGGCTCGCTGGCCGGAGGTCTCGTGCTTTACGAGCAGGGCCGCTTCCGCCTCCTCGGCAGCGATGTGATCGGCATGCCCCAGGCGATCTTTGAAGATCACGAGGGGCGAGTTTGGGTCGGGGGACTCAGTTACGGGGGTTGCGTCGTCGAGGGCCTTCGCTGCGCGCGACGCATCTCGTTTCTCAACGGCCACACCGTGAAAGCGATCTACCAGGATCGAACCAACGCGATGTGGTTCGGTACCGACCGCGGGCTATACCGCGATTCGGCCGGCGTCACACAGCACTTCACCTCGGAGAACGGACTTCCCCACGACTTCGTCCGCGTGATCCATGAGGCGCGGGATGGGTCACTGTGGTTCGGTACGAACGGCGGCGGCCTGGGGCGCTACCAGGGCGGGCGCTTCGAGAGTCTCACCGCCGCGGACGGGCTGTCCAGCGACCTGGTGCGCTCGATACACGAGGACGAAGCCGGCGTTTTGTGGATCGGAACCGAAGACCGCGGACTCAACCGCGTGCAGCTGCCTGGCGGCAGAGGTGCAACGGCGGCAGAGTTATCTGAGGCGACAGTCACCGTGATCCGACGACGCGACGGGCTCTATGCCAACGGCGTGCACGCGATCCTTGACGACGGCGGTGGCCGCTACTGGATGAGCAGCAACCGCGGGATATTCTGGGTGCTTCGTTCGGACCTGGAGGATTTCGCGGCGGGCCGAGCGAGCCGCATCCACTCGATCGCTTACACCGAGCGCGACGGTCTGCGCAACCGGGAGGCCAACGGCGGGGTGCAGTCGCCCGCCATAGTGGCGAGCGATGGTCGACTCTGGTTCGCGACACAGGCCGGCGTGGCGGTCGTGGACCCGGCCACGACGCGCCGTTCAGACGTTCCGATACCCGTGCGGATCGAGGAGGTCAGGTCGACGGGGACCCCTTTGATGCGCGTCGGTCAAGTGATCTCCGAGCGGCTGAAGCTCGAGCCGCGCCAGCGGGACGTCGAGATCGCGTACACGGCCCTGAGCTTTCTGGCGCCAGACAACCTGCGCTTCCAGTATCGACTCGACGGGTTCCAGCAGGATTGGGTCGAAGCCGGGAACCGCCGCACCGCCTTCTTCACCAACGTGCCACCGGGATCCTACGTCTTCCGAGTCCGCGCCACGACAGGAGACGGAACCTGGTACGATATGGATTCGGAGTTGGCGCTGACCGTGGCGCCGTACCTCTACGAGACGGCGTGGTTCAAGGCTGCGCTCGCCCTCGGATTTCTCGTCGCTGGGCTGGTCGCTTTTCGTACTCTCGATCTGCGCCTTAAACGGCGCGCTCGCCTGCTGGAACAGCGCGTCGCAGAGCGTACCGCGACGATCGAGGCTCAGTCAACGCGGTTGAAAGAGCTGGACGCGGCCAAGTCACGCTTCTTCGCCAACGTCTCCCACGAGTTCCGAACACCGCTCACCCTGATGATCGGGCCTCTGGACGACGTGCGTGCCGGATTGCACGGCGCCGTCGCACCCGAGGTCGACCGCAATCTCTCGCTGGCACTGCGAAACGCCCGGCGCTTGTTGAACCTGGTCAATCAGCTTCTCGACGTCGCGCGGCTCGAGGCGCACCGCGTCCAGCTCCGGGCGGAGCGCGGCGAAATTGTCGGGTTCCTCCGCGGAGTGCTCCTCGCGTTCTCGCCGATGGCCGAACGCAAACGCATCAACATTCGCTTCGACGAGCCGCGTGAACCATGCGAGGCCTACTTCGACCCCGACCTGCTGGAAAAGGTGTTCACGAATCTCGTGGGGAACGCGCTCAAGTACACACCCGAAGGCGGCGCGATACGAATCTCGGCCCGGCCGACGGTCCCGGTGCCGGGGCATCCCGACTTCGCCGACATGCCCGAGGGTTACATGACCGTGCAGGTGAGAGATAGCGGCCCCGGTATCCCGGCCGAGGACCTGGTCCAGGTGTTCGAGCGATTCTACCGCGCTACTGGGGCTGACGACTCGCAAGACGGCACCGGGCTGGGGCTATCGCTGGCCCGCGAGCTGATGGAACTGCACGGCGGTCGCCTCGAGGCCGAGAGCGAGGAGGGGTTCGGCGCGACCTTGATCGTGACGCTACCTCTCGGCAAAGCCCACCTCGACGCCTCGCAGCTCGTCGAGCCGACCGAGGCGAGTTTGGCCGAAGGATCGTACGAGTTCAGCCTGGCCGCCGAACTCGATCTAGGAATCGAGCGGCCGCCCGGCGCGAACATCGACGACGGTGCAAGGCCCGAAGAGGCGGATCCCCTGGAGATCGATTCGCCGACCGTATTGTTGATCGATGACAACGCCGAGCTTCGCGCCTACGTCGCCAAGCATTTGGATGCCGGCTCGTACCATGCCGTCCAGGCCGCCACCGGCGACGAGGGGTTGCGCCTCGCTCGCCATCTCATTCCCGACTGCATCGTCAGCGACATCATGATGCCGGGTCTCGACGGCCACGCCCTCTGTCGAGCGGTGAAATCCGACCCCGAGCTGGACTTCGTGCCCCTGATCCTCCTGACCGCCAAAGCCGTTCGACGTGGGCGAGCTGGTGGCCCGCATCGGCAACCTCATCGCCTCCCGCCAACGCTTGCGCGAGCGCTTCCAGCAGCGAGCCGAGCTCCATCCCGCGCCCATCGACGTGCCCTCCCGCGATGAGGCCTTTCTTGCTCGTGTCCGGGAGGTCCTCGAAGCGCACCTGGCCGACAGCGACTTCAGCGTCGATGCGCTGGCCGACGCCGTCTCACAGAGTCGATCCCAGCTCTACCGGCGGTTGAACGAACTGCTCGGCCAATCACCCAGCGAGATGATCCAGAAGTTCCGGCTGGAACGGGGCGCC
>JBDHAL010000275.1:0-4206 GCA_039588075.1 Gemmatimonadota bacterium | reverse complement strand
GGGATCGCTACGCCGATACCGGCGAGTTCCTTGCGGACCTGATGTCGTTTTGGGAGACGGTGCCGGCTCCGGCGCAGGCGCGGGCCGCGGCGAGCACGGCGCTCGGCGCTGCGGCAGCGAAGGCGGCCACGGCGGCTCGCCGTCGCTGGAAGATGCGGCGCGTCATCCCGCTGACCGTCGGGATCGCCGGATTAGCGGCCGGGCTTCTCATCGTCGGTGGCGCAGTACTCGCACCGCTTTTCTTCAAGTCCACGGTGCCGTTGGACCCGGCGCAGGGCGACGCGGAAACCGCCGCGACGAATCCGTTTGAAACGGGCACGGAGCCGCTGCAGGCAGTGCAGGCTCCAGCGCAGGATCAGCTTTCACAACAACCGACCGCGGAGGCGGTGACGGCCGTCGACCAGAGCCCGGCGAGCCCCGAGCCCGCCCCGGCCGCGAGCCGGCCGTCCGCCGCGGAGCGCGAGCAGGAGGCGGCCCGGGCGTCGTACCAATCGGCGCGTCGATCGGCCGACTCGGCGCGCCGCCGGGCGGTGGAAGCGGGCGCTCCGCAGCTGGCGGTAGCGGTGTTCGAGCGGTCGGAGTCGCTGCGCGGCCAAGCCACGACCGCGGCGACGGCCGGCCGCTACGACGAGGCGGCCCAGAACTTGGCCGGAGCCATCACAGGCTACGGCTCGGCGCGTACTTCGGCCATCTCCTGGCGCGTCAGGTTGGACTCGGCGTGGAGCGCACTGGTTCCGCTTCAGGCGCAGGCCGATCCGTCCTCCCCCGAGTTCGCTCGAGCGGAGGGGCTGCGGGGTGAGGCGCAGACCGCTGAACGTGACGGCAGTCCCGGTGTGGCGCTGGCTCACCTGGCGGGCGCGGCCGAGGCCTATCGGTCGGCGGTGCCGGCTGCCGCTGCCGAACCGGAACCCGTGCGGAGCGAGCCGGCCCCGATCCGCGTCGAGCTCACCCAAGCGCAGATCGTCGACGCGACGCTGGATCAGTTGCGCCGGGCGATCGAGGCCGAGGACCTCGCGGCTCTGCAACGGGCTTGGATAGGCCTGAGCTCGGATCAGCTGCGCGCCTTCGAGGGGTCCTTCAAGGGCATGCGCGACCTCGAGGTCACGTTCGATGTGGTGTCGGTGGAATCGGCCGGCAACCTGCTGGACGTCACCGTTCAGACGACCTACGACTACGTCAACGAAGACAGCGGCCGCCGCGAAAATCAGAGATTCTCGCAGCGGCTGGAGCTTGGGCAACGCGACGGTCGCTGGGTCGTCGTCGGGAACCGCGGCTAGACTCTCTAGATCGTATATTCCAACCCGATAGTCGGCGTCACACCCGACCGCAATCCCCCATCGTTCAGCGGCACGAGCACGTTTGTGATGATGATCAGGCCGGCGCCCGTCTGGAACTTGAAGCCCAGCGAGCCGTCGATGATATCGTCCCGAGTGTTGGGGATGTTGGTGACTTCGACAGCGCGCACGAACGGCGATTCGTAGGTCACCGGTTGTGGGAAGACCAGCTGCTGGTTTCCGACCTTGAACGCGGCGAGCAGGTCGACCGCCAGTGTGGCCCAGTCGGCAAGCTTTTGGTCGAACCCGGTTATCAGCTCGACCTGGTCCTGCTCGAGCTTCCCACCCCGGTACTCGTATCCCACGTTGGCATGCGGTGAGAAGTCGGAGAACTGGCCGGAGATGATCAGCAGCCCGCCCACGTTCCACTCGCCGGTTCCGAGGAAGTTCTCCTCGTCGCCGGTCGGCGCCCTCGCGTCAGCGAGGAGCCCCAGGTCCCAGTTCTCCCCGCTGACGAGCAGCGCCTTCAAACGCATCGCGATGTCGCCGAGGCCCGTGGTCTGGCCAAACGTCTGGCTGTTCGCCGTGAGCCCGGGGTCGTCCTGCGTGCCACCAAAGAAGTGGAACGCGGGGTCGGTCGACGGGGTCATGGTGCCCACCGAGGAGCCGCGCAGCTGGAAGTCGACGATGGGGACGGCGAAGCTCAGGTCGAGCCAGTCGGTGACACCGAACGTGCCGAAGAAGGCGAATACGTCGGCGTCCATGTTCAGGTCGAGGGAGAGCGTCATCAAGTCGTTCTCGAACTGAGGAACGCCGTAGAGCGTGCAGTCGGCCCCGAAGATGGTGTCGCAGCCGGGGAAGTCCGAGTTCTGGTGCACGAAGTTGAGCTTGACTTGATCGAGCGGGATCCCACGGACGCTGGAGAATCGAAGTCGGGAGTAGTTGACCCCAGCCTTCAGGCGGCCACGGCCGATCGTCTGCGCGCGCTCGGCGAAGATCGGGCCAAAGCTGTTGGACGTCGGGGTCGGTACACCGTCGACGATCCTGAACGTCTGGCTGGAGACCGTGGAGCTCAGCGGGATGTTGGCGATGTTGGAGGCGATCGCCGCGTTGAAGAAATCGAGCACCGCCGCGTTGGCCTGTGAAGAGGCCGGAATGAAGTGGGCGCCGTGGACTTCAGTGGCCTCCTGGCCGGCCGTGCCGACAAGGAAGAGTGGGTCCTCTCCGCCGCCAAAGACGAAGAGTTCGCTCAATTTCTCCTGCATCGTCTGGCCGCGGGCCGCGGCCGACGGCAGAAGGAACAGCACGAGGACGACACACGCCGATACGAGGGCGCGGAAAAGCATAGCCACCTCCGAGGAAAAGGGGCGTTGCCCGGTTGGGACGAGGAAGCAAAGTGCGGTCCCGGTGGCCGCTCGTCAATACGGGCGTTTTTCGGGGCCGCAACGGCGTGCTGTCGCGGCCTGCCGCCGCCGGCTAGATTCCGGCGTTGTTCTCGTGGCTGTGATTGGAGAAAGCGATGGCCCCAGAAGATCTGCCGCTCGAGCAGAGCAGCCTCGCCAGAGACCAGATCGCCCAGCACATAGAGGAGGCGACGGACGGCGACATCGTCGTCGAGCGAATGCTCGGCGCGGGTCGCGCGGGCCTCGTGTACCTCGCCTACCAAGAGGGCCTGGACCGCAAGGTCGCCGTCAAGGTGCTGATGCCACGACACGCCGGCGATCACAAGGTCGTGGCGCGGTTCAAGCGGGAAGCGCGGGCGATGGCCGGCTGCCCGCACCCGGGCATCGTGAGCGTCTTCAGCGTGGGCGAGATCGGTAGCGGGCTACCGTTCTTCGTCATGGACTACATCGAGGGCGAGACGCTCGAGGAGCGCCTCGAGCGAAAAGGGAAGTTGTCGCTCCAGGAGACGGCGCGGATCGTGACCGCGGTGTCCGACGCCCTGACCTACGCGCACGAGCGGGGGCTGGCACACAGGGATGTAAAACCGGTGAATGTATTGATCGAGAGCGGCACCGGCCGGGTGCTGATCACGGACTTCGGCCTGGCGAAGACCGTTTCCGGGAAGGGCCGCGGCTCCACGCTGACCGGCACCGGCGAGATCATGGGGACACCCGCCTACCTCAGTCCCGAACAGGCCGAGGCCGGAGTCGTGGACACGCGGAGCGATCAGTACTCTCTGGCCGTGATGACCTACGAGATGTTGGCCGGTCGCCTGCCGTTCCTTGGGCCCGCCCCCCAGGACTTCATCAGGCAGCACGTGGAGGACACTCCGCCCAGCCTGCTGCAGCTCGAGCCGGCTCTGCCACTCGAGGTATCGCAGGCGGTCGACCGTGGCCTGATGAAAGAGCCGGTCGCCCGCTACAGCAGCGCCGAAGCGTTCGGGCAGGCCTTACGCTCCGCCAGCACCCGGTCCGCGCCCACCGAGAGAGCGCGCCCGGCGCCACGGGGCTACGAGCTGCGCCTGGTCCAGGTGATGGCGATATACCTTGGCGCGGCCTGGGGCGTTTTGGAGGCGTCGTCCTGGGTGCTCGAGACCTTCGGCCTCTCGCCGGACTACCGCCGTACGGCCCTCTGGATCATCGTGGCCGGCTTCCCGCTCACGCTCGGGCTGTTTTGGCACTTCGCG
The DNA here is from genome assembly GCA_039588075.1 of Gemmatimonadota bacterium. Classification (GTDB taxonomy): domain Bacteria; phylum Gemmatimonadota; class Gemmatimonadetes; order Palauibacterales; family KS3-K002; genus JBDHAL01. The sequence continues at coordinate 303 of JBDHAL010000275.1, read as the reverse complement.
CGAACTGCCAGGGCGAAGTCGGCGGACGCCTATTCGGCTTGATCGCGGCGCGGCGGCGGCCGGCGATTGAGCATGGGTGCCCGCCCGGATAGATTAGGGCGCCGGTTTGGGGGCGGTAGCTCAGTTGGGCGAGCGCCTCCCTTGCACGCAGGAGGTCGTGGGTTCGAATCCCATCCGCTCCACTCCCCATAAAGCTTTATGCTGCAATCATTTGTGGCGACACCGATTCCTGTCTCAATCTCTCCGATTAGTCCGTGGTGACAAATATGGTGACAAAACGAGCTCTGAGCCCTATCTTCTCCC
>JBDHAL010000274.1:0-8156 GCA_039588075.1 Gemmatimonadota bacterium | reverse complement strand
CTGAGAGGCGCGGCGGAGGAAGGGCTGCCGGTCAACGCCGTCACGTTCGAGCTGCCGCCGTTCGTCACCGACATCAGCGTGCGGGGCGATCAGATCGTTCTGCGGAGCGCGAGCCCGGACGATCGCTAGCCAGATTTGCCCCCGCGCCGAGTCTGGTTAAGTTGAACGGGATTGCGGCGCGGGCGATGCGCGTTGGAATCGACACAACCGACGACCCGAACGCGTAGTGGGATTCGCGTTCTGCTGTAGATACTCACCGGAGTCCGCGGCGCCCCAGGGAGTCGCGGACCCGATGATTGAAGGGGAAGCGATGGCAAGGAAGCGCGAACCGCAGGGCAAGAAACAGAAGGAGCAAGAGACCGAATCGCGGGGCCGCCGGTCGGATCCGCAGACCACCGGCCGTTGGCTTTGGGAGTGGGTGAAGTCCATCTCGGTGGCGATCCTGCTGTTCCTGGTCATCCGCACATTCGCAGTCGAAGCGTTCAAGATCCCCACCGGCTCCATGGAACGGACGTTGCTGGTCGGGGATTTCCTTTTGGTGAACAAGGCCGTGTATGGCGCGCAGGTCCCGTTCACGGGTATCCGTCTTCCCGCTTTCGATGATCCGGAGCGCGGCGACGTGGTCGTGTTCGAGTATCCGCGCGACCGGTCGAAGAACTACGTGAAGCGCGTGGTGGGCCTGCCGGGCGACAAGGTCGAGATGCGGCGCGGCGCGGTGTACGTGAACGGCGTGCGCCAGCGCGAGGAATACGTGCAGCACACGCAGCCGGGAGGCGACTACTACGACCCGGCGTTCGAGTGGCAGAAGGACTTTCTGGCGCCGGGCATCGACCCGACCCGCTATCGCCCGACCCGAGACGATTGGGGCCCAATCCTCGTCCCGGAGAGCGTGTACTTCGTGATGGGCGACAACCGCGACAACTCCCAGGACTCCCGTTACTGGGGCTTCGTCGATCGCGGCCTGGTCAAAGGGCGTCCGCTGTTCATCTATTACTCGTTCGACCGCAGCAAGCTTCGGCCGCTGCCGTGGTTGACCGAGGTGAGGTGGGGTAGGGTAGGTAACCTGGTCCGATAGGACTGCCGGATGACGCGCAGAAGGAAGCGATCGAGGAAACAGGCCGGGCAAGCTTCGCGGGAGGCATCCGCAGGGCCCGCAACCCGGCCCGGCCGCCGGCTCTGGGAGTGGGCCAAGTCGATCTCCGTCGCTTTCCTGTTGTTCCTGGTCCTACGGACCTTCGTCGTGGAAGCCTTCCATATCCCCACCGGCTCGATGGAGAACACGCTTCTGGTGGGCGACATACTGCTGGTGAACAAGGCGGTGTACGGGGCCGAGGTCCCGCTCACCGGCTTGCGCACGCCGGCGATGGAGCAGCCGGAACTCGGGGACGTGGTGGTCCTCAAGCACCCGCGCGAGTCGATAACTCTGGTGAAGCGCGTGTCGGGGGCGCCGGGTGACGAGGTTGCCATGCGCGGCGGCAACCTGTATGTCAATGGAGTGCTGCAGGACGAACCGTACGTGCAGCACAGCGGGCCCGGCGATCAGTACGACGCGAGCTTCGGATGGCAGGTGGAGTACCTGGCCCTGGGGACGGATCCCGGGAGCTACCGCCCGACACGTGACAACTGGGGCCCGGTCGTGGTCCCCGAGGGCAGATACTTCGTGATGGGCGACAACCGGGACAACTCCCTGGATTCCCGCCACTGGGGGTTTGCCGATCGGACATTGATATTGGGTCGGCCTTTGGTCATCTACTACTCGTTCGATCGAAGCAAGCTTCGCTTCTTGCCTTGGTTGACCGAAATCCGATGGAACCGGTTGGGTACCCGGGTCCGTTAAGGAAACTGACAGCGCCGTCCGGAGTAGTATTCTTACGATCGGTTTTTAGCTCCTAACCGATAGCGGGGATTCGCGCTTGCCTCGACCTGGACAAGATCAGACATCTGAGGGTGGCGACAGAGCTGAGGACCGGCAGGAGGACCTTACCCGGTCGCTGCAGGCGTTTGGCCCGACGCATCGCGCTGCCACTCCGCCGGGATCTCTCGATCAGTACCTGAGGGAGATCAGCGCCTACCCCCTCATCGATCGTGATGAGGAGGGTGTGCTCGCTCGTCGGATCCGGCGCAACGATCGCGTGGCCCTGGAGAAGCTGGTCAATTCCAACCTCCGGTTCGTCGTATCCATCGCCAAGAAGTACCAGAACCAGGGCGTCGCGCTGGCCGACCTGATCAACGAGGGCAACCTCGGACTGATCCGGGCGGCGGAGAAATTCGACGAGACCCGCGGCGTGAAGTTCATCAGCTACGCCGTGTGGTGGATCCGCCAGGCGATCCTGCAGGCGCTGGCGGAGCAGTCGCGGATCGTGCGTGTCCCGCTAAACCGGGCGGGCGAGCTGCACCGGATCGGCAAGCGGTCCAGCGCCCTGGTCCAGGAGCTGGGGCGCGAGCCGACGGTGGGCGAGCTGGCGGAGGGGCTGGAAGTCAACGCGGAAGAGCTCTACAAGACCATGTCCATCGCCATGGCTCACTTGTCCCTCGATGCTCCGCTGGTACCCGGCGAGGACAACAAGCTGCTCGACTACCTGCCGGACGAGTATCGGCCGGGCCCCGAACAGGAGGCCTTCGAGAAGGCGCTCAAGAACAACGTCGAAGCCGCCCTCTCGACCCTCAAGCCCCGGGAGGCCAAGATCCTGCGGCTGTACTACGGGCTGGACGGCGAGGAGGCCATGACCCTGGAGGAGATCGGCCAGCAGCTGGGCGTCACCCGGGAGCGGGTACGCCAGATAAAAGAGCGGGCGCTGGCGCGCCTGAGGCACGTTTCCCGGGCCCGCTCGCTGGAGAGCTTCCTGGGCTGATCCTGCCCCCCCGAGTACCCCGAACTTCCTTGACACATCAGGGATCTGCGGATATCGTTCTCCGCTGTCCCAAATTGCGCTGATCACCGCTGCGGTGGCTGAGGACCGCGGCGCAAACTGAGTATGTCTGGACGACAGATGGCGGAGTTGCTGACAGATTTGCAGAAGACCCCGGTAGCCAAACCGGAAGAGCTCACCCGGAAGTGGTACCTGGTCGACGCCGACGGGTTGGTGCTGGGCCGGATGGCCGCCGAGGTGGCCAAGGTGCTGCGCGGCAAGCACAAGGCGATTTACACGCCGCACGTCGATTGCGGCGACGGCGTGATCGTCGTCAACGCGTCCAAAGTCCGGCTGACGGGCAACAAGGCGGACCAAAAGACGTACTTCCGTCATAGCGGTTACATGGGTGGAGCCAAGCTGATCCCCTTCAGGCGGATGCAGGAGCGGCGCCCCGAGTTCGTGATCCGCCACGCGGTGAAGGGGATGCTCCCGAAGAACGTTCTGGGCCGCACGATCATGAAGAACCTGCGGGTTTACGCTGGAACGGACCACCCGCATCACGGGCTGGCGACCGAGCCGCTCAAGATCAAGAACTGACGAGATATGGCAGGCAAAAAGCTGGATGACGGACGGTTCCATGCGGTGGGTCGCCGGAAGACCTCCGTGGCTCGGGTGTACCTACAGCCGGGCAAGGGCGAGTGGCAGATAAACGGCCGCGCGATGGCCGAGTATTTCCCGCGCAACGCGTACCAGGTCATCCTGGAGCAGCCGTTCCAGGCCACCGAAACCGTCGGCGAGTATGACGTGAAGGTGACGGTGCGGGGAGGCGGTCTCACCGGGCAGGCGGGCGCGATCCAGCTGGGTGTGGCGCGCGCGCTTCTGGCCGAGGACGAAGAACGCCGGCCGCCGTTGCGTCGCGACGGTCTGTTGACCCGCGACCCGCGCAAGGTCGAGCGGAAGAAGTACGGTCAGCCGAAGGCGCGGAAGCGCTTCCAATTCAGCAAGCGGTAACAGAGGCGACAGCCTGAGGATCGAGGTTATATGGTAGCAGTAGGACTCGAGGATCTCCTAAAAGCCGGGGTACACTTCGGCCACCAGACCCGCCGTTGGAACCCGAAGATGAGGCGCTACATCTTCGCGGAACGCGGCGGTATCTACATCATCGACCTCAAGAAGACGCTGCGCGAGCTGAAGCGGGCCCAGGAGTTGGTCCGCGAGGTCGTGCACCGCGGCGAATCCGTCCTATTCGTTTGTACGAAGGCACAGCTCAGCGAGACCGTACGCGCCGAGGCAGAGCGCAGCGGTAGCTACTACTTCCAGACGATCAAGAAGAACATCCGGCGGCTGAAGGAACTGGAGCGCGGAGCCGAGGAAGGCGCCTTCGAGTTCTACACCAAGAAGGAGCAGCTGCTGTTGAGCCGCGAGCAGGAGAAGCTGGACCGCTACCTGTCAGGCATCAAGGACATGTCGAAACTGCCCGGTTGTCTGTTCGTGGTCGATTCTCGCAAAGAGACCATCGCTGTTGCGGAGGCGAACAAACTGGGCATTCCGGTGATAGCGATCGCCGATACCAACGCGGACCCAGACAAGCTGACGATCGCCATCGCGGGCAACGACGACGCGATCCGCTCCGTCTCGCTGATCACCGGTGCCATAGCCGACACGGTGGAGCAGGCGACGGCGGAGGTCCCGGCGGAGATGCGCGCGGCGGCGGCGGAGGAGGAAGAGGAGGTCTTCACCTACTCGAGCGACGCGGCGGTGGCGGTGGCGGAGCGCGGAGCGGGGGGCAAGGGTCGCTCGCGGAAACGGCGGCGTCCCAAGCCGGAGGTAATCGCGGCGCACCGCGGGCCGGCGGATGGCGAAGGCGGCGATCCGGAGGAGGTGGCGGAAACAGCGGCGGAAACAGAAGAATACGAAGGCGGCGAGCCGGCGAGCGTGGAAGAAGGTGCCGGCGAAGTAACCAGCGAGGGCTGATCGCTGGCGGGCCACTTCGGTGGCCCTTTTTGTAACGGTCAACCGACAGACTGGGCATGAGTCAGATAAAGGCAACAGATGTAAAGGACCTGAGAGAGCGTACCGGCGCGGGCATGATGGATTGCAAGAAGGCTCTCCAAGAGACCGGTGGCGACATCGACGCGGCCGTGGAGTACCTGCGAAAGAAGGGCGCGGCGGCGTCGGAGAAGCGCGTCTCGAAGGAAGCCCGCGAGGGGGTCGTCGAGGCGTACATCCACCACTCGCGCAACGTGGGAGTCCTGGTGGAGCTGAACTGCGAGACGGACTTCGTTGCCCGGACCGACGATTTTCGAGAACTGGCGAAGGACTTGACGATGCACATCGCGGCGGCGGACCCGATCTCCGTCGCGCGCGAGGATGTGCCGGCGGAGACGGTCGAGAAGGAGCGCGAGATCTTCCTGGCGCAGGTAAAGGAAGAGGGCAAGCCGGACCACATCGCGGACAAGATCGTCGATGGCAAGCTGCGGAAGTTCTTCGAAGAGAGCACGTTGCTCGAGCAGAAGTTCGTGAAGAACCCGGACATCAGCGTATCGGACCGGATCCAGGAGACGCAGGCCAAGCTCGGCGAAAAGATCGCCGTGGGCCGTTTCGTGAGGTTCAAGATAGGTCAGTAGGCCAGTGACATCAGGTTCAGGGTTGAAGTACGGGCGGATACTGCTCAAGCTGTCCGGCGAGATGCTGGCGGGCAGCGACGAGTTTGGCATCTCTCTACCGGCTATCGATCGCCTGACTGAAGAAGTGAAGGCGGTGCACGAGGCCGGAGTCGCGCTCGGTCTGGTGGTGGGCGGCGGCAACATCGTGCGCGGTGCGGCGGCCGCCAAGGGCGGTATGGACCGCGTCTCCGCCGATTACATGGGCATGCTGGCCACGGTGATCAACGCGCTGGCGGTTCAGGACATGCTGGAGAAGAAGGGCATCGAGAACCGTGTGCTGACGGCGATCCGCATGGAGCAACTGGCGGAGCCGTACATCAGGCGGCGAGCGATTCGCCACCTGGAGAAGGGCCGGGTCGTCCTCTTTGCAGGCGGAACCGGCAATCCGTACTTTTCTACCGACACGGCCGCAGTGTTGCGGGCTATCGAGATGGAGGCCGAGCTGATCATCAAGGCCACCAAGGTCGATGGTGTTCACTCGGCAGACCCGATGACCGACCCGACCGCGGAGTTGATTCCTGAGATCTCCTTCCTTGAGGTGATGACGCGGGAGCTGGGCGTCATGGACGCGACGGCGATCTCGCTCTGCAAGGACAACGAGCTGCCCGTGGTTGTGCTCAACATCCAGAAGCCGGGCGTCGTGGTCGCAGCGGCTCGCGGCGATCGGGTCGGGACTTTGATTTCCGGGGAGGTGGATTCATGAGCGTCATCAAAGACACTAGGGCCCGGATGGACAAGGCCGTCGAGGCGATGCGTCGTGAGTTCTCGTCCGTCCGCACCGGCAAGGCGTCGCCGGCGCTGCTCGAGCATGTGAAGGTCGAGGCCTACGAGCAGCAGATGCCGCTGGAGCAGCTGTCGACGATCAGCGCGCCGGAACCGCGGCTGCTGGTCGTGCAGCCGTGGGACAAGAGCTTGATGGGGGCGATCGAGAAGGCCATCCAGAGCTCCGATCTGGGTCTCAACCCTTCCAACGACGGCACTGTGATCCACGTTCCGATCCCTGCGCTAAACGAAGAGCGCCGGCAGGAGATGGTGAAGGTGCTGCACAAGATGGCGGAAGAAGGGAAGGTCTCGGTGCGTAGCGCGCGACGCTCGGCCAACGAGGAGATCAAGGCCAAGATAAAGGATCACGAGATCTCGGAGGACGAAGGTCACAAGAAGCTGGATGACGTGCAAAAGATGACCGACGACTACGTGACCAAGATCGACGCGCTTCTCAAGGCGAAAGAAGAGGAAGTGCTCGAAGTCTGAGCGCCCAAGCGAGAACCCACCCCAAACGGATCCGGTCCGCTGAGTCGGCCGTAGTCGCCCCTGGATCGATGTCATCGAAGCGCCTCGAGCAAATCAAACGGAACCCAGACCGCGTACCGTCTCACGTCGCCATCATAATGGATGGCAACGGCCGCTGGGCCGCCGAACGCGGGCTGCCGCGCCACGAGGGGCACCGGGCGGGCATGAAGTCGGTGCGTGAGATTGTCGAGGGGTCGATCGAGGCCGGCATAGACGTAGTCACCCTCTACGCGTTTTCCCAGGAGAACTGGCGGCGGCCGCGGCGCGAGATCGCGTTCCTGATGTCGTTGCTGCAGCGTTATGCGAAGTCTGAGATCGATGACCTGGTCGAGAACGGCGTCGAGGTCCACGTGGTCGGCGAGATCGAGCGAATGGGTGGGGCGGAGCGGAAAGCCATCGATCGAATCATCGAGCGGACGCGTGGCGGCACGAACCTGCAACTGGTGCTGGCGATCTCCTACGGTAGCCGCAGCGAGCTGGTCAACGCGTCGCGACGCCTGGCCAAGCGCGTGGCGGCGGGCGAAATGAAGCCGGAGGCGATCGACGAAGAGGCGCTGGCCGCGGAACTGTACACGGCGCCGTGGCCCGACCCGGACCTGATGATCCGAACCTCCGGCGAGTACCGGATCTCGAACTTCATGCTGTGGCAGCTCGCCTACACGGAGCTGTACACGACGCCGGTGCTGTGGCCGGACTTCGATCGGGAGCGCCTGTTCGAGGCGCTACTCGACTACCAGCGCCGCGATCGCAGATTCGGCGAGGTCTCCGCGTGATGGAACGTTCCGGCGGCGAGCTGGCGAAGCGGGTCGGGGTCGCGGCGGTCGCCATCCCGATCACGCTGGTCCTGGGCTACATGGGCGGCTACTGGCTCGCCGCCCTGGTCGCCGTCTTCGCGGGAGTGGCCGCGTGGGAGTTCTGCGGCATGTACCGCGTCCACGGCGTGCCCTCTTCCGCCGTTGTCGCCGGGACCCTCGCCGTCGCCTACGTCCTCATCGCGGCGAGCACAACTCCCGGCTCGTTCGCCGTCTGGGCGACCATCCTGACGCTCGGCGTGGCGACGGTGGTGATGCTCAGGACGCCGCCCGAGTTGGGTCCGGGGCAGGCCGTGGTCACGACGATCTTCGGCGCGGCCTACACGGGCGTTCTGCTCTCCTATGTCGTGTGGCTGCGCGCCTTCGACACGGCGCCGGGCATCCGCGGCGCAGCGATCGTCTTCCTTCCGGTCGCTGTGACCTGGCTGGGCGATTCCGCCGCCTATTTCACCGGGAAAGCGATCGGGCGGCACAAGCTGGCGCCGGTCATCAGTCCGAAGAAGACTTGGGAAGGCGCGATCGGCGGGTTCGTAGTG
>JBDHAL010000273.1:0-4354 GCA_039588075.1 Gemmatimonadota bacterium | reverse complement strand
TCGGCGTCGAACGCGTGGTCGGCCGAATCGGGGAGCGATCGGGCAGCTTCGTCCTCCAGCACAGCGGTACCTTCGAGGGCGGCACGGCGAAGGCCACGTGGTTCGTGGTGCCGGGCTCGGGAACCGGAGAGCTGCGTGGCCTGCGCGGCGAGGGAGGGTTCGCCTCCGGGCACGCGGAAGACTACCCCATCACACTCGAATACGACTTCGAGTAAACGGCCGGCCCCGCGACCCGTAGCGCCTCCAGTACCGCCACGTGACAAGCCGCGGCGTTTGGTTATAATACCGGTCTGGGCCGGACGATCGGAAAAGACCGGAACCCAGTGGAGAGGTGGCCGAGCGGCTTAAGGCGGCACCCTGCTAAGGTGTTGGGGGTGGAAGCCCCTCGTGGGTTCGAATCCCACCCTCTCCGTCATAACACACGACCGTGGGGCTGCGTCTCGCACTCGAGGCTCAGCCCCGTCGCGTAACCGATGACGTGACCGATATGAGCGATGTCCCACGCGTGCGGTTCGCGCCCAGCCCCACCGGCTTCCTCCATGTGGGCGGCGCACGGACCGCGCTCTTCAACTGGCTGTTCGCCCGCCACGAGGGCGGCGTCTTCGTGCTCCGCATCGAGGACACCGACCGCGAGCGAAGCCAGCCCGAACTCACCAAAGCGATTCTCGACGGACTCACCTGGCTGCGGATCGACTGGGACGAAGGACCGTACCACCAGGCCGACAATCTCGAACAGCACCGGGCGGACGCGCGCGAGTTGATGGAGAGTGGCGCCGCCTACCGCTGTTTCTGCTCGCCGGAGCGCCTCGACGAACTGCGCGCCGCGGCGCGCCAGAGCGGCACCGCCGCCGCCTACGACGGTCGCTGTCGCGATTTGACATCCGATGATTCATCTCGCCGCGCGGATGACGGCAAGCCGTTCACCGTTCGCTTTTGCATGCCTGATGGCTTCACTGAGTGGGACGACATCGTTAGCGGAAACACTCGCTTCAAGAATAGCGACATCGAGGACTTCATCATCCTGCGTACCGACGCCACGCCCACCTACAACCTCGCCGTCGTCTCCGACGACCGGGCGATGAGGATAACCCACGTGATACGTGGGGCAGATCACATCTCTAACACCCCGAAACAGATCCAGATTTATCGGGCGTTGGGCGTGGAAACCCCCGTATTCTGTCATGTTCCGCTGATTCTGGGCGCGGATGGGAAGCGGCTATCGAAGCGGCACGGCGCCACCGCCCTGGGCGAGTACCGAAGTGCGGGTTACCTGCCGGAAGCGATGGACAACTTCCTGGCGCTTCTCGGTTGGTCGCCGGGCGACGACCGCGAGTTGATGCAAGTCGATGAATTGGTGAAACGTTTCAGCTTGAAACGGATCAACAAGAAATCGGCGGTGTTCGATCACGAAAAACTCGAGTCGATCAACCTTCAGCACATGTCGAGCAAAACTGGATCGGAATTGTCCGAACTGCTCGCTCCGCATCTCATCGAGCGGGGAATTGCCACCGAAGAGGACCTGAAAACGCGATCGGAGTGGTTCGAACGCGTGCTCGATTGTGTCAAACCGCGTGCACGAACGATGCATTTTATGCTGCAACAAGCGCGACCGTTCTTCTCCGGTAATCTCGAGTACGATTCGCAGGCCGTATCGAAACATTGGAAAGACAGCGTAGCAACGATCGAACGTCTCGAGGCACTGAAGGCGAAACTATCCGAGCAGGCGGACTGGGGCGAGGATGCGTTGGAGCTGCAAGTCCGTGCTATTGCAGAAGATACAGGCGTCGGCGCGGGGAAGATGATTCACCCGCTGAGGCTCGCGCTCACCGGCATGGCGGTCAGTCCGGGCATCTTTGAAGTGATGAATCTGATGGGAAGCGAGCTGGTTTTGCGCCGAATCGACGATGGTATTTCCCACCTGCGTGGTTCTTGACGCGCGACTGTCTAGGTCCTAAACTAAACCTTGCGGCACCTTTACTTCAAAAAACCGGGAGACACGGCGGCACTTGCCCGCCTGCAATACTTAGAACTAGTTTCTCTCCCCCCTCGAGAGGACTCGGTCAAAGCGGACGGTCACGAATGTGATCGTAGGGGCGTCTTAACCTTCAGAAATTTTTCCGGAGGCATGGGCGTCATTTCCGCTCCGGGTTGTGGAGGTTCGGAATCATGTCTGAGGTGCTCACTGGCATCGAGCGGCGTATCTACAATTACCTGGTCGACTACCTGAAGCGGGAGACGTATCAACCGAGCATCAGGGAGATCGGGACACGCTTTGGCATCCGCTCGACGAAGACCGTCACGGAGCACCTACAATCCTTGCAGGCAAAGGGATATCTGGACCGAACCCCGTCCCGGTCGCGGGCCCTGAGGATCCTGGGGCTGAACCTATCCCCTGAGACCTACACGATTCCTCTTTACCGAAACGGCAGCCACGACCTGGCGGACGAAGAGGTCGAGGGCCGCTTCGACCTTGACCGTTCCCTGGCTTGCTCGGCCGACTGCTTCATGGTCCGCGTGAGCGGCGATGCGAACCTCAGGTTGGATGTAGTCGACGGCGACTTCGTTCTGGTGGAGCCGTGCGACGATCTCGAGAGCTCCAACCTGGCGGTGTATGACATGGGTGGCGCCGTCGAGCTTCGCTCCGCGTCGGAGGAAACGGCGAGGAACGGGAACCCGCCCGGCCGTTACCTGGGCGTCGCCCGAGCCTTGTTGCGAACATTCCGTAAAGACTGATCCCCAATTTGATTCGAGAAGCTCCGCGGGACGACGCCGGCGACGGACATGACGTGAACGCCGACGACGCCCGCTGGATGGCGGTCGCCCTGGAGGAGGCGCGTGCGGCCGGCGCGGCCGGCGAGGTGCCGGTGGGCGCCGCCGTCGTGGGCGGCGGCCGACTGCTCGCCCGGACCCACAACCGGACCGGTGAAACGTCCGATCCCACGGCCCACGCCGAGGTCCTGGCGCTGCGCGAGGCCGCGTCCGAGATCGGCGATTGGCGGCTGACCGGCTGCACCCTCTATGTGACCCTGGAACCCTGCGCCATGTGCGCCGGCGCCTTGGTGCTGTCGCGAATCCGGCGGCTGGTGTTCGCGGCGCACGATCCGAAGGCCGGGATGTGCGGTAGCCTGGGGAACATTATACAGGACGAGCGACTCAATCACCGGGTCGAGATCGACAGCGGGCTGATGGAGTTCGAGGCCGCCGAGTTGCTCCGCACCTTCTTCCGAGACAAGCGTTAGCCGGATGGCGGAGAAGAAGATCCGCGTACTGGTCGCGGAAGAGGTGAAGTACTTCGCTCCGCACGTCGAAGTGCCGCCCGATGTGGAGATCGAATGGTTGGCGGCATCACAGCCCGTCCCCGAAGGCGACTATGCCGGCCTGCTCCCCCTCCTCTCCCGACGCATCGACTCCGCTGTCGTCGAGCGCTTGCCCAACCTCAAGGTCGTAGCCAACTACGCCGTCGGCTACGACAACATCGATGTAGAGGCGCTGCGCGCCCGCGGCGTCGCGGTCTCCAACACGCCCGACGTCCTCACGGAGGCCACCGCCGACCTCGCCTGGACCCTCGTGCTCGCCGTCAGCCGGCGGCTGTACGAAGCCGAGAAACTGGCCCGCGAAGGCGAGTGGGCTTGGGATCCGACCCTTTTGCTCGGCATGCAGCTGGGCGGCCGGCAGTTGGGGCTTTTGGGTGCCGGGCGGATCGGCCAGGCGGTGGCCCGGCGCGCGGTGCCGTTCGGGATGCGGATCGCCTACTGGGACAAGCGGCGGCAGCCGGAGATGGAGAAAGACACGGGGGCGCGGCGAATCGATTCGCTGGACGAGATTCTGGGCGACAGCGACGTGGTCTCGGTCCACGTGGGGCTCAATGAAGAGACGGCCGGGCTGATCGACCGGAATCGGATAGCGGAAATGAAGGATGGGGCGATTTTGATCAATACGGCCCGGGGCGGGATCGTCGACGAGGATGCGCTGTGCGAGGCGCTGGAGTCCGGGAAGCTCTGGGGTGCGGGGCTTGATGTTTATGAAGGGGAGCCGACGATCAGAGAATGTCTTAGGCGGCTATCCAACGTTGTGCTGTTGCCTCATATCGGGTCTGCGACGGAGGATACGCGGCGGCGGATGTTTGAGTTGGCGTGGGAGAATCTTATGCGTGGGGTGCGGGGGGAAGCGCTGGTAACGCCTGTTTAGGTGAACATCGAACATCGTCCATCGAGCATCGAACGCCGAGAATGCTTCCCGATGCCGAACTTCGAACCTCCTACCTGTAACATGAACATCGATCAAAGTTAACGTTCAACTCTCAACGTTCGAAGTTTGGCGTCGGGCAGTACCGGGTCGACGTTCGATGGGCGAT
>JBDHAL010000272.1:0-5102 GCA_039588075.1 Gemmatimonadota bacterium | reverse complement strand
GGGCTCGCCACCAGCGCGGCAGCTGCGGGCGTCTCCTCCTGGAAGATCAGGCAGCAGACCGGCCACACCTCGGACGCCATGCTCGCCCGCTACATCCGCGACGGCGAGATGTTCGTGGACAACGCGGCGGGGGCGCTCCTTTGACGGTGTGAACTTAAGTGCACAGCCCTTGACGTGGAAACGACCCCGCAGGGCCTTAATTGTTGGGTGACGGGGCAGGACGCACGTTCGGGGAGGCCGATGACAGCCTACCGGATCGAGCTCTTTGCTCTGCCCCCGATCTTCAATCCAGATGGAATGTTAGGTTTGGATACCCGGCTTACTGCCCGCCGTCTTTTGGGACGGCGCGGCGTTCAACGACGATGTCGACGCCGCTGACCACGTCGGCTTCGCCCTCAACGGCCTCGATCACGACCCCCTGGGGAGGCGGCACTATGAGATTCAACCGAGACGCCTGCTCGGGCGCCACGCGGAGCGTGTAGCGGCCGGGGCGGACGAACTCGAACAGGTAGAAGCCGTCGAAGGCGGACCGCACCTCGTCGACCAGCTTGCCTTGCTCATCGACGAGCTGCAGCGCCACGTTCGAAACCTCGCGCACCACCTCATCCCGGCGCAGGAAGACGGTGCCGTCGATCTCACCGGTTGGCACAACGGGGAAATCGACGAGCGCAGTCTTGCCCGGCCGCGGCACGATCTCGGCTCCCTCTTGCTCGGGCGTCCAGTACGGGTCCTCGAGCGTGCCCGGATTCAGGGTGATCGCGGTGGGGCGATAGCTCGACAGGCCGGTGATGAAGGCGACTCCGTTCTCGTCGGTCTCCACGTCGCGCTGCTGGTGGAAACGGACGCCCTCGAGCGGCAGGTCGCCCTCGCCGTAGCGACCGTCCTGGTCGTTGTCCAGGAAAACGCGGGCCGAGGCGGCGCCACTGCGGGCGATGCCGCGCGGCCGGCGGACAAAGCTGCCGGTGCGCGGCTCGCGGCCGACGCCAAATGTGAGCGTGAGGCCGGCGGCGAAGTTGCCGTCGTCCGAATAGGAGGCGTTGGCGCCGAGGGCGATGTTGGCGAAGATTCGGGAAATCCCTGCTGAGAAGGTGGTGATCTGCTGACCCGTGAGCTGGCGGTTGACGGTGGCGCGGGCGGTGAAGTCGCGGTCGAAGGTGTAATCGGCGGTGGCCGAGATGTTGCTGAGCTCCGAGACGGGATCAAGGGTGTAGTTCAGCGCGCCGCGCAGCAGCAGCCGATCGATGCGCCCGTTGAGCAGCACGGTGCCCGAGGCCGAGGTTGCGGTCGGGATGCCGCCGCCGCCGATGCGCCGCCAGGTGACGGTGTTGGAGGCCGAGACGCCACCCAGAAAAATCGACAGGCGGTTGGCCACGTTAAGGTCCGAGCGGCCGGATTCGCGGCGCTCGAGCGTGCCGTTCAGGCTGAAGGGGATGCGGGGCAGCACCCATTCGGGGATGACACCGTCGAGGCGCACGTTGGAAAGGCTATCGACCGAGTCAGTGGACGCCCGCACCCGCTCGCTGATGAAGTCGAAGAACTGGCCGTGCTCGGCGAAGAGGTTAAGGCCGAACAGCCGGGTCTGGATCGAGCCTTGCACGGCCGTGCCGCTGGCCGTGTCCTTGGTGGCATCGAGGCGCAGGAACGAGCCGAAGAGGGCGGTACGCAAACCGAGGCTCGGGTAGGAGTGCCGCCGATCATCGAGGAAGAAGCTCGCCAGGCTGCCCGCCACCGCCAGGTTTCGGGTGATGCCGCGCTCGTACTCGCCAAAGAAGCGCGCCTTGCCCTTGTCCGGATCGTCACTCACCTCGCCCACCGGGATCGTATCCTGGTCCTGCTGGTTGACGGCGACGCGGTAGAACTGCTCGCCGGGCTGCACCAGGCCTGGGCCGATGAACAGGCGCTGTATCTCCTCGCGGCGCTGACCCTGGGGCCCGTAGAACTGGAGGCGCAACACGTTGAGGCCGAATAAGAGCGGCACGTCGATGAACTCGTAGCGGCCGTCGGCGCGCGAGCGCTGGAAGTCGAGCAGGATCTCGTTGCGGTAGAGCTCGACCTCCCAACCGAGCGGCAGCTCGCCGCGCAGCGTGGTGCGGTCGAACTCGGTCGGCCGGTTGAGCGGGAAGGTGGAGATGGTGGCGCCCCGTCCCTCGCGCTGGCCGGCGACCAGCGGAAGCTGCGGCGTGAAGACGTCGCCGAACTCGAGCTCCGACAGCCCGACCGGACCCAGGAGCCCGCCCTCCGGGTCCTTGCGGCCCATTGTGAAGCGGGCGTCGGAGACCAGCTCCTGGTCGTTGCCGGCGAGAAACAGGCTCGTGTCCATGAACAGCAGATCGCCCATGATCAAGGTGGTGGAGCTGGCGCGCAGGCCGTCCCCATCGGTGAAGTCGAAGCGGTGGGTGGTGTCGACGAAGGGCCAGTCCCAAAGGCGATAGGGGGTCTCGAGGCGTGGGTATTGGGGCCTCCCGAAGGCGCCGCGGCCGAGCATGGCCTGGCGCCGCTCGCGCTCCAGCCTCTGCTCCAGCGGTAGAGGCTCGCGCGAAGTAAGCTCGATCACGAGCCGCGAAAGCTCGAACTCAATGTCGACCGGGAACCACTTGGCGAGCAGGGTGGTGTCGACGTAGATGTCGTCCGCGTGCAGCTCGACGAGCGTCCTATCGTATAGGCCGGGCTGGCCCTCCAGCGTCACCTCGCCCCGCGCCATGTCGAGGGCGAAGCGACGGTTCTCGGCCAGGAACCAGCCCGTGGCCCGACCCGCCGCGGGATCGACTGCGATGGCGAAGTCGAGCGCCCGGGCCAGCTCGTCGAGAGGCAGCAGCACGCCGCCGCGGTGGAGGAAGCCGAGCATGCCATCTGAGAGCACGTAGCGGCCGAGCCGGAGCTCCAGAACCAGCTCGTCCTCGATGGGCCGCTCGACCGGGGTGAGCGCGGCCGGTCCGGCCGACGCGTCTTGGGCGTATCCAGGGTGGTGGCGCAGTATGACCGCCGCGAAAATCGCAGCGGATAGCAGAAGGAGTGCCCCACGCCGCATGGCTCCGTCAATCCGGGTCCACGCCGCCGGCGGCTCTAGGGCACGGCGATTTCCGCCTCAGCCAGCAGGGCCCCGCGCTGCGTATCGGACTCGCGAAAGACGACACTGAGGCGACCCCGCTCCAGCCTCGTTCCCTCGGGCGGCCTCAGGGGGAGCCGCAACGTTCGGCTGGCGTTCGGCGTGTAGACGGCGATGCCGCTGACACGGCCGATCTCGGTTGCCGCGCCCGCCGCGCCCTTGAAGGTGACCGAGAGATCGCCATAGACCGAACGGTCGCCGCCGCGGTTGAGGCGGAGGAAAAGGACCGGCAGGTTTTCCGTCGTCGACGACGGCTCCAGCTTCAACTCGGAGACCGTGAGGCTGGCTGGAAGGTCGCCGTGGCGGACGATGACAGGGATCGCGAGGGCGAAGGTGGGGATCAGGCTTACGCGGATCTGTCCTTCCTCTTGGCCCTCCGTCTCGATATCCTCGCCCACATCGGCCGGTGGAACCGTCTGGAAAACGAGGTGGGAGCGGTACTCTCCCGGCGGCAGATCGCGCGGCTTGCGGACCAGCAATCGCACCGTCTGCGATGTTCCGGGCTCCAGCGTTACCTGGCGCGGCGAGTAGCGGATGAACTCGTCGGCGACGAGTTGACCGGGGTCGGGCTGCTCGATATCCTGAAAGGTGCCGTCCTCCTTCATTCGCGTATTCTTGAAGAAGACCCGGTACGTCGTTGCTTGCGTTCCCCGGTTGAAGAGGGTGACCTCGGCACTGCGCGCCCGTCCCTCAAAGACTACCCGGGTCGGACTTACGGCCAGGTTACCGCCCTGTCCGAACGCCGGAGGCACCGGCCCCACGGCCAGCACGAGGAGCGTCGCCACGGCAGCGAACCAACGTCCGCGCCGCTCGCGGCCGATCACATGCGCCGCCTCATGCAGGCCACTAGCCATTGAAGGTTCCGGAATCGCGGCCTCGAACTATGGTCGCGCGAACAGGCAATGATTCCCCCATGCCGAATACTTCACGACCGTTGCGGCCGTGAACGATGCACGCAAGACGGGGCAACATAGCACAAGAAGAATCGCTCTGCATCCACCGCGATTTCTTTGGGTTATCTGCGCGTTGCTTCACCGCATCGGTGCCGCCAGGAGTGTCGTGAGGGTAGGAAGGGTCCTCACGAAGTGACAGGCCGCCGCTTCGGAATTGGCGCTCGTCACCCCGTAGCGATAGGCTCCTCGCCCCTCGGGGGAAAGGAGCCTATGCCAAACCCGCCAGACCCGCCGGGGCAGGCGCCTACGGTGATGGTGGCGCCAACTTCGAAGGTATCACTGCCTGCAGCGAGCGTACGGCTAAAGTTGCCCCCGTCGATCGTCATGGCGCTCAGGGTGACCCCGGCAAGGGTGCCGCCGGTGCAGGCGCCGCCCGCGGTCAAGGTCACAGCGTAGGTGTTGGTGGTCTCGCCCGTGATGGAGAACGCGCCATTGAGAGCAGCACTACCGTCGATAAGCTGTTGGCCCGGTGAGTCACCTGCCTCCGAGATCGCGCCAGCCGGAGTGACAGTGAAATCCTCAGTCGTTCCGGTTTGGGGTCTAGCAATGATGCCGAAGTTCATACCCGCGCCGGTCTCGGTCAGTTCTAGTTGGTTACCGATGTCCACGGCGGCGGTGGCGCTGAGCGTTGCCGGGTCACCTGGATTCTGCTGCGCGCTGGCACCGCTCGCCAGCAATCCCGAAATCGCGACCGCCGCCAGCGCGGAGGTCGTAAACCGTATTAAACTTTTCGCTTTCATCTGTTCCTCCTCCTTAGTCGAACTCGTTGGCGTCGGCCACGAAGCCTTCCGCCGGTCCCGGCGCACGACCCTGATGGCCGTACCCCACCTTATCGACCCAAAAAAACTTAGAGCGATGCTCCGAGGGTGGCCCGGCGCCCCGGCCCGCACGCGTATCCACGCGCACGCCTGCCGCGACGGCAGCCACTTCTATCCATGGAACTTCGATGGTATGGGCCTCCCTTGTGATTTGCGCTCTTCAGCGGCGCATGCTCCGACCGTCAAAACGGCCGCAACCCTTGCTTTAGAGAATATTAACCAATG
>JBDHAL010000271.1:0-4412 GCA_039588075.1 Gemmatimonadota bacterium | reverse complement strand
CGAAGCCTCGACCGCAACGACGTGCGCCGCCTGCATAACGCTATCCGCCGGGTGCTCGGCGCGGCGGTCGACCGCCGCGGCACGACGTTCAGCGACTACCGCGACCTGCTGGGCGCTGAAGGCGGTTTCCAGAACGTACTGAGAGTGTACGACCGCGAGGGTGAGGAGTGTCTCAGGTGCGGCGCGATGATCGAGCGATGCGTGCTGGCCGGGCGCTCGGCGTTCTTTTGCCCCGACTGCCAGGACTAGGGGACTTCTGCCACTACGGGCGTAGGGCCGCGAGTCGGTAAGACATGTCGCCCTCAGCCTTTCGGGTACTGGAGATTCAGGCCCGCGAAGAGCTGCACCTTCGGTTGTCCCGTGCCGTCGTGCAGAATCGAGAACTGCGGCTCCAGGAAGAGGTTGTAAACGACCTTGCCGGCTTTCAGCACCTGCCCGATTCCGAACCCGACGGGCACGACATAGTCGCCCGATTTGAGGTCGAAGCCCCATATGCCGGTCGAGCGCAGATACGTGCCGCCGCCGAGTTGCCAGATCACGAAGGGCTGCACTGCCAGCAAGCTCGTGCTCGGCCGGGC
The DNA here is from genome assembly GCA_039588075.1 of Gemmatimonadota bacterium. Lineage (GTDB taxonomy): Bacteria > Gemmatimonadota > Gemmatimonadetes > Palauibacterales > KS3-K002 > JBDHAL01. The sequence continues at coordinate 3,834 of JBDHAL010000271.1, read as the reverse complement.
GTCGTCACCCGCAAACGAACCCTGCCACGTGATCAGGCCGCCCATCTGGACCACGGGGGTGGCCTTGAACGCGATGGCGGCCGCTCCGGCCTGCCACTTTCCCTGCCCAAGCGCGTCGTCCGTGGCGGTGGGAGCCACCAGAAGCGGTCCGACACCGAGGCTGGTCGTGGGATTCGACACGAACAGGTAGGCGGTGAAGATGTTGAAGTCGCCGAGCCCCGCCTGCGACTCGGTGGGCGAGGACGGCCGCGTGGCCAGGGGGAGCGAGGCCCGGGTCAGCGTGCGCCCGATGGGAATCGCGGTCCGAACCCAGAACGTGTTCGCGCTCCGGTCCGGCAGGCCGTACAGCGACGGAGAGTAGAAGTTCTGAAAGTTGAGAGCGTAGACGCTCGCCAGCGGATTGTTGGCCTGAGCCATCGCTTCCGCTGACGGCTCTTCCTGCGCCGCGGCGGTCGTGCCCGTCCCCAGAAACCACACGAAGCCTGCAAGCAGCGCGAGTGCCGCTGCGGTAACGGACTTACAATTCATGACCGCTGCGCTTCTCATGCTAAGTTCCCCCTCGTGGGTTGTCGTATCGCATCCTCATGCGCTCACGGCGTGTACCAGATCGGCGACGTGTGTTGATTTCTAACGCCTCAACACCTAGCCTGCGCCACTACTTAAACGCAGAGCCGCTCGCTGAAGGGCCTCTTCGTCGATTTCCACCTCGTACCCACCCACCAGACCTTCATAGAGCAACTCGTTCGCCCGCTCGCGGCGCATGCGGTTGTAGTCCATGACGAGCCGATCGCGAACCTCTGCGTACTCCGGGATGCGACTCTCGACTCGCTCGCCGATGTATACCAGGTGGATGCCGTAGCCCGAGATCACCGGGCCGTGCCAGCCGAGCTCCAGCTCGAACAGCGTCTCGGCGAATCGAGCCCCGAACGCCTGCTGCACCTCGAGCGGCGACCTGCGGGCGTAGTCGTGTTGCAGCATGAAACGGTCGCCCCGTTCGGGCGCGCGCTGAGGCGGCGGTGTCGCAGCCCGGAGCTCGGCCAGAGCGCGCCGCGCATCTTCCTCCGCCGCCGGGCCGCGCCGGTCCGTGTTGAAGTACACGTGGCTGAAGCTGATCCGGGGCGGAACGCGGTACTCCTCCTGCCGCTCCTGGAAGAAGGCCTGCAACTCCTGGTCCGTCGGGTCGGCTAGGGTAGCGAGGTCCTGGGAGAGGAGTTCCATCTTCTGCACCATGCGGCGGCGCACGACGACGTCGTTCTGATCCAATCCCACAGCCAGTGCTTCACGGTACAGGACTTCCTCACGCACGCGCGCGTCGACTAAGGCCCGTAACTCGTCCCCGGTCGGCGGTCGCTGCCACTGGCGTCCCCAGCCGGCGGCGAGGAACTCGATCTCCGATTCCGTGATCTGGATCCGCCGCGACGCGTCGGTGGAAAAGACGTCGCTGGCGACGGCGTGAACGAGAAACAGGGCCGTGCCGAGGACCAAGAAATGAAACAGCGGTTCGCGTAGGACTTTCATCTCACTCGTTCCTGCTCGAGTACTTCGATCGATTGGATCTTCCAATTCCCGGCGTCGGGTACTATGCCGATCCGGGCGTCGTAGCGGTTCTGGCGGAAGTGCCGATGTCCGAAGTGCGTCACCATCCCGCCGACGGTCCAGGTGGATCGGACCTCGAAACCGGTATCCCGGGACTCGATGGCCGAAGCCTCCAGAACCTCGACGGCCTCGACGCGGGCCTGGGCACCGCCGCGCTCCTCGATCTCTAGGGCGCGCCGCTGCTCCAGGTAGACTTCGGTCAGTGTTTCGCCGATGACGCTCACCGCGAGCCGGTCGTAGATCGTCGCCTCATCTCGGAATTCCAGCGCCCGATAGATGTTGGGCAACAGGCCGGCCAGGATTCGGCGTGCCTGCCTCTCCGACGGGGTCCGCCCGGCCGATCCGGGGAGCGCAACCGCCGTCTGCACCAGCGGCCCCACCAAGAAGGCCAGAGCGAGAACGACGCGTGCGATGGCGAGGTTGAGCGTGCGGCGGCGGCCTCGTATGCCGGCGACCAGGAGTATCGCCGATAGCACCAGAAGCGGCAGCGAGAGCAGGGGCACCGGTACCCTGACCGGCTCGACTTCGACGGCGGCGACGGTCGGGATCGGGTCTTCCGCCAGGACGTTCTCCCAGATCAGTGATGGCTCTCCGGCTGACAGCGTCCGGGACGAGACCGACTCGGGATCGATGACGGTCGCCGGGATCATCTCGGTGACCGTGGGAACCGGATCCCAGCTCAGCGAGACCTCATCAGGCACCCCCACAATCGGAAACGCCACGACCACGCCGACCACCGCCTCGGCGACGGGCTCGGGCACCGGGTTCGGACGTGGCAGAGCCCCGGTCGGGTCGACCGTCATGAAGTCCACCCGGCGAACCAGCGCCTCGGGATACTCGCCGTCCACCCGCACCTTCCCGCTGTTGAGCACCAGCTCCGCCAGTCGCTCGGCAACCGCCGGCTGCGCTGCGACCTCGAGGGTCGACTCCACATCCAGACCGAGCCGCTCCGCCAGGCCGGCGAGGCGAAGCATGGCTTCGTGCCGCACCTCGAAAGGCTCGACGGAGAGGAAGCTCTGGATCGGCGCGTCGGGAACTGTGGGGGCAACGCGCCGGGACCCGGCGACCCCCGCCGTTGGGCCGGCAGCCGAACCCGCCCCTACCTGGAAGGAAGGCGCGACGGCACCCGGCTCGGCGACCCCGCCGCTCACAGCCAGAGCGATGGCCAGCGCTACCCCGGCCGCACCGCAGGTGTAAGCGAAAGGCCGCCGGACCTGGGTGCCCGCCGGACGCCGTGCCAGGAACGTCCACAGCGCCGTGGCGCCGACCGCGCCCACGAGATGGGTGGTATCCATCCCCAGGACGGCGAGGAGCTGCGCGGCCAGGCGGCCACTCTCGTCGCCCAGGCCGCCGGCCAGCATCGCGGCGATGCCCAGGCCGTGGACGAGGCCCGCTGCGGCCGCCAGCGCCGAGAGGCGGCGGCGCTCCTCGGCCGGTCGCAGCACCTCACGTGCGAGCAGCGCAACCGCCACCGCGAAGCCCAGCTCCGCCGGTACAGAACCGATGCCTGTTGTCAGGCCGGCCCCCAGCGCGCCCGCGACCTGCCCCAACGTGAAAGCCGACACGAGCCTGATCGGCTGCCGGTATCCACCCAAAAGGCCGAGAACCAGTAGAAACGCCAGATGAATCCACGAGCCCAGCACGTGCGACAGGCCGGCGACGAGCGCGCGGCGGGCGCCCAGCACCAGGTCCGGCGCCGCCGTACCCTCCGGCAGCCGCCACGGCCCTTCGCCCGGCGAAAGCACGTGGGCGAACCGATCGCCGGACAGGAGATCGACTCGCACGACAGTGGTCAGAGCGAGGTCTGGAAACGGGTAGCGCATGCCGACGGTCTGGCCCGCCAGACTCGTCTCGCAACGCCACTCGCGAGTGAAGAGCCACGCGCCCCCCTGATCCTGGACCTCTCGATCGCCCGCAGCGCTGCAGGTCTCGGGGAACTCGGGGGCCGGCACAGCCCGGGGCGGCAACGCCTTCGGAACTCGCCACTGGACGGCGTAGAGTCCGGGCTCGCGCTCCGTTATCTGCATGTGCGCCGGCGGCCCCACGTCGGCGACGAGGAGGATGGGGATCAGTGCGACGAGGGCGATGCCGGCGCCAAGGAGAGTCTTCATGACCTACGCCTTGCCCCCATCAGTGCTGAACGACAAAACCCAGAGTGGCGGCAAGCTCCCCCTGCCGCTCATCCAAAGTCACTAAGGAGAGCTCTGTCGGGTCTTCGGCCACATAGAGAGCGCATGC